>NZ_FMHU01000001.1:2958099-3286777 GCF_900091415.1 Micromonospora inyonensis | reverse complement strand
AAGGGTGGCAAGGCAAGTTCCGGTGAACAGAGATTCCTATACGCGCGAGAGTTCACCAGACTCTGCCTTGCCACCCTTGCCAAATCAGCGGGCATCGATCGAGCGCGAGGCGGGGTCGGTCCCGCTGTGGCCCGAGGAACCGCCCGCCTGCCCCGACTGCGGCTGGCCGTACGACGCCGCCGCCCACTACCAGAACTGCGAGGCAACCCGATGACCACCTACCAGCCCAACGACGACCACGGCGCCCAGCACATCGCCTACACCACCCCCGACAGCGGCACCCTCATCACCTGGCCCGTCGTCGGCTGGGGCAACCCGGCGAGGGATGGGGCCACCTCACCCCCGTCATCGACACCCCCCGACGGCCCCCAGGCGCTCCCGTTCGATCCCGACCGGCGGTTCGCCTACGGGCCCACCGACGACGACGCCGCGTGGAACCTCCGGCAGCTCACCCAGGCCGGCACCGCCCACCCCAGGGTGAACGAACCGTTCACCCCTCCCACCAGGCCCCGGCCGACATCGATCCGGCGCTGCTCGACTTCGACGACGCGAACGCCGACGTCATCGCCTGCCTCGCCGCCATGCCCGCGGGGACCACGGGGGCGCCGCCGCTGTGCTCGCCTCCACCAACGTGGCCCGCCTCGCCCTACCCGCTGCTTCACCTTGTCGCCGCCCTCGGCCCCGCCGCCGTAGGTGCGGAGGCGTGGGCCGAGGCACTCACCGCGTGGCAGCCCGGCAGTCCCTCGGCGAAGGGCTGGCCCGGTGAACCCCGCCCTGGCCCTCCGAAGCGCTGATGCTGCACCCCCGCTACGCCGAGTTGGCCGCGTACCTTCGGGCCCACGCCCCGGTACACGTCGTCGACCAGGTCGACGCGGCCAGCGTCGACGCCCACCGGCTGATGACCGACACCGCGCGGACTGTGTTCGGGGAGAGCAACGCTTGCGGCCTCGACGCCGCTGACGTGCCCGGATGGCTGCGCCTGCCGCTGCTCGACACCGTCACCGCATGGATCGGCGGCCGGGCGTCGACGTGCCGGCACCAACCCGACCCGCACCGGCCGCGCCGGTGGTGGCCGCCGCGTGGAAACCCGGCCTCATCGTCTGCCACGCCTGCACCTACCTGACCGCCCTGCCTCGCGGCAGCGACCGGGACCGCACCTGCGACGCCTGCGGAAGGGTGTGCGCCGGCGTCGAGCACGGCGACGGCATCCACCCGGGCATGGTGCAGCTCGGTCCGCTCGTCTACCAGTACGGCGTGTGCGGCGACTGCAAGCCGATCACCGCCGACCCCGGCCCGCTCAGCGCCACGCAGACGGCCGAACAGGACCGGCCGAGGGGTACGGGAAGGGCCCGCCCACGCGGTCGACGTGGACGCGGCCGGGGCAAAGGGCCCCGCCGGTGAACGGGCGCCCTCTCAGACGACTTCGTGCCGTGACGGTCACGAAGGTGGCGGAAGCCCGGAGCCGCACCGGGCCACCCGCCGAACACGATGCGGCACAAGGAGAAGACATGGACACCATCACCACCCCCGGCGGTTGGGGTGCCAGCTACGACCGCATGTCCCCGGCCCTGCGCGCCCGGTGCGACGCCGACAACCGCGACTACCTGCGAGAACTCGCCGCCGACAACCAGCGGCGCCGTGCCGTCGCCGGCACCGCCGAGGAACAGGCCATCCGCGCGGCGATGCTGCTGGCCGAGCAGCAGGGCGCGGTCGTGAACCCGGCCGAGGTGTGGCGCACCGGCGGTGCCGCGGTCGGCCGCACCAAGGCCGAGGCGCTGTCGTACTACTCGGCCGTGCAGGACCTCGAGGACACCCGGGCGCGTAGGCAGGAGGAGGAGGCGCGGGCCGAGGCCCAGCGGTACCACGCCGCCCTCCAGGACGTGCAGGACCCGCGTTCCGGGCGCACCAAGGCCGAGGCCCTGCGCTACTTCTCGGCCGTGCAGGACCTCGAGGACACCCGCCGCGGGCGCGAGATCCTCACCGCCGACGCCCCCGACGTCCCCGCGCCCGCGCGGTACGACACGAGCTGGGTGCAGCAGGCCAAGGCCCGGCGCGACGCACGCACCGGACGCGCCCGGTGAACGGCCGCTGACCCCCATGCCCGGCGTCAACGTCACCGCTGCTGCGTCAACGCTTGCGCAGGTCAGTGGATCGATGGTCGGTGAGCGGGTCAATTCCATCGCGCGCGATGAACCGACCAGCGCCGAACCTCACCGTGCGTCACCATCCCCCTGGTGACGCACGGTGAGGGGATGGGGTCGACACGCAAGACCAGTCGGCCTCCGGACCCCCGGGGCCAGGCTTTCGGGTGCGGCTGTGGTCTGAATCGAACGAGAGTCCGATTGGAGTCTGCTCGTGGCAGTAACAGACAGTAACCAAACCACTGAGGGTGACATCGCCCTGCCGCCCCCTGGCACCCGGGAGTCAGGGCTGAGGCTGTGGCGGTCGGTGCTCGACGTGTACGAGCTGGAGCAACACGAGGTGGCGTTGCTGCGGGAGATGGTCCGTACCGTCGACCTGCTCGACGACCTGGCGGCGATCGTCGCCGCCGAGGGGACGATGGTTCCCGGTCCGGGCCTGACTCAGCGGGTGCACCCGGCGATCGTGGAGGCCCGGCAGATGCGGATCGCTCTGTCGCGGCTGTCGGCGTCGCTGCGTCTGCCGGCGGGTGAGGAAGGCGACCAGCCGGCGCACCTGCGGCGTCCACAGCGTCGTGGTGCCGCCCGGGGCGCGTACGGCATTCGGGGTGTGGCGTGAGGCGCCGCGGTGACGGCGAACGGCCGGTGATGCCGGCGTGGCTGCTCGCCCAGGGCGTGCCGGCGGCCGACACCCGGGCGTGGTGCGCGCAGAACGGCTACCGGGTGCTCGACGTGCTGTTCGCCCGCCGTGACGCGCACCGGGCCCGCTGGGGCGTCGATGCGGCGGCGTGAGCGGCCCGTTCCGCTGGGCGACGGGCCGCCGCCGACGCTGGTGCGGTTCCGGTACGCCGACTGGGCGGACGAGTCGGAGCAGCAGCCGCCGCATCACGCGGGTGAGTCGTGGCCGTCGTGGCGGCACATCCGGGCGTTCCGCCGGCACCTGCACGCCCGCCGCCGCTGGTGCGCCGAGACAGGCCGCAGCTACGTCGAGACGTTCCGCCCCGAGTGGTCGCGGTGGACCGATCACGAGAGCGCGGAGCGGCATCCGTAGCCCTGCCACAACAACGGCCCGCCAGGATCGTCCCTGGCGGGCCGTTCGCTGCGTCTGTGAGTCAGCGGGTGCCGTTGTGGTGGGCGACCCTGATGCGGTTCCAGACGCGGCGGCCGAGCCGCAACCGCCGGCCGGTGGCCTTGCACCAGCGGCAGGGGCGGGAGATCCGGGTGTTGCCCTTCGGGGTGTGGTGGGCTTTGCCGTCGCACACCCAGCAGCGGGCGAACGGCCACACGGCGCACGACACGGCGTAGCCGAGGGCGGCGAGGGTGCCGATTGCGATAGCGGTCAACGTGGCCTGCATGTGCCCTCCTGGGGCGGGTTTCGGGGTTGGTGGGTTGGTGGGGCTAGCCGCGTTTCCGCTGGCCAGCGGGGCTAGCGGTGGGGCTATCGCTAGCCCCTGCCGGGTGCTAGCGCGATTCGAGTTCGGCGGCCTTGATCCGGGCGTCGAGGGCCGCCAGGCGGACGCCCTTGCGGGTGGTGGCCTTGCCGTCGATGCGGCGTCCGATGTCGGCGGTGGGCACCCCGGCGGCGGCCATCCGAGCGCCGAAAATCTCGACGGTCAGGTCCCCGTACACCTCGGGGTCGAGGTGCCGTAGCCGCGGCACGATCAGCTCCGACCACAGGGCCGGCTCACTGCCGTCCCACACCCGACGGACGTCGTCGAGCAGGTTCCGGGCGTGCACGCGGACCGGACCCGGCTCGGGGCGGACACCGGAGCGCAGCGCCAGGGCACGAGCGCAGACGGCGGCGGCCTGGTCGTCGTCGACGAGCGCGGCGCGGACGGTTTCGTAGCCGGCGGTGAACCCGGCGCGGACCATCCAACCGGAGTCCTCACCGGGCACGAACGCCGTCGGCCGGGCCCCGGTGCGGTACGCCGACGTGCCGAGGATCATGTCCGTTTCCGGCTGCGCCGGGACCGCGAGGGCGGCCCGGTTGGTGATCAGGCTGGAAATCGCTTTCGGCAAGGAGTCCTTGTCGAAGCGTTGGGTGGCGACGATGACGTGAATGCCGAGGGCGCGGGCCCGTTTGATGGTGGACAGCAGCATCGGCGCACCCGGCCCCTTGATGCCGTGCTTCGACGACATGAACTCCTGTACCTCGTCGAACATCGCCACCACCGGGCGGAGCCGTTCGTCATGTTCGGCCATGGCCCGGTTGACCTTCTTCACGCTGTTCATGCCGGCGCGGGCGTACTTGGCGACCAGGGGGCCGCGTTCCTCGCACAGCCCGTACAGCCATTCGATGATGTCCAACGTGCGGGCGATGGACCGTTCGTCTGCGCCGCACACGTACATGCCGGGCGGGCACAGCTGTTCGAAGCAGTCGTAGTCACCGGAGCCTTTGAGCTCGCTGATGACGGGGATGACCAGCGGATCGAGCACCGCACCCAGCAGCACGTTGCGGGCGGCGAGGGACTTGCCGGAGCCGGGCACCCCACCGAACAGGCTGTTCCGTTCGGCCAGTGACCAGGTGACGGGGCGGAGCCGCACGTCGGCCCCGTAGGGGAACGGCTCGAAGTAGTCGGTGGTGCCCTCCTCCAGCAGCGGCCACGGCGGTTGCCGCATCGCGCTGACCGGCTTGTCGGACACGTAGATTTCCAGCATGCCGGGGTGCTCGCCGCGCACCGGGTCGGGCCACACCTGGTCGACGGGAAGCCGGAACCCGGCGGCGAGCCGGTCACGGCGGTCGATGACGTCGGTGGCCACCACCCCGGCCGGCAGCGAGATCACGGCCACGTGGCCACGTCCGGCGGGGTCGCGGGCAATCTCGCGGGGGAACGTCACCGCGGCGGGGTCCTTGATGCCGGCCCCACACGCGACGAGGGCGGCGCGGGTCAGGTCGGCGGTGAGCCGCACGTACGTCCCGCCCAACGTGACCCGGTCGACGATCGGCTTGTCGGCGGGCCGTCCCATCCATCCGGCGAGTAGGAACAGCGCGCCGACGATCACCCACCGCCCGCCGGGCGCGAAGTACGCGAACGTCACGCCGGACACTGCGACCGCGAAGGCGAGGGTGATCACGACCGGCCACCGCCACGAGCTGTGCCGCATGCGCCGCTCGTCGAGGGCCAACCAGGTTTGCGGGTCGTTGCGGTTGGCGGCCTGCTGCCGAAGGTGCCAGTTCCCTTCCTCGGCGCTGGCCCACCGCACGGGCAGGTATAGGGCCCGCCACAGACCGCGCGGGGCGTACATGGCGGCCCGGCCGGCGTACAGCGGCAGGCGGACGGCGTGGAACCCGGACGCGTGCACGGCCAGGCGGGCGGTGTCGACGACCAGGCCGACCCACCCGGCGCGGGACCGCAACGCCGCCGGCAGGATGGGCCGCACGTCGCGGCGGCTGGTGATGTCCGCGAACGTCGTCGAGGTGACGGGCGGGTCAACGGGACCGCCTTCCCGGGTGGCCTCGATCGCCACCGTCTCCCGGTCGTCGCGCTGCTGGGGGATCTGCTGGGTCATGATGGTTGCTCCTCGTTGCTGGGGATGCGGGGCCCGGCCGTAGCTGTGCCGGCTGGCCGGGCCCCGCGCGATGTGCTACTTGTCGCTGGCCTTGCAGCAGCGGCACGTCTTACCGCCGTCGAGGGGGGCGCACGCGCACCCGCACGACAGGCAGCCGCGGCCGGGGATGCCGCCAGACTGGGAGTGCATGCAGCCGCAGCGTCCGCACCGGTGCGCCATCAGCGGCGCCCCTTCTTCCGGCCGTCGGTGTGGCAGATGGCGACCGCGCCGTGGCCGATGGCGGACGCGCCGCCCTTGACGTTGACGCTGCCGATGTTGATGTCCCCGCCGGTGGCGGTGGAGCCGTCGAACGACAGGTGCCCGTCCTTGCAGGTGGCCAGGGTGCCCGTCGCGTCGGTGGACACGCTGCGGAACTTCGTGGTTCCGCACCTCTCGCAGCTCGTGATGGCCATGGCCATCTCCTTTCGTATCGGTCCGGCTCTGGCCGGCTCCGCGTGCCACCGGCAGTGATGGGTGCCGGTGGCCACGGAGGACGGTCAGCTCTGGTCGGTGGTGACGGGGTGGTCGGGGCAGCCGACCTGGTTGCCGGCGGCGGTCCACCCGGCGCGGCGGAGCTGCCGGTCGGCGACCGACCGGATCCGGGATCCGGACGCGCCGTCGTCCTGGGCGCACCGGCCGCAGGTGTCGCAGTGTCCGTGCATGTGCTGGCTGCTGACGGCGCTCATCGGGTCTCCTCACGGACGAGGTGGCCCAAGGCGGCACCCATGCCGAGCACCACCACGGGCAGGCAGGCGACGACGGTGGTGATCTGCCACGGGGCGGCACCGGTGTCCGGCCTGGTGAGCAGGTGGTAGGTGATTTGCGCGCCGCCGCCCAGGGTGAGCGCGATCAGCGCGGACGTCATGGCGAACCGCTTGGCGCGGCCGGTGGTCCGCCCGGACAGCCACACGTACAGGGCGTACCCGGCGTAGGTTTCCATGCCGATCGGCAGGGTGATCGCCGTGTCCAGGGTGGCCAGCGGTTCGCCATTGTCCCGGGTGAACCCGGGCAGCAGGTCCACCGGGCCGAACCCGGTGAGCTTGCCCAGCTCCACCCACCCGGCCCACACCGCGACGAACGCGGGCAGCATCAGCAGCCACACCGGCCACACCGGGAGCGGCCGAGCGGTCCGGCTCGTGATCTTCGTACCCGGGTGTCCGACCGTCTCCACCTGCTCGATCGGCTCAGCGGCGGATTCCGTTTCGGTGACCTCCGGAGCGTGGTCGGTGTCGATACGTACCCGGGTGTCCGGGGCGGTCTGGACGGCGGTCTGCGGCGGCTGCGGGGTGGCCGGGGCGTCGTCGTCGAGGGGGATGTCGACCGCGTCCGTACCCGGCTCGCCCACCGGGGCGTACCCGGGTACGTCGCCGGTCGGGTCCGCCCCGGTCGGTCCGGGGCGGTCCGGGTGGATGCCGAACCCGGTCAGCCGGCCCGCCTGCTTGGCCTCCTCCAGCCTCCCGTGGATGTCCTCCCGCGCCCGCTCGTGGTACTCCGCGGGCGACTCCGGGCCGATCGGCTCCGCGTAGTCCCACGGGTCCACCGGCGGCTCCTCGGCGGTCGACTCGCCGAGGTCGACCGGGAGACCAGCGGCGCGACGCTGGCGGGCCACCTCCGCCAGGCTGGCCAACAGGCCCGCGCGGTCGACGTCGATGCCGAACGCCTCCGCGAGCTGCTCGGCGGTTGGCGTCGCTCCCCGCCGGTCGGCCAGGTCGACGGCCGCGCGCACCATCTCCAGGCCGTCGAGCCCGGGAAGGTGCGGCAGCGGCTCCCGCTCGGCGGGCCGCTCGTCCGGCGGCGTGTAGTCGAACTTCTCGGCCAGCCGGCGGCGCAGGTGCTCCTCGTACTCCTGGGTGCCGATCTCCTGGGCCTTCTCCTCGATGAGCCGGGTACGTAGCTCGTCGGCCTTCGGCGCACCGATCCGGAATTCCCGCATCAGCCGGTTCCGCGACGGCACGTCGCCCAGCTCGTCGGCCAGCTTCCGGGCTGCCGGCAGCAGGTCCTCCACCGGCTGCGGGTAGCGGGTGCCGTTGATCGTCGGGGCGGTCACCGGGCCACCACCTTCACCGGTCGGGGCGCGGTGGGGGTGTCCACACCGTGTACGCCCTCGTCGACCTGGTCGACGACCTCGAGGCCGAAGTGCTCGCGGATCGCGGCGGCGGACTGGTTGGCGTGCCGCTCGCACAGGGCCACCGCCACGGCCACCGGACCGCCGATGGCGACCGGGCCGCCGAGCAGGATCAACAGAAGCGGGTTCATGCCGCACCCCCCGCCACCTCGACGGCCACCGCACGCAGCGCCATCGTCAGCCGCGACAGGGCCCGGAACTGGCGGGCCGCCGCCCGGTCCGCCCGGTCGCACTCCGGCGTGCCCGGGTCGGACAGGCCCTGGTCCATGCACGACAGGCCGTACCGGGCCGCCATGTCCATCACCGCCCGCTCCAGGCGGGCCGCCCGGGTCAACGCGTCCAGGTGCGTCAGGGTGCCGCCCAGGACCGCCGCCCGGTACGGCGACAGGATCAGCGCCACGTCGGGGTCCGCCGGCGCCGGGTCGGACTGCTGGGGCCACTGCTCGACCAGAACCACCGGCCGTCCGGGAGTCTTCTCCATCAGGTCAACGGTGAGCCCGTCGCCAAGGTCCAGCGGGGCACCCGCGGCGCCCATCGTCGGGTTGTTGTTCATCGGGTCACCGCCGGCCGCTCGGCGTCGGCCGGGGCCGGCACGTCGCAGTAGGAGACGACCCGCGTGTGCCCCCCGGTCACCGGGTGGTTCCATCCCGCCGACTGGTACGGCTGGAACCACCGGCCGCCGCTGCCGTCCAGCGGGCGGTCGACGAGGGCGGGGCGGGGCAGGCCGAGCCAGGCCGCCCACCGGTCGACGGTGTCGGTGTCGTCGTCGCCGCACTGGAGGGTGAGGCCAGCGGGCAGCGGCCCGTCGTGAGCGGCGACCCGCACGTACAGCGGGACGGGCAAGCCGGCGGCGATGCCGGCGGCGGCCAGGTCGAACGCCTTCCGGCGCGGGTCGGTGGTCGTGTCGTTCATCGGGTCCACTCCTGGGAGATCGGGACGCACATGCCGCCGGCGCCGAGCTGGTCGCCGCACGGGTACGTCACGTGGTTGTGGTGGAAAGCGAGCCCGGCCAGAACGGCGCAGATCAGCACCGTCCGCTTCACCAGGCGGTCGATTCGGGCACCCACGACGGGCACCTCCTCACGCGAGGGGTGGAGAACAAGGGGGAGAGGGGAGCCCGGGGTGGGGGTGTCACTACTGATGACACCCCCACCGGGCAGGGGTACGCGGTGAGCGCGTACCCGTCAGGCGGTGACGGTGCCGACGTAGACCAAGCTGGCGGTGAACACCGCCGCCATGACCGCGCCGCCCAGCTCGTCGACGAGCCGGCGCGCGGCCACCTCGGCGGACCGGTCGTCGGCCGCGGTGACGGTGCGGGACGTCATGAGGACGTCGTCGGCGGTGAACACGTCCACCCGGTAGGCGGTGCCGGCCGGCGCGGACTGCCCGGTGGTGCGGGCACGGGCCGCCCGGACACCGGCCAGGATCGACAGGGCGAACGCCTCCGCCTCGTCGAGGTCCAGGTCGACGCCGTACGCGTCCGTGTCGCCGGTCGTCACGTAGACGGTCGTGTCGTCGAACCCGCCCGGCAGCTCCGGAGACTCCGTCTGCTGGATCATCGCCATCAACCGGCGGTACTGGCCGATGTGGCAGCCGTCGCGCACCTGGTCCTCGAACAGCTTCCGGGAGTGCCCCAGCTCGGCCGGGCCGCCGCACACGCACTGGCCGTCGCACCACGCCACCGAGCAGACAGCGGTGACCGGACGGCCGAACCAGTCGACGGACGGGGCCGGCTTGCGCTCCCACCCGCGCACCAGGTTCAGCGCGCCCTCCTGCCAGCAGATCAGGTCCAGCAGGGCGTCGAACGCCTCATCGGCGGGACGGCCCACCCGGGCGGCAATCTCGTCGGCGGTCAGATCGGTGGTGTTCATCAGCGTCTCCACCCGGCGGCCCAGGTCGAGCACGTCGGACGACGGCGGGGCGGGCTGAGTGGCCAGGAACGCGGAGACGGCGTCGTTGACCTCGTCGGCGGTGGCGTCGAGGCGGGCGGCGAGCTGCGCGTCGCTCAGCGGGGCCGGGCTGGTGCGGATCAGGTCCCACGCCCGGCGGCCCAGCTCGACGGCCAGGGACGTGCTCCGGGAGCGGTACGCCAGGTTCAGCGGGGAGAACTGCTCGACGGCCGGACGCTGACCGGGGATCGTCGGGGCGTCGATGAGGCTGTCCGTCGAGCGGACGGGACGGACAGCAGAGATGGTCATGACCAGGCCCTATCTGTGGAGGGTGGAACGACCGTCGCCAGTTGTAGTCCGGCGGTCGGTCGCGCTGTCCAGTTCCGCCCTGACTATAGGCTCGCTCTGGCCTGGAGCATCGCCGACCTGGACGGTCGGGCCCGTCCGGGTCGGGACGACGTGTGGGAGGCGATCGGCCTCCGGACGGGAGAAGAGTGATGACCGACCAGGACCACGCCGACCGGCTGGCCCGGATCGCCCTGACCTGGCTCGTCGAGCCGGGCAGCTGGGCGGTGCACCGCCTGGTCACCAGGCTCGGTCCGGTCGCCACGCTCGACCTGCTGCTGGACGGGGGCGCGCCGGAGGATCGCCTGCGCTGCGCCGTGGCCGCCCGGATCGGATCCGCCGATCCGCGGGCGGTGTCCGCGGAGGCGATGGCGCGTGCCGAACGGTTGGGGGCACGCCTAATCACCCCGGCCGATTCCGAGTGGCCGGTCCGGGTCGGTGACCTGCACCGGCTGGTGCTTCCCGGTGCCACCCGACGGGTGGACACCGAGACCGCTCCGCCGCTGTGCTTCTGGGTACGCGGTGGATGGCCGCTCGACGAGGCGCTGGACCGGTCGGTGGCGGTCGTCGGCGCGCGGGCCGCCACGTCGTACGGGGTGCACGTGGCCACCGAGATCGGCTACGGCCTCGCCGACCGGGAGTGGACGGTGGTCTCCGGTGGGGCGTTCGGCATCGACGCCGCCGCGCATCGGGGTGCGCTCAGCGCTGGTGGTGTGACGGTGGCGGTGCTCGCCTGCGGGGTGGATCGCCCGTACCCGATGGGCAACAGTGCCCTCTTCGACCGGATCGCCGAGACCGGCCTGCTGGTCAGCGAGTGGATGCCGGGCGCCGAGCCGCTGCGTCCCCGGTTCCTGATCCGCAACCGGGTGATCGCCGGGGTCACCCTGGGCAGCGTGCTGGTGGAGGCGTCGGCCCGCAGCGGGGCGACGCAGACCATGCGCCGGGCACTCGGCATCGGCCGTCCGTCGATGGTGGTGCCCGGCCCGGTCACCTCGGCGATGTCGGTCGGAGCACACGAGATGCTCCGCGAGTACGGGGACACCCGCCTGGTCACCGGTGTGCCCCACGTGCTCGAGGAGGTCGGGCGGATCGGCGCCGACCTCGCTCCCCCGGCCCGGGGACCGGACCGTCCCGGCGACCAGCTCGACGACGAGGCGGCGCTGCTGCGGGAGTCGCTGCCCCGCCGGGGTGTGGTGGGCCCGGACGTGCTCGCCGCCCGGGCCGGGCTCGACATCCGGACGGCGTTGCGCAAGCTCGCCCTGCTCGAGGAACTGGGCCTGGTGGTGCGCCGGGACGGTGGGTATGCGATCCCGCCGCGCCGGAGGGAGCCCGCGACACCGGGGAACGCCCGAGCAGGCGGTGGAACGGGGGTCAGTCCCCCTCCAACCGGATCTCCACGTCGTGGCCCCGCATGCACCGACGGGTGAGGGCCGCCAGGCTCCGTAGCCGCGCCATCTCCGCCGGGGAGGCAGCGGACTCGGCGAGGCAGCGCAACTCGGCCAGGAGACGGGGTGCCTCCGGGGCGCTCACGACGAGTTCCCCGGCCGGGTCGAACCGGTCCAGCAACGGGGTGCGTCCGCCGCCACGCACCCGGGTGAGCAGACCCAGCAACACGTCGTCGGAGTCGTCCACCACCTCGACCGGCACGAAGGAGGAACGGCGGGCCGCACCGGCGGACCGGACCACCCGGTAGAGCACGACATCCAAACCCATCCGGCCGCCTCCGCCCGTCGACGTCTGCCTGACCCCGTACCGGACCGGCTCCACCTCGACGGACGGACGTCGGGCACGACGACCACGCCACCGGCGAGCCGGGACGGCCCCACGAGCGGGAACGCCGCTTCGGCGACGCACCGCGCGCTCGGGGCCGGCGGGTCCGCCGCGCTGCCACCCGCCTACCGTCGACCGTAAGCTGAACCGGTGCAGGGGGACAACCACATCCCGGCGTGGCCGGCGCGTCGGCGCCCCGGTGACCCGGTGCGCGGCCCCGGGAGTGGCGGTCGCGCCCCGCACCGGACGGCGGGACACCGGTGAGCCGCGCCGACGACGGCACCCGCGCCCTGCACGAGGCGCTGCCCCCGCCGCTGCGCGACGCGGTCGACGAGTTCGCCCGGCACCTGGCCCAGGTACGCGACCGCTCGCCGCACACCGTCCGGGCGTACGTCGCCGACCTGGTCTCGTTGTTCGACCACACCGTCCGGATGGGCGGCCGGGTCCCGGCCGACGTGGACCTGACGGTGCTGCGCAGCTGGCTGGCGAAGCAGCGGACGATGGGGGCGGCCCGCAGCTCGCTGGCCCGCCGCGCCGCGTCGGCACGGACGTTCAGCGCCTGGGCGCACCGGTCCGGCCTGCTGCCGACCGACGTGGCGGCCACGTTGGCCAGTCCCCGGGCGCAGCGCGAACTGCCCACGGTGCTCCGGGTCGACGAGGCCGCCGCGCTGCTCGACGCGGCCCGCACCCGTTGCGACCCCGCCCCGGCCGGCACCGCCACCACACGGCACCCGGTGGGAACCTCCCTCCCCACGCCCGGGACGGCACCGCCGCCCGGAGCGGCCGGACATCAGCCTGACGGAGGTGGCGGGAACAACGCGGACAGCGCGGACGGCCGGAACGGCCGAGACAACGGGAACCGCGGGAACGGCGGCAACGACGAAGCCGTCCTGCTGCGCGACCGCGCCCTGCTGGAACTGCTCTACGCCACCGGAGTGCGGATCAGCGAGGCGTGCGGCCTGGACACCGGCGACGTCGACCACGGCCGCCGGCTGATCCGGGTTCTCGGCAAGGGCGGCCGGGAACGGTCCGTACCGTACGGACTCCCGGCCCAGCGCGCCGTCGACGAGTGGTTACGACGCGGGCGACCCGTGCTGGCCCGGCCCGGCTGCGGAGACGCCCTGCTGCTCGGCGCACGGGGCGGACGGCTGCACCCCACCACCGCCCGGCGGATCGTCACCGGCCACGCCGACGCCGCCGGGCTGCCCCACACCAGCCCGCACGACCTGCGCCACTCGGCTGCCACCCACCTGTTGGAGGGGGGCGCGGACCTGCGCGCGGTGCAGGAGCTCCTGGGCCACTCCTCGCTGGCGAGCACGCAGATCTACACGCACGTCTCGGTGGAGCGCCTCCGCGCCGCCTACCGGCAGGCCCACCCGCGCGCCTGACCGCCCGGCCGCCGGATGTGCCCCCGTCGACGGAGCGCACCGACCGGCCCGCCCCTGCGGTGAACCCCGAATCCCGGACCGGACCCGGGCTACGATCATCCGGTGACCGTCCCGCAGCCCCCCACCCCGCTGCCCGGTGCCCGGATGCTGTTCTCCCTCGACCCGGCGGTCTGCCATCTCAACCATGGCGCGTTCGGTGCCGTCCCCCTCCCGGTGCAACGCGCCCAGCAGCGGCTGCGGGACGAGATGGAGGCGAATCCGCACCGCTTCTTCTCGCGCGGACTGGTCGAGCGGATCTCGCACGCCCGACGGCACCTCGCCGATTTCCTCGGCGCCGACCCGGAGGGCAGCGCGCTGGTCGGCAACACCACCACCGGGGTCGCCGTCGTGCTCCAGTCGCTCGGCCTGCGCCCCGGTGACGAGGTGCTGATGACCGACCACTGCTACGGGGCGGTCGTCCTCTCGGTGCACCGGGAGTGCCGGCGGACCGGGGCCTCGTCCCGGGTCCTCCCGGTGCCGCTCGGTGCCACCGACGAGGAGATCGTGGAGGCCGTCCGCACGGGGTTGCGGCCGGGCCGGACCCGGTTGCTCGTGGTCGATCAGGTCAGCTCGGCCACCGCCCGCCTGTTCCCGGTCGCGGCCATCGTCGGCGTCGCCCGTGAGCAGGGGGTGCCGGTGCTGGTCGACGCCGCGCACGTGCCCGGCATGCTGCCGGTCAGCGTGGAGAGCATCGGTGCCGACTTCTGGGTCGGCAACCTCCACAAGTGGGGGTACGCCCCGCGCGGCACCGCCCTGCTGGCGGTACGCCCGCCGTGGCGGGAACGCATCGAGCCCCTGACGGTCTCCTGGGAGCAGGAGAACGGCTATCCGGCGCGGGTGGAGTGGCAGGCCACCCTGGACTACACCAGTTGGCTCGCCGCGCCGACCGGGCTCTACGCCCTCCGCAGCCTCGGCGTGGCCCGGGTGCGTGACCACAATGCCGCTCTCGCGGCGTACGGCCAGCGGGTGGTCGGGGACGCCCTCGGCGTGGCGCCGACCCACCTGCCGGACCCCGGCGGACCGGCGGTGGCGATGCGACTCGTCCCGCTGTCGCCCGGGACGGCCACCACCATCGAGGCGGCGAAGGCGCTGCGGGACCGGATCGCCGACCGGCTCGCCACCGAGGTCGCTGTGGCGGCGTGGGGCGGTCGCGGCTGGTTGCGCCTCTGCGGCCAGGTCTACAACAGCGCCGAGGAGTACGAGCGCCTCGCGGTACGCCTGCCGCCCCTGCTCGCCCAGCGCTGACCCGGCCCGGCCCCCACGGGACCGGAACGACACGTCGCGGGGACGACGGAAACGCCGGGTCGCCGGGTCGCCGGAACGAGGGAACGACGGAAACGCCGGGTCACCGGGACGACGGAGCCGGGGACCGGTGGGTCGACACGGGGCAGCAGCCGCACCGGGACCGGCCCGAGCAGGGCGAACGGGTCGAGGTAGTCCTCGCCCCGGCGCAGGCCCCAGTGCAGGCAGGCCGGCACCGGACATCCGGCGTGCCCCGGCGACAGTTCCCCCAGCGGTGTGCCGGCGACGACCCGGGTGCCGACGCGTACCGACGGTCGGACCGGCTCGTAGGTGGTGCGCAGCCCCCCGGTGTGCCCCACGGTGATCACGGGTCGGCCGGCGACCATGCCCGCGAAGAGCACCACCCCGGCGCCTGCCGCGCGGACCGGGGCGTCGGCCGGGGCGGGCAGGTCGACACCCCGGTGGCCGGGCAGCCAGGGTCGGGGCGGTGGGTCGAAGTCGCGGACCGGCGGGGACGGATCGTCCAGCGGCCACCGGAAGCCCTGCCCCGGAAACGGTCGCGGCGGGGCGGGCACCGGCGGCGCTACGGGCTTCCCGGCGGCCGGGGCCGGGCCGACCGTATGGGCACCGTGGCCGGCCAACTCGACCGACGCCCCCGACGAACCCTGGACCACGGCCAGGGTCAACGCCACCAGCGGGGCCACCGGCAGGGCCCGGGTCCACGCCCGGGGCCATCGCGTCATGCCTGTCACACTCCGCAGCGTGCCCGCCACGGTCGCTCGACGCCACCGGCAGATGGTCACCTGTGGACGGGGTGTCGCCCTGTGGACGAGCACCCACGCCCGCCGACGATCTGCTATGCCCGGCCGTCGGCGCGGCCGGCGTCCCGGAGTCTCTACGCTGGCTCGATGGACCGCGACTGGCACGCCTGGCACGCCGACTACGACGACCCGGACTCCCCGCTGTCCCATCGGCTCACCGAGGTGCGGCGGCAGGTCGGCGCGGCCCTCGACCGTGCACCCGCCGGTCCGCTGCGGGCGCTCAGCCTCTGCGCCGGGCAGGGCCGGGACCTGATCCCCGTACTGGCGGAGCATCCCCGGCGGGCGGACGTCACGGCCCGGCTGGTCGAGCTGGATCCGCGGAACGCCGAACTGGCTGCCGAAGCCGTCCGGGCCGCCGGGCTCACCCGGGTCGAGGTGGTACGGGACGACGCCGCGCGTACCGACGTCTGGGCGGACCTCGTACCGGCCGAGATCGTCCTGGTCTGCGGCCTCTTCGGCAACATGACCGACGCCGACGTCCGAGCGGTGGTCCGACACTGCGGGCCGCTCTGCGCGACCGGCGGCACCGTCGTCTGGACCCGGCACCGGAACGCGCCGGATCTCGTCCCGGCGATCTGCGACTGGTTCGCCGAGGAGGGGTTCGCGTTGCTGTCCCTCACCGGCCCGACGTTCCCCAGCGCGGTGGGGACGCACCGTCACACCGGGCCGCCCCGCCCGCTGCCGCCCGGGGTGAGCATGTTCGAGTTCGTCCGGTGACCTGACCGGTGTCGGGGTCCGCCGGCCGAGCGACGCACCGCAAGCGCCCACTGACCACTGTGGAACGCCGCGCCGTCGAACAGGGTGAGGTGCTCCGGGCCGGCGAGGACGCCCGGGTCACGGTACCGGGCAGCGGCGCGGCCTGCCGGTGGCGACCACACCGGACGGGCTGCCGAGGGCGGTGGGCGGACGGTCGGGGATCGGGTGGGTGGGGTCAGCTGCCGAAGCCGGAGTCGGCGGGAAGGGAGATGTCCGGCTTCTCCAACTCCTCCACGTTGACGTCCTTGAACGTCATCACCCGGACGTTCTTGACGAACCGGGCAGGGCGGTACATGTCCCACACCCAGGCGTCGTGCATCTCGACCTCGAAGTAGACCTCGCCGTCGGAGTTGCGCACGTGCAGGTCGACCTGGTTGGCCAGGTAAAACCGACGTTCGGTCTCCACCACGTAGGAGAACTGGCGGACAATGTCGCGGTACTCCCGGTAGAGCTGAAGCTCCATCTCGGTCTCGTACTTCTCGAGATCTTCCGCGCTCATCGCACTCCGCCCTCCATGACCACATCTTCCCCCACCGGTGCCGGCGGTCGAGGCTGCTCGCCCAACGCCACGCCGACGGTACCCCCTGACCGCCCCGAACGCTCCATCGGCTCGTGGCCGTCGGCGACGACGGGTCGTCGGGAGCGGGGCGGACGCCCGTCCCGGCCCGACACCGCCGCCACGTTGACGTACGAGAATCGGTGCTCCGCGCACGGCCCGTGCTCCCGCAGCGCGGCGGTGTGCTCCGCGGTGATGTACCCCTTGTGTTCGGCGAACCCGTACCCCGGGTACCGGCCGTCCAACTCCACCATGAGCCGGTCCCGGGTGACCTTGGCGAGCACGCTCGCCGCCGCGACGCACGCCGCGACCCGGTCGCCCTTCCAGACCGCCAGCCCCGGCACCTCCAGACCGTCGACGGGGAAACCGTCGGTCAGCACGTACTCCGGCCGGGTGGTGAGCGAGGCGAGCGCGCGGCGCATCGCGGCCAGGTTGCACACGTGCAGGCCCCGCGCGTCGACCTCGTCCGCCGGGATCACCACCACCGCGTACGCCAGGGCCCGGGCGACCACCTCCTCGTACACCCGTTCCCGGCTGGCCGGGGTGAGCAGCTTCGAGTCGGCCAACCCGTCGATCTCGCCCCGCCGGCCCTCGGGCAGCAGCGCCGCGGCGGCCACCAGCGGTCCGGCGCAGGCCCCCCGGCCGGCCTCGTCCGCGCCCGCGACGTGCCGGAAGCCCCGGCGTTGCAGCGCCCGTTCGAGGGCGTAGAGCCCGGCGTCGCGGCGGACGACGGTACGTGGTGGCGTCAGCACCCCGCCTCACCTCCCAGCACCCGGGTCAGCACCGCTGGCAGGTCCACCGGGTAGTACCGCTCGGTGGTGGCCGCCAGTTCGTCCCGTCGCCACCAGCGGTGCCCGGTGACGCTGGCCCGCTCGATGTCGTCGAAGCCCGTGGTGTCCACCTCCCAGGTGGGCACGCGCACCAGGAAGAACTCCTGCTCCTGGCGGTACCACACCCCGTCGAACGGGAACTCGACCGTCTCCTGCCAGACCGGCGGCCCCAGGTCGGCGGGGGCCAACCGGAGCCCGGTCTCCTCGGCCAGTTCCCGGGCCGCGCCGGTGGCGGGCTCCTCGCCGGGGTCCAGGCCGCCGCCCGGCGTGAACCAGTACCGGAAGTCGGGCCGGCCCGGGTCGGTGGCGTGGAACAGCAGGACCCGCCCGGCCGCGTCGACCAGCAGGACACGCGCCGCGCGCCGGGGGGTGGGGGCAGTCACCTCTCCAGCCTGCCAGACCGGCCCCGGGCCGGCGCGGCCACCCTGGGGCCCGCCCAGGGCGACCGGGACGCGACACGACGGACGTCAGGGGTTCGGGATGTCCTCGAAGCCGCTCGGCACCGACAGCCAGGTGGCCCGGCTCACCGGCCAGAAGACGGTGAAGGCCCGCCCCACCACGTCGTCGACGGGGATGGTGGCCCGCTCGACGTCCTGGAGCCGTTCCCAGTGTTCCAGCGAGTCGCCGGAGGCTGCCCGGTGGTCACCCATCACCCAGAGCCGCCCCTTGGGGATGGTGACGTCGAACTCCTGGTCCGCAGGCTTGTCCCGCCGCCCGTCCACGGAGTAGACGTACGGCTCGTCCAGCGACCTACCGTTGATCATCAGCCGATCCTGTTCGTCGCAGCAGACCACACGGTCGCCCCCGACGCCGATCACGCGCTTGATGTAGTCCTCGCCGTCCGGGTTGCCGCTCCACTCGGTCGGCGCCTTGAAGACGATCACCTCGCCCCGTTCCGGGGAGCGGAAGTCGTAGACCAACTTGTTGACCAGCACCCGGTCGTCGATCTGGAGAGTGTTCTCCATCGACGGCGAGGGGATGAAGAAGGTCTGCAACACGAAGGCGCGCACCAGCACCGCGACCAGGATCGCCACGCCCAGGAGGACCGGCAACTCCTTCCAGAAGGAATTGCGGGGCTTGTCGGTCTGCTCGTCAATCACGAGTGGAGCCTACGTCGCCCGGCGCGTATCGATCGACCGGAACGCGCGACAAGCCAGCCCGCACCGACCAGCGGGGCGAGCGGCACCACCTGGGGCACCGGGGCCGGCGCGGCTGGCGCGGGCGCGGCCACCACGGCGTCGACCTCGGCGAACGTCTCCGGCACCGGCAGCGACGACCAGCGGGAGGACGGCCAGACGACCAGGAACGCCCGGCCCACCACGTTCTCGATCGGCACCGGCCCCTGGCAGCGGGCGTCCTGCGAGACCATCCGGTGGTCGCCCAACACGAAGATCTGTCCGGGTGGGACGACCACCTCGTCGAACCGGCGGGACCGGCACTCCCGGGCGTCGGGCGGCAGGTCCAGCGGGGAGTCGCGGAGCACGTACGACTCGTCGAGCGCGGCGCCGTTCACGGTGACCCGGCCCTGGGCGTCGCAGCAGGCGACCCGGTCCCCGGGGATCCCGATCACCCGCTTGATGAAGTCCTTCTCGCCGGGGCGGCTCACCCCGACCAGGTCACCGAGGGTCTGACCGAGCTTCGCCAGGAATCCCGGCTCCGGCACCCCGTCCACCTGCGGTGCCCACCGGTCGGTGCCCCGGAAGACCACCACCTCGCCCCGGGCCGGGTCACGGACGTCGTAGACGACCTTGTTGACCAGCACCCGGTCCCCGACCAGCAGGGTGTCCTCCATCGAGCCGGACGGGATGAAGAACGCCTGGAGCAGGAACGTCCGGATCAGCACGGCGAGGCAGAAGGCGACGATCAGCAGCAGCGGCAGTTCCTGCCAGAGCGGCATCTGACGACGGGGCCGCCGGGACCGACGCCGCCACGGGTCGACCGCGCCGTCCTCGTCCACCGGTTGCACCACGCCCACTCCCGCCTCACGCGCAAACGACTACCGCCCGCCGAGCCTCGTCGAGGCTCCACGGGCGGTGGACGATCCGTCGGCACTGCTGCGCCCGCCCGACCAGAGTAGTGCGCCCGGTTCGAGGGACGTCCGGCGTGCCGGCCGGCGTGGCGGCGAGATCAGCTGGGCTGCTTCTCGCGCTTCTCCTTGATCTTGGCCTTCTTGCCCCGCAGCTCGCGCAGGTAGTAGAGCTTGGCCCGGCGGACGTCACCACGGGTCACGATCTCGATGCGGTCGATCGCCGGGCTGTTGATCGGGTACGTCCGCTCGACACCGACGCCGAAGCTGATCTTACGGACGGAGAAGGTCTCCCGCAGGCCGTCACCCTGGCGGCGGATGACCACGCCCTGGAAGATCTGCACACGGGACCGGTTACCCTCGACGACCCGCGCGTGCACCTTGACGGTGTCACCGGCGCGGAAGTCGGGGAGGTCGGTCCGCTTCGACTGGGCGTCAAGGGCGTCCAGGATGTTCATCGCTGCAACCTCGTAAGGCTCACGGCGCACCGATGCTCGGCACGCGAACGGGTGATTCTGATCCTCGGGTGGTGGCCGGTGGTGACGACCCCGGTCGGGGATCCTCGTTTCCGCCCACGGCGCGAGCGGAAACGGCAACCCCTCTACTCTGCCATATCCCGGTCCGGCGCCGGAAACCCGGCCCGCTCCAGCGCCGCCCGGTCCCGCCGGTCGAGGTCGCCGAGCGCGGCCAGCATGTCCGGCCGGCGTTCCGCGGTCCGGCGCAACGCCTCGTCCCGCCGCCACCGGGCGATCCGGCCGTGGTCGCCCGAGCGGAGGATCTCCGGTACGTCGTGGCCCCGCCAGCTCGGCGGCTTGGTGTAGACCGGCGCCTCCAGCAACCCGTGCGCATGCGACTCCTCGTCCAGCGAGCCGGCATTGCCGAGCACGCCGGGCAGCAGCCGGGTGACCGACTCCAGGATCACCAGCACCGCCACCTCGCCACCGAAGAGGACGTAGTCACCGAGGGACACCTCGGTGACCGGCATCCGGGTGGCGGCGTGGTCCAGCACCCGCTGGTCGATGCCCTCGTACCGGCCGCAGGCGAAGAGGAGGTGCTCCTCGGCGGCCAGCTCGTGCGCCATCGCCTGGGTGAACCGGGCCCCGGCCGGGGAGGGGACCAGCAGCCGGGGCGGCGGGGCCTGCGCCGGGGCCAGCGCGTCGAGCGCCTCACCCCAGGGCTCCGGGCGCATCACCATGCCGGGGCCGCCACCGTAGGGCGTGTCGTCGACGGTGCGGTGCACGTCGTGGGTCCAGGTCCGCAGATCGTGTACGGCCAACTGGAGCATGCCCCGGGCCCGGGCCCTGCCGATCAGCGACAGGTCGAGCGGGGCGAGGTACTCCGGAAAGATCGACACGACGTCGACGCGCATGCGGGGGTCGCTCCTGCGGGTGTCACGGGTGGAGCCGATGTCACAGGTCGAGCAGCCCGCCCGGCGGGTCGACGACGACGCGTCCGCCGGCCAGGTCGACCTCGGGCACGATCGCCCGGACGAACGGGATCAGCGCGGTACGCCCCTCGGGGCGACGCAGCACCAGCAGGTCGGAGGCGGGCGCGTGGTCGATGCGGGCCACCTCGCCCAGGTGCTCACCGGCCGGGGTGACCACGGCCAGCCCGACGAGCTGGTGGTCGTGGAACTCCTCCGGGTCCTCCGGCGGTGCGACCCCGGCGCTGTCCACGACGAGCAGCGTGCCGCGCAGCGCCTCGGCGACGTCGCGGTCGAGTACGCCCTCGAAGGCGACCAGCAGGTGCCCCTGGTGCCAGCGGGCGGACTCGACGGTCAGCCGGTCGGGCACCTGGTAGGGGACACCCGGGCCGGGTGCCGGGTTCGCGGGCTTCGCCCCCGGTTCGGTGGTCAACACCGAGCCGGGGGCGAACCGTGATTCGGGCTCGTCGGTCCGCACCTCCACGGTGACCTCACCGCGGACACCGTGCGGCTTACCGATCCTGCCGACGACGAGAAGCATCAGTACGAATCGACGATGTCGACGCGGACCCCGCGCCCGCCGATGGAGCCGATCACCTGGCGCAGCGCCTTGGCGGTCCGGCCGGACCGCCCGATCACCGTGCCGAGGTCCTCCGGGTGCACGCGGACTTCGAGCCGCTTGCCCCGATGGGAATCCACCAACCGGACGCGCACGTCGTCCGGGTGGTCGACGATCCCCTTGACCAGGTGCTCCAGGGCCGGACGGATCGCCATGTCAGGCCTGCTCGCCGGAGTCCGCAGCGGCCGGCGCCTCAGCCTTCGGCGCCTCGTTCTTCTCGGCCTTCTCGGCCTTCTCGGCCTTCTTCGCCGGCTTGGCCGGGGCGTCGGTCAGACCGGCCGCGGCCTTCGCCTCGGCCTCGTACGCCTCCTGGCGGTTGACCCGCTCGGCGGCGACCTTCAGCGGCGGTGGGGCCGGCAGGCCCTTGAACTTCTGCCAGTCGCCGGTCAGCTCCAGCAGGCGCTGCACCGCCTCGCTCGGCTGGGCGCCGACGGACAGCCAGTACTGGACCCGGTCCGACTTGACCTCGATGACCGAAGGGTCCTCCTTCGGCTGGTAGATCCCGACGAACTCGATCGCGCGACCGTCACGCTTGGTGCGCGAGTCGGCGACGACGATGCGGTACTGCGGGTTGCGGATCTTGCCCATCCGCAGGAGCCGGATCTTTACGGCCACAGTGTTTTCGCTCCTGTTGCGATTCTCACCGGCCCGAACGGGCGGTGCGGCGGGTGAGAGCCGACCGGCACAGTGGGGATGGGCCGGGGACTGCTCGGTGGACTGGCGGCATGCTCGGGTTAGAGGGCGCCGGACACGCGCCGGATACCAGCCAGCCATTCTGCCAGATTCCGCGCCGATCCCTCGCACCGGGTCGACTCAGCGCACGGGTGGGCGGTCCCAGCCCGGCGGCAGGACCGGCGGGGGCGCCCAGTCCGGCGGTGGGGTGAAGTCGCACCAGGTGCCGTCGAAGGGGAACTCTCCCGCCTCGGCGAGCGCGATCACCCGCCGCCCCTCGGCCCGGACCGCGGCCTCGTCGGCCACCCAGTAGTGCTCGGCGAGGGCGAGCCGCTCGGCGAACTCCTCCTCGTCCTTCCACTGCCAGCTCAGGTCCGGCCGGACGACCACGTCGAGGTCCTGGTCGACCATGTCGATCCCGGCGAGGTCGCCGTCGTCCCAGCGGACGCCCGGTTCCTCCAGGTTGACGTACCAGTTGGCGAAATGCCCGTCCTCGTCGGAGAACCACCAGACCGAGTGGGCGGCCCCGGCGGGTAGGAACTTCAGCAGCGGCGGGCCGTTCCAGCGGCTCTTCGCCAGCCCGTACGACGGGGAGGTCACCCACTCGGCGAACGGCATCGCCCGCATGCCCCGGCCGTCGGCGCTGACCTCGCTGGCGACCGGGGAGTCCCGGGCGATCCAGATCAGCAGGCCGCGATCGTCGTCGCTGACCACCCGGGCCGGCCGTACCCAGCCGATCCGGCCCCGCCGCACGTTCCGGTGCACGATCAGTCGCCCCGGCTCGAACCGCACCCGCGCCCTCCCCCCGTTCCGTTTACCGCGCCCTCCCCCGTTCGTGTGCAGGGGACCCCTGCTCCGCACGAGGCGGTGACAGGGGTCCCCTGCACACCACCTGTGTCAGTACGCCCGAGCGAGGATGGCGACCAGGTCAGCCTCGTCCTCCGAGTCCGGCACGGAACCGTCGGCCCGCAGCAGGCACCGCACCGTCACGCCCTGGGCGTTCGCCTCGGCCTCGCCCGCGACACCCACCGCCGACCACGGCACCCGGGCCCAGCCGGTGGCGGCGGCCTCGATCGCCTCGGCCAGGGTGGCCACCTCCCGGGTCCGGGACTCGCGGTGGGCCAGCGCCTGGTCGTACAGCGCCCGCTGGTCGGCGGTCAGCGCGGCGAGCACCGCGTCGACCACGTCGGCCACCGGCACCGGGGTCTTCGAACCGTCCGTACGACGGACCAGCACCGCGTTGCCGGCGGCCAGGTCGCGGGGGCCGACCTCGACGCGTACCGGATAGCCGCGCAGCTCGGCGTCGACGGCCCGGCGGCCGAACGGGGTGTCGGTGCGGTCGTCGAGCGCGACCCGCACCCCGGCGTCACGCAGCGCGTCGGAGAGCTTCCGCGCCGCCTCGGCAGGGCCGCCAGGGCCCTCGCCGTCCTTGACCACCATCACGTACACCTGGATCGGCGCGAGCTTCGGCGGGACCCGCAGGCCGTTGTCGTCGCCGTGGCACATGATCAGGCCGCCGAGCATCCGGGTCGAGGTGCCCCAGGAGGTCGTCCAGGCGTGCTCCCGGCCGCCCTCGGCGGAAGAGTAGGTGATGTCGAACGCCTTGGCGAAGTTCTGCCCCAGTTCGTGGCTGGTGCCGAGCTGGAGCGCCTTGCCGTCGCCCATCATGCCTTCGAGGGTGTAGGTGGCGGTCGCCCCGGCGAACCGCTCCCGGGCCGTCTTCAGGCCCACCTGCACCGGGATGGCCAGCACGTTGACCATCAGGTCCTCGTACGCCTCGTGCAGGATCCTGCGGGCGTAGGCGCGGGCGTCGGAGCGGGTCGCGTGCGCGGTGTGCCCCTCCTGCCAGAGGAACTCGCTGGTGCGCAGGAAGATCCGGGGGCGCAGCTCCCAGCGGACCACGTTGGCCCACTGGTTGAGCAGCAGCGGGAGGTCGCGGTAGGAGTCCACCCACTTGGCCATGAACTCGCCGATGACCGTCTCGCTGGTCGGCCGGACCACGACCGGCTCGGCGAGCTGCTTGCCACCGCCGTGGGTGACCACCGCCAGCTCGGGCGAGAAGCCCTCGACGTGCTCGGCCTCCCGCTTGAGGTAGCTCTCCGGGATGAAGAGCGGGAAGTACGCGTTCTCCGCCCCGGCGTCCTTGATCCGGGCGTCCATCTCGGCCTGCATCCGTTCCCAGATGGCGTAGCCGGCCGGTCGGATGACCATGGTGCCCCGCACCGGCCCGTTGTCGGCGAGCTTCGCCTTGGCGATCAGGTCCTGGTACCAGCGGGGGAAGTCCTCCGCGCGGGGAGTGAGCACGCGTGCCATGACCGGACATCCTATGCGCCCGGCCAGCAGCGGCCGCGACCGGACGCGGCGGGTCCTGCGCCCCGGGCCCGGCGGGAGGCGGCTCTGCCATCATGGGGTGGTCGTCCCCGGCCTGTCGGACCGCACCACCCGCCTCCCGGTCCCCCGGCGACCGGGACGAACGACCCGGCGGGCGGCTTGGAGAACGGAGAGGCGGACGGTGGACCTTGCCGAGGCACTACGCCGGGTGCTGCACGCGTCGCACCGCGCCCGCCCGGAGGACCTGCCGGACCTGGCGATGCGGGTCGCACCGCTGCTGGACGCGAGCGCGGTGCTGCTCTACCTCGTCGACCACCAGCAACGGTGGCTGGTGCCGCTCACCGGCACACTCGCCCCGGCCCGCCAACCGGTGAGGATCTCCGGCACCATCGCCGGACGGACGTTCAGCACGCTGACCGACCACGAGGTCCCCGGTGCGGAGGGGGTGTCGCTCTGGACACCCGTCCTCGACGGCGCCGAGCGGCTCGGGGTGCTGGAGGTGGTCAGTGCCGACGGCTACGACGCGGAGCGCCGCGACGACCTACGGGTCCTGGCCGCCCTGCTGGCCGAACTGGTGGTCACCCGGGGCCTGTACGGCGACACCCTGGAACTGGTCCGGCGACGGGCGCCGATGCAACTCCCCGCCGAGCTGCTGCGCGGCCAGCTACCGCCGCTCACCTTCGCCACCGAACGTCTGGTGGTCAGCGGACTGCTGGAACCCTGCTACGAGGTGGGCGGCGACGCCTTCGACTACTCCGTCAACGGCGACCTGGCCCACCTGGCGCTCTTCGACGCGGTCGGCCACGGCTCCCAGGGCGGACTGCGGGCCGCGGTGCTCGCCTCGATCGCGCTGGCCGCGTACCGCAATGCCCGTCGCGGCGCACTGCCGCTGGTCGAGACGTACCACCACATCGACCGGGCTGTCCGCGCCTACGACCGGGCCGGGATGATCACGGCGATCCTGGTGGAACTGGACCAGGCCACCGGTCGGCTCCGGGCCATCTCGGCCGGGCATCCGAGCGGGCTGGTGCTGCGCGGCGGCAGGATGGTGCGGATCCTGCCGACGCCGACCGCGCTGCCGATGACCCTGGGCGACCTGCAACCCCCGCGGGTGATCGAGGAGGACCTGCAACCCGGCGACGACGTGCTGCTCTACACCGACGGCATCACCGAGGCGCGGTCGGCCGACGGTGAGCCGTTCGGCGTGGACCGGCTGGTCGACTTCACCGTCCGGGCCCTGGCCGACGGTCTGCCCGCGCCGGAGACCATCCGCCGGCTGGTGCACGCCATCCTCGATTACCAGAACGACGAGTTGGCTGACGACGCCACCCTGCTGATGGCCCGCTGGCTCGGCTGACAGATCGCCCGCGCCGCCGCTGCCCTGCCCTGCCCTGCCCCGCCCTGCCCTGCCCTGCAGGGGCCCCCTGCTACCGCTTCCTGTCGAGGAATGGTCCCCTGCAACCACCAAACCCCCACCGCGACCACCCGACCGGGCACGGCGGTCACCGTAGACTTCGGCCGGATGGACGGGATCCGGGACACCGCGCGGCAGCGGCTGCGCGACACGATCGTCGACGCCGCCCGCGCGCAGGCCGTCGCCGTCGGCTGGGACGGCGTCCGCATGGGCGGTGTCGCGGGCGCGGCCGGGGTCAGTCGGCAGACCGTCTACAACGAGTTCGGCAGCAAGGCGGGGCTGGCCGAGGCGCTCGCCCGGCGGGAGGTCGACCGGTTCGTCGCGGACGTCCGGGCGGTGCTGCGCCGGCACGGCGACGACGTACGGGCCGGGGCGTACGCGGCGATCGCGCACACCCTCACCGAGGCGGCCGGCAATCCGTTGATCAAGGCGATCCTGACCAGCGCCCGGGGCGGCTCGGACGCGCTGCTGCCGTACCTGACCACGCGGGCCGAGCTGGTGCTCGACGAGGCGACAGGCGCGTTGCTGGAGTGGACCGGTCACCGGCTGCCGGAGGCCGACCCGACGGCCCTGGCCTTCGCCGCCGACGCGGTCGTCCGCCTGGTGGTCAGCCACATCGTGCTGCCGCAGGCACCCCCCGACCGGACCGCGCGGCACCTGACGAACCTCACCCTCCACCTCCTTTCCGCCGCCACCGCCACCCCGCTGGCCGGTCAGGACGTCGCCGGCGCCCCTCCCCGGCGGGTCGCCCCGCCGACGCCCTGATCGCCGGACCGGGCGGTCGTCGCGTCCGGCCGTCCGGACCGGGCGGTCGTCGCGTCCGGCCGACCGGACCGGGCGGTCGTCGCGTCCGGCCGACCGGACCGGGCCTAACGGCACGAAGCAGACCATTCCGGGTCGGGCAACCTGCCAGACTGGCCCGGTGACGGAAGACCGAGCGACAGCCGGAGGTGACCGGGGGAAGACCAGAGGGCACACGCCGGTACGCGTCCTGCTCCGCGACGCCGTCGACAGCCTGCTCGGCCGGCGCCGGGTGGTCGAGGGGACGCGTACGGCCACCGAGGAGCTCCTGGCCAACGTCGGCTACCAGCTACGGACCGCCCGCGCGATCAGGACGATCATCTGGACCCGGGTGATCGCCGTGCTGGTGCTGGTCGCCCT
The DNA here is from genome assembly GCF_900091415.1 of Micromonospora inyonensis. Taxonomy (NCBI): domain Bacteria; kingdom Bacillati; phylum Actinomycetota; class Actinomycetes; order Micromonosporales; family Micromonosporaceae; genus Micromonospora; species Micromonospora inyonensis. The sequence goes on along the minus strand of NZ_FMHU01000001.1, from coordinate 3,259,683 downwards.
CGTCCCCCTCGCACGGCAGATGCCGGCGATCGGCGCGCTGGGCATGCTGGCGGCCGTCTCCTTCGCCCTGATCGTCGTGGAGGTCATCATGGCCGACGGGCAGCGCAGTCACCTGCGCGAGTCGGGCCTGGCCACCCGGGTGCGGACCTGAGGCCCGCGCCGCGAGGAGGTCAGCGGAGCGGGCGGCCCCGGAGGACGACGCGGGAGGGGGCGCGCACGACGCGCAGGTCCCGGCGCGGATCCTCGGGGTAGACGACGAGGTCGGCGGGGCCGCCCTCGGTGAGCCCCCCGAAGCCGAGCCAGGCGCGCCCGCCCCAGGAGGCGGCGGCGAGCACGTCCGCCGGGGTCATGCCGGCCCGCTCGTGCAGCAGCAGCATCTCGTCGGCGGCCAGCCCGTGGTCGATGCCACCGCCCGCGTCGGTGCCGACGTAGATCGGCACACCGGCCTCGTACGCGGCGCGGACCACGTCGGGGAAGCCGTCCCGGAGGGCGAGCATGTGGTCGGCGTACCCGGGGAACTTCTCCCGGGCCTGGTCGGCGATCCGGCCGAAGGTCTGAATATTGATCATGGTGGGCACCAGGGCGGTCCCCCGTCGGGCCATCTCGTCGACCAGGTCGACGCGCAGGCCGGTGCCGTGCTCCACCGAGTCCACCCCGGCCCGCACCATGATCGCGACGGCCTCCTCGGAGAAGGTGTGCACCGCGGCGCGTACCCCGGCGGCGTGTGCGGCCTCGACCGCCGCGGTCATGGTCGTCGCGTCCCAGGCCGGCGCGAGGTCCCCGACCCCCCGGTCGATCCAGTCGCCGACCAGCTTGACCCAGCCGTTGCCGGCGCGGGCCTGCGCGGCCACCGTGGCGACGACCTCCGCCGCCGGCACCTCCACCCCGATGTCGCGCAGGTAGCGTCGGGGTGGGGCGATGTGCCGGCCGGCGCGGGCCAGTCGCGGCACGTCGGGGTCGTCGTCGAGTTCCGGGTACGGATACGGCGAACCGGCGTCCCGGATGGCCAGCACCCCGGCGTCCCGGTCGACGACGGCCAGGTTTCGCGCCTGCTTCAACGAGCCGACCGGCGCGCCACCCCGGGCGATGCCGATGTGGCAGTGCGCGTCGACCAGGCCGGGCAGGATCCATCCGCCGTCGGCGATCGTCTCCGCGCCGGCGACCGGTTCAAAGGTCACCCGGTCCCCCACCAGCCACAGGTCGCGCTCCTCGTCGTCCGGGAGCACCACGCCGCGTACGTGCCAGGCCATTCGTCCTCCGTCTCAGCCGGTAGCCGGCGGTCGCGACCCATTCTTCCCGGCCGCGCCGAGGGCCGGTGGACCGGGACGGGCCCGGCAGCCTCCCCCACACCTCCGGCGGAACGGTAACGAAACCAACACCCACGGCGACACGAACGGTCGATTGACAGATTTATAGATTTAAGCCTGTCTTGATGTCGGGGCCGCTCGGCATCAGGATGCTCCGATGGGTCCCGGGGCACCGGGAGTTCCGCCTCGCCTCACAAAGGAGCGTCACAACCGTGTCACCACGAAGATGGCGTGTGGCAGCGCTCGGCCTCGCGGTCGGCCTGACCATTCCCGTCGGTGCCGTCGGGCAGTCCGCCTCGGCCGCGCCGGACCAGGCCGCCGCCGCTCAGGCGGTGGCCGCCAAGGTCGACAAGAAGGTCACCAACCGGATCGCCAGCACCGGCAAGTCGACCTTTTGGGTCTTCCTCGACAGCTCGGCCGACCTGACCAGCACGTCGAAGCTGCGTACCAAGGCGGAGAAGGGCTCCGCCGTGCTGCGCGCCAAGACCGCCCACGCCGAGCGCAGCCAGGCCGGACTCCGCGGCCTGCTGACCAAGCGGGGGGCCGAGTTCACGCCCTTCTGGCTGGTCAACACCATCAAGGTCACCGGCGACGCCAAGCTCCTCGATGAGCTTGCCACACGTGGTGAGGTCCGTGAGATCGTCGCCGACGACCCGGTGACCATCCCCGAGCCGCTCCCCGGCCAGACCGTCGCCACGGTGAACGGCGTCGAGTGGAACATCGACCGGATCAGCGCTCCCCGGGTCTGGAACGAGCTGGGTGTCCGGGGCGAGGGCGTCGTCATCGGCGGCATCGACACCGGGGTCAACTACCTGCACCCCGCGCTCAACGCCAGCTACCGGGGCCGTAAGGCCGACGGCACCTACGACCACAACTACAGCTGGTACGACCCGTCCGGCGCGTGCAGCGCCGACGAGCCCTGCGACAACAACGACCACGGCAGCCACACCATGGGCAGCATGGTCGGCCTGGACGGCGAGAACGTCGTCGGCGTCGCCCCGAACGCGAAGTGGATCGCCGCCAAGGGCTGCGAGTCCAGCTCCTGCTCCCGGACCTCGCTGCTCGCCTCCGGGCAGTGGATGCTCGCCCCCACCGACATCAACGGCCAGAACCCCCGCCCGGACCTCGCGCCGGACGTCATCAACAACTCGTGGGGCAACACCACCTACGACCCGTGGTACGCCGAGACCGTCTCGGCCTGGGTGGCCGCCGGCATCTTCCCGGCGTTCTCCAACGGCAACAGCGGGCCGGGCTGCAACACCTCCGGCAGCCCCGGGATGTACTCGATCAGCTACAGCTCCGGCGCGTTCGACGTGAACAACGCGATCGCCAGCTTCTCCAGCCGGGGCACCGGCGAGAACGGCGAGATCAAGCCGAACATCGCCGCCCCGGGTGCGAACGTCCGCTCGTCCACCCGTACCGGGTACGGGTCGTTCAGCGGCACCTCGATGGCCTCGCCGCACACCGCCGCCACGGTGGCGCTGATGTGGTCGGCCTCCCCCGCCATCCACGGGGACGTCGCCGCGACCCGGGCCATCCTGGACCAGACCGCCATCAACGTGGACGCGCTCACCTGCGGCGGCACCGTCGAGAAGAACAACGTCTTCGGCGAGGGCCGGCTCGACGCGTACGCGGCGGTGGACGCCACCCCGCGCGGCGCGCTCGGCACCGCGAACGGCCACGTCACCTCCGGCGGCGCGCCGCTGGCCGGGGCCACCGTGACCGTGACGGGCCCGATGACCCGCACCGGCGCCACCGCGGCCGACGGCTCGTACGGGTTCGACCGGCTCATGGTCGGCGACTACACCCTCACGGTCAGCAAGTTCGGTTACCTCACCGCCACCGGGCAGCTGACGGTCACCGAGAACCAGACGGTCACCAAGGACATCGTCGTCGAGCAGGCCCCCTCGGCCACGCTCAGCGGCACGGTGAGCACCTCCGCCGGACCGGCCGCGGGCGCCACCGTCAGCGTGCTGAACACCCCGCTCACCGCCACCGCGGACGCGCAGGGCAACTACTCGGTCACCGTCCCGCAGGGCAAGTACGACGTCCGCTTCACGCACGCGTACCGGTGCGCGGACGCGGTCACCCAGCCGGCGACGGTCAACGCCGACACCGACCTGGACGTCACCCTGCCCGACCGGGTGGACACCTTCGGGTACGCCTGCGGCGCGGCCGGGGGCAGCTTCGTCCCGGGCACCCAGCTGCTGAACATCACCGGCGACGACCGGACTGCCCCGGTGGCCCTGCCGTTCCGGGTGCCGCTGTACGGCAAGTCGTACAAGGACGCCTGGGTGAGCAGCAACGGCGTGCTGGGCTTCGGCACCGCCACCACCAACCGCACCAACACCACGATCCCGACCGCGGGCACCCCGAACCTCGCCCTCTTCCCGTTCTGGGACGACCTCTACGTCGAGGCCGACTCGGGCATCTACACCACGATCACCGGCAGCGCCCCGCGCCGCAGCTTCACGGTGGAGTGGCGCAACGTGGCGATCTACGCCGACCGCAGCCAGCGGCTGACGTTCAGCGCCACGATCGGTGAGGACGGTTCGGTCGTCTACCGCTACCAGGACGTCGACGGCACCGGCGCGGAGACCGGCACCGGGGCCACCATCGGCCTGGAGAACGAGAACGGCACCGCCGGCTTCCTCTACTCGTTCAACAGCGGCGCGATCGCCGACGGCACCGCCATCGCCTTCCGTACCACCCGCACCGGCGTGGTCTCCGGCGTGGTCACCGACGCCAACGACGGGCTGCCGGTGGCCGGGGCCACGGTCAGCGCCACGGTCGGCGACGTGACGCTCAGCGACACCTCGGACGCCAACGGCCGGTACCTGCTCCAGGCGCCGACCGGTGCGGTCGCGCTGGGGCTCGCGTCGGAGAACTACGAGACCGCCGCCGCCACGGTCACCCTGGCCGCCGGCGGCTCGGAGGTCCGGTCGGCGGCGCTGCGCACCGCCCGGATCGGCGCCAACGTCACCAGCCTCGTGGTGACCGCCCCGGCCGAGCAGACCCGCGGCCGGTCGATCGCGCTGAGCAACACGGGCGCGCTCGGCACCGACGTCACCGTGACGGAGCTGGACTCCGACGGCCTGCCGGCGGACATCGGCTGGCTGGAGCTGTCCGGCACGACCACCACGATGGCGGCCGGCGCCCGGCACACGGTCGGTGTGGTGACCCGGACCGCCGGACTGGCCCCGGGCAGCCACCACCAGGCCAAGGTGCAGATCAGCTCGGCCAGCGGCCGGAAGCCGGTGATCGTCGTACCGGTCACCCTGGTCGTGCCGAGCTACACGCTGGCGATCGACGCCGGTGGCACCGCCGGCCGGACCGACGTCGAGGGGCAGACCTGGTCGCCCGACCAGGCGTACGCCGCCGGCAAGGCCGGGTACGTCGGCACCTCCAGCCGTCGGTACACCACCACGACGATCACCGGTACGAACGACTCCGCCCGCTTCGCCGACCAGCGTGAGGGCATGCACGAGTACCGGGTCGACGGGCTCGCCGACGGCTGGTACACCGTCGAGCTGGACTTCGCCGAGGTGCGCAGCCAGCGGCCGGACAAGCGCGTCTTCGACGTGCTGCTGGAGGGCCAGGAGGTCCTGCCATCCCTGGACGTGGCCGGTGAGGTCGGCAGCTTCGCCGCGCTCAGCCGCACGTTCACCGTGCAGGTGACCGACGGGCAGCTCAACGTCCGGTTCGTCACGCACGCCGGCTACGGCCAGCCGATCGTCAACGCCCTCCGGGTGACCAACCGCCCGGATCTCGGCGTCTGACCGGTAGCACAGCGCGGGGCCCGGCCGTTCCCGGCCGGGCCCCGCGTCGTACCGGATCAAACCCCTGCTCCGGCACCGCCCACCGCCGGGCGGTCCACGACGGCAGGCCCCTCGTCGCCCACGGTCGGCCGACGACGACCGAGGTCGTCGACGCGGGGCTCAACCCTGCGCGCCGCCGCCCTTGCCCAGCTTGTTGAAGTCGATCTTCGGAAGCTTGAATCCCGGCGGGAGACCCTGCTGCCCACCCAGGTCGTTCGGGTTCAGCCCCGGCGGGAGCTGCGGCACACCGCCCGGGAAGCCACCGGGCATGCCGGCGCCGGCTCCGGTACGCGGCCGGCCGCCACCCTTGGTGCCCTTGCGCTTGTTCTTCGGGCTCTTGGTGGCCTTGCGGCGACCCGCGCCCGGCAGCCCCATCATGCCGCCCATCTGCTTCATCATCTTCTGCGCGTCGGCGAAGCGGTTGAGCAGCTGGTTGACGTCCATCACGGTGACCCCGGAACCGTTGGCGATCCGCGCCCGCCGGGAGCCGTTGATGATCTTCGGGTTGGTGCGCTCGCCCGGGGTCATCGACCGGATGATCGCGGTGACCCGGTCGAAGTGCTTGTCGTCCAGCTCGGCGAGCTGGTCCTTCATCTGCCCCATGCCGGGCATCATGGCCAGCACGTTGGCGATCGGGCCCATCCGCCGGACCGCGATGAGCTGGTCGAGGAAGTCCTCCAGGGTGAACTGCTCGCCGCCCATCAGCTTGGCGGTCATCTTCTCCTTCTGATCGGAGTCGAAGGCCTGCTCGGCCTGCTCGATCAGAGTGAGGACGTCGCCCATGCCGAGGATCCGGCTGGCCATCCGGTCCGGGTGGAAGACGTCGAAGTCCTCCAGCTTCTCGCCGGTCGAGGCGAACAGGATCGGTTGCCCGGTGACCTCCCGGACCGACAGCGCGGCACCACCACGGGCGTCGCCGTCGAGCTTCGACAGCACCACACCGGTGATGCCGACGCCGTCGCGGAACGCCTCGGCGGTGCGGACGGCGTCCTGACCGACCATCGCGTCGATGACGAAGATGACCTCGTCGGGGTCGACCGCGTCGCGGATGTCGGCGGCCTGCTGCATCATCTCGGCGTCGATGCCGAGCCGGCCGGCGGTGTCGACGATGACGACGTCCCGGGCGGCCCGGCGGGCGTGCTCGATCGACGCCCGCGCCACCTGCACCGGGTCACCGGTGCCGTTGCCGGGCTCCGGGGCGTACACCTCGACGCCGGCCCGGCCACCGAGGACCTGGAGCTGCCCGACGGCGTTCGGACGCTGGAGGTCGGCGGCGACCAGCAGCGGCTGGTGCCCCTGGGCCTTGAGCCAGCGGGCCAGCTTGCCGGCGAGGGTGGTCTTGCCGGAACCCTGGAGACCGGCGAGCATGATCACGGTCGGCGGCTGCTTGGCGAACTGGAGTCGCCGCCCCTCGCCCCCGAGAACGGCGATCAGCTCCTCGTTGACGATCTTGACGATCTGCTGGGCCGGGTTGAGCGCCTGGGAGACCTCGACGCCGCGCGCCCGCTCCTTGACGTTCGCGATGAAGCCCTTGACCACCGGCAGCGCGACGTCGGCCTCCAGCAGCGCCAGCCGGATCTCGCGCGCGGTGGCGTCGATGTCGGCGTCGGTGAGCCGACCCTTGCCGCGGAGCTTGGTGAAGATCCCGGAGAGGCGGTCACTCAAGGTGTCAAACACGCGAACATCCCGTTTGTCAGTGTTACGGCGGGCACGACGCGGCCGGGGAACACGGTCCGGCCACCGTTAGGGTAGCCCGCCGCCCGTGCCCCCGCTCCCGGCCGGGCACGGGAACGCCCGCGCCGAGGTGGTTGCAGGGGGCCCTTCCTCACCAAAATGCGGTAACAAGGGTCCCCTGCTACCACCGAACCCTGCTACCACCCACACTCACACGGCGGCCAGCACGGCGGCTTCCAGGAAGGGGCGGGCGTCCTCGTCCGGGCCGCCGCCGACCAGGTAGAACGCGTCCACCACGTCCCCACCGAGGGTGGAGATGCGGGCCGCCCGCACCTCGACGCCCGCCGCGTCCAACGCGCTGGTCACCCGGTAGAGCAGTCCGGCGGCGTCGGCCGCCCGCAGTTCCAGCACCACGGCGTCGGTGGCCGCGTCGCGGTGCCAGACCACCCGGGGAGCGGCCCCGCCGTCCCGCGCGGTCAGGGCCCGTCCGCGCAGTCGCTGGGTGACCGAGACGTCACCGGCCACCGCGCGGCGCAGGTCGGCGGTGAGCGCGAGCGGGTCCGGCGGCAGCCCGTAGCGGGGCTGCACCCGGCAGGTGACCAGGGCCCGCCCGTCGACCGTGGCGGCGTCGGCGGCGACCACCTCCAGCCGGTGCAGGGCCAGGCAGCCGGCCACCGTCGCGAGCAGACCGCGCCGGTCCGCCGCGGCCACCGCCACCGTGTCGTCGGTCAGGTGCACGACCGGCAGCGGCCCCGCCAGCAGCGCCGGGTCCGGAGCGGGTGGCGCGGGCAGGGCACCGGTGTCCAGCGCGGTACGGACCCGGCGGACGAGGTCGGCGACGAGCCGCCCCTTCCAGCCCGACCAGGCGGCCGGCCCGGTGGCCGCGGCGTCCGCCCGGACCAGGGCGTGCAGCAGGTCGAGGGTGACGATGTCGCCGACCGCCTCGGCGACCCGGGTGATGGTCACCGGGTCGTCCAGGTCCCGCCGGGTGGCCACGTCCGGCAGGAGCAGGTGCAGCCGGACCAGCGTGCCGATCAGGGCCACCTCGGCCGGGGGCAGCCCGACCCGGGTCGCCACCGCCTCGGCCAGCGGCACGCCGAGCACACTGTGGTCGGCGACGGCCCCGGAGGCGTCGGGCAGCCCCTTGCCGATGTCGTGCAGGAACGCGCCGAGCAGCAGCAGGTCGGGACGGTCGACCTCGCGGGCGAACCGGCTCGCCTCGGCGGCGGCCTGCACCAGGTGCCGGTCCACGGTGTACCGGTGCACCGGGTTGTGCTGCGGCAGGCTGCGCAGCCGGGGCCACTCGGGCAGCCAGGCGTCGACCAGCCCGTACCGGTCGCAGGTCTCCCACGCGGCGACCAGGCCCGGACCGGCCCCGAGCAGGGTGACCAGCGCGGCGCGGGCCTCCGCCGGCCAGGGTGACGGCAGCGGCGGGCAGTAGGCGGCGAGCCACTCGCAGGTGGCGCGCGCGATCGGCAGCCGGGTGGTGGCCGCGGCGGCGGCCACCCGGAGCGACAGGGCCGGGTCGGGGCGGGCCCCGATGGCGGTACGGGCGAGCACCAGTTCGCCGTCGTGCTCGACCACGTCCCGGGCGACCGGGCGGCGTACCGGCCGACCGTCGGAACCCCGTCGCCGCCGGACGCGGAGCCGGTCGGCGGCCCGCCAGGCGTCGTCGAGCGCGTGGCTGACCGTGCGGGCGTCCCCGGCCACCCGGCGCAGCAGCGCGTCCCCGTCGCCGACGAGGACACCCGGTGGGGCGGACGGCGCTCGCCCGAGGACGGTTCCCGGCTCCGGCCCGGCACCGGGTGGGGGCTGCGACGCGACGGCTCCCGGCGGCTCGACGGCTCCCGGCGGCTCGGCGGCTCCCGGCGGCTCGACGGACGCGCCGGGTGCGGGCTGGCGCAGACCGAGCAGGGCGGCGACACCGGCGCGCTCCTGCGCGAGCAGTCGGTCGACCCGCCGGCCGACCTGCTGGTGCAGGGCGTCCCGGGTGTCCAGCAGGCGCAGGTGGGCCGCCCGGACGGCCGGGCGCAGCGCGTCGGTGAGCCCGGCGATGGCGATGGCCCGCAGGATGCCCACGTCACGCAGCCCGCCAGCCGCTTCCTTGAGGTCCCCTTCGAGCAGGAAGGCCAACTCGCCGTGGGCCTGCCAGCGGCTCTCGGTGGCCTCCCGCAGCGCGGGGAGCTGACGGACGGCAGTGCGTCGCCACTGGTCGGCGGCGGTGCGGGCCAGCTCGTCGGCGACGGCTCGGTCCCCGGCGACGTACCGGGCGTCGAGCAGGCCGAGAGAGACCTTGACGTCGTCGAGGGCCACCGACAGTGCCTCGCCGACGGTGCGTACCGAGTGGTCCAGCTGGAGCCGGGCGTCCCAGACCGGGTACCAGACCGAGGCGGCCAGGTCGTCGATGCCCGGCACGCCGGTGTGCACGAGCACCAGGTCGAGGTCGGCGAAGGGGGCGCACTGCCGGCGGCCGAGGCCCCCGACGGCGACCAGCGCCACGCCCTCCCGCTCGGGCAGCAGGGTGCGTAGCCACCGGTCGTGGCGTTCGGCCCGTTCCCGCCGGGCGGCCGCACCGATGCCGGCGCTCGTCGCAACGGGCTCGTCTGCACCGGCCACGGCCGGAGCGGGACCGCCGACCCCGCCGACCGCCGGAGCGGGACCGCCGACCCCGCCGACCGCCGGAGCGGGACCGCCGACCCCGCCGACCGCCGGAGCGGGACCGGCGACCCCGCCGACCGCCGGAGCGGGACCGGCGACCCCGCCGACCGCCGGAGCGGGACCGGCGACCCCGCCGACCGCCGGAGCGGGACCGGCGACCCCGCCGACCGCGGGGACCGGACCGCCGGGGGCGGCGGCCGGGTCGGGTGCGGTCGGCGGGGTCATCGTGGGTCGCCGATCAGAGGGCGTCGAGGCCGCGCTCGCCGGTACGGACCCGGACGACATCCTCGACGGCGGTCACCCAGACCTTGCCGTCGCCGATCTTGCCGGTCCGGGCGGCGCCGACGATGGCGTCCACGACCTTCCCGACGTCGATCTCGTCGGTGAGCACCTCGACCCGGATCTTGGGCAGGAACTCGACCGTGTACTCGGCACCCCGGTAGACCTCGGTGTGCCCCTTCTGCCGGCCGTAACCCTGGACCTCGCTGACGGTCAGGCCGGCCACGCCGAGGGCGTGCAGGGCCTCCTTCACCGCGTCCAGCTGGTACGGCTTGATGACCGCGGTCACCAGCTTCATGTCCAACCCTTCCATCGCAGAAACGTTAGCCGGCGACCTTCTCGCTGACCGGGGTGGTGGGTTCGGGCTCGCCCCTCGGCGGCGTCGTCGCCGTCGGGGTGCCGATGCCGGCCATCGCGAACGCGCCGCCCGCGCTGCCGCCCGACGGCGACAGGTCGTAGCCGCTCTCCGCGTGCTCGGCGATGTCGATGCCGTTGATCTCGGCCTCGGCGGAGACCCGGAAGCCGATGGTCTTCTGGATGACGAAGCCGAGGACGAAGGCCACCGCGAAGGAGTAGACCGTGACGATCAGGGCGCTGAGCGCCTGGACGCCGAGCTGGGTCACCCCGCCGCCGTAGAAGAGGCCCTCGTCGGCGACGAGCGAGCTGACCGAGCTGGTGCCGAAGAGACCGATCCAGAGACAGCCGATCCAACCGCCCACGAAGTGCACGCCGACCACGTCGAGGGAGTCGTCGTAGCCGAGCTTGTACTTGAGGCCGACGGCGAGTGCGCAGACCGCACCGGCGACGACGCCGAGCAGGACCGCCGCCCAGGGTGCGACAAAGGCGCAGGCCGGGGTGATGGCGACCAGACCGGCGATGGCACCGGAGGAGGCACCCACCAGGGTGGGCCGCCCGTCGCGGACCTTCTCCACGACCAGCCAGCCGAGGACGGCGGCGGCGGTGGCGACCTGGGTGTTGAGGAAGGCGATCGCGGTGGTCGCGTCGGCGGTCAGCTCGGAGCCGGCGTTGAACCCGAACCAACCGAACCAGAGCAGGCCGGTGCCGAGCGCCACCATCGGGACGTTGTGCGGCTTCATGGCCTCCTTCGGCCAGCCGAGCCGCCGGCCGAGCACGAGCACCAGGGCGAGCGCGGCGGCACCGGCGTTGATGTGCACCGCCGTGCCTCCGGCGAAGTCCAGCGCGCCGAGCTTGGCCCCGATGAAGCCGCCACCCCACACCCAGTGCGCCACCGGGAAGTAGACCAGCGTCGCCCAGCCGAAGGCGAAGACCAGCCAGCCGGAGAACTTGGCGCGGTCGGAGATGGCCCCGCTGATCAGGGCGACGGTGATGATGGCGAACATCATCTGGAAGGCCATGAACACGTAGAGCGGGATGCCGGTCTCGCCCCACAGGTCGGTCTCGGCCATGAAGGTCTTGGTGCCGAGGTACTGGCCGACGTCACCGATGACGCCGCCCTGGTCGGCGCCGAAGGCGACGCTGAAGCCGTAGAACAGCCAGAGGACGCTGACCAGCCCCATGGCCGAGAAACTCATCATGATCATGTTGAGCACGCCCTTGGACCGGTTCAGGCCGCCGTAGAACAGCGCCAGACCCGGTGTCATGAGCAGCACGATCGCACTCGATATCAGCAACCACGCGGTGTTGCCGGTATCGATCGTCGGTGCTTCAGGCACGCTGGCCTCCTAAAGGTGAGGTTCCCTCCTTCGCGGCTTCCGGGGCAGCGTCGCCCGTACGCCGGATGCGCGAAAGAATCCGCCCCGGCTGTTTCACCTTCGGTCCCGGCGTGGTTTCCGGTCCGTCACGGGTTGTTTCGGACGTGTGAAGAAGCCCGCACCTCAGCGCAGCGCCCACTCCAGGGCGTGCCGTTCGTAGTCGAGCAGCCGCAGGTCGCGCATCGGGCGACGGAGGTGCCCCTTGTGCACGATCCGGACGAACGCCGGATCCCCGGCGGCGGCCATCCGGCGGATGCCCTCGACGTGGTCCACGATCCGCTTGCGGATGGTCCGGATCAGCCGGTGCCGGTCCCGGGGGATCAGCCCGTACGCGTCGGCGAAGAGCCGCAGCCGGCGCGGCCGGTCGGGGCGCTTCCAGCCGAGGGTGTAGGAGTCCCGGTCGGAGAAGATCGGCACCCAGGTCCAGGCCGCGTACGCCACGTCGTAGATCCGCGCGCCGGGCGAGGCGAGGTCGAAGTCGATCAGCCCGAGGGTGCCGTCCGGCCGCCAGATCACGTTGTGCGGGGCCGCGTCGTGGTGGCAGATGACCTCGGTGTCCGGCGGGGGCGGGCCGAACGAGCGCCAGACCGCCCCCGGCGGCGGGACGAAGCCGTACTGGGCGTCGTGGAACATCCGCAGCATCGTCGCCACGGTCACCAGCGCCTCGTCGGTGACCCAGTGCGGGGCGAGCGGGTACTCCCCGCACTCCCCCTCCAGGTACGACAGGACCTCGCGGTTGCGCTCGTCCATGCCGTACGCCCGGGGCGCGCCGGTGAAGCCGACGTACTCCAGGTGGCGCAGGAGGGCGTGCACAGCCGGGGTCCACGGCCCGGCGTTGCGCCGGACGGTGTCGCCCACCCGGACGACGGTGCTGACGTTCCCGCCGTGCAGCGGGATCTCCTGTGCGGTCACGTACGGTCTCCCGGGGCCGGTGCCGGCAAGCGGTGCTCGCGCCACCGGGTGCGGCGGCGGTCGTCGGTGGTCACCCGAGGTTACGCGTCCCGGGCGAGCGGCTCGGTGCCGAGCAGCGCGTCGACGAACTGAGTCGGCTCGAAGGGGGCCAGATCGTCCTTGCCCTCACCCAGTCCCACCAGCTTGACCGGAATGCCGAGTTTGCGCTGCACGGCGATGACGATACCGCCCTTGGCGGTGCCATCGAGTTTGGTGAGCACCACGCCGGTGACGTTGACCACCTCGGTGAAGACCCGGGCCTGTTCCAGACCGTTCTGCCCGGTGGTGGCGTCCAGGATGAGCAGCGTCTCGTCGATCGGGCCGTGCTTCTCCACCACCCGCTTGACCTTGCCCAGTTCGTCCATCAGGCCGATCTTGTTCTGGAGCCGGCCGGCGGTGTCGATCAGCACGGTGTCCACTCCGGTGCCGATGCCCCGTTTCACCGCGTCGAAGGCGACGCTGGCCGGGTCGGCCGCCTCCGGACCGCGCACGGTCTCCGCGCCGACCCGCCCACCCCAGGTCTCCAGCTGGTCGGCGGCGGCGGCCCGGAAGGTGTCGGCCGCGCCGAGCAGCACGCTGCGGCCGTCCGCGACCAGCACCCGGGCGATCTTGCCGCAGGTGGTGGTCTTGCCCGCGCCGTTGACCCCGACCACCAGCACCACCGCCGGCATGCCCTCCTTCGGTGCGGTGCGCAGTGAGCGGTCCAGCGTCGGGTCGAGCGCGTTGACCAGCTCGGCGGCGAGCAGGGCGCGCAGCTCGGTGGTGGATCGGGTGCCGAGCACCCGGGTCCGCTCGCGGAGCCGGTCGACGATCTCGCGGGTGGCCTCGATGCCGACGTCGGCGGTGATCAGGCTGTCCTCGATCTCCTCCCAGGCGTCCTCGTCGAGGTGGTCCCGACTGAGCAGCCCGAGCAGCCCCTTGCCGAAGACGTTCTGCGAACGGGACAGGCGGGACCGCAGCCGGACCAGTCGCCCGGCGGTCGGCTCGGGCACGTCCAGCGGCGGGACCTCGATGACCGGTGGGACCTCGACCACCGGCGGCTCGACCACCACGCCGGTGGCGGGTTCGGTGGGTGCCTCGACCGGTGGGACGACGGGCCGCTCCTCGACCCGGGTGGGTGCCTGCGCCTCCGGCAGCCGGGGCTCCGGCCGCCGCCGCAGCTTCGGCACGACCAGCCCCACGAGCGACAGGAGCAGCACACCGAGCAGGACCAGTGCGACTACGAGGTAATCCGCCATGCGGAAATCCTGTCAGATGCCGGCGTCGTCGGCTCAGCCACCGCGCCCGATCCCCGGGCGAACAGCGGTGACGCGGGGCGTGAGGCATGGGTGCGCGGTGCGGCGACAGGGTAGAAATGGTGAGCCGCTCTCGTCCCGGAGGTTCTGATGCCGAGTCCCCGCCTGCTCATCGGCCCGTTGCTGCGACGGGTCGTCGGCACGCGGGCCACCGTCTGGGTGGAGACCAGCGCGCCCGCGCTGGTCCGGGTCCGCACCGCCGACGGGGCCGAGGGCAGCTCCCCCACCTTCACCGCGTACGACCACCACTACGCGCTGGTCGTGGTGGAGGGGCTCACCCCGGACAGCACCTCGACGTACGAGGTGCTGGTCGACGACGAGGTGGCCTGGCCGGAGCCGCGCGGCTCCTTCCCGCCGAGCGTGATCCGCACCCGGGCCGCCGACGACCGGGACCAGCCGGTCCGCCTGGTCTTCGGCTCGTGCCGGGAGACCACCCAGCACTCCACCGCGCGGAAGCTGCCGCCGGACGCGCTGGACGCGTACGCCCGCCGGCTGATGGCCGACCCCGACGGCCCGGAGCGGCCCGATCTGCTGGTGCTCCTCGGCGACCAGGTCTACGCCGACGAGACCTCCCCGACGGTGCGGCGGCTGCTGCGCCGACGCCGCCGCCGGCCGGCGGGCGCCCCCACCGACCAGGTGGTCAGCTTCGACGAGTACACCAAGCTCTACCTGGAGTCGTGGCGGGACCCGGAGATCCGCTGGCTCTTCTCCACCGTGCCCAGCGTCATGATCTTCGACGACCACGAGATCATCGACGACTGGAACACCTCGGCCGCGTGGCGGGCGGAGATGCGCGAGCAGCCGTGGTGGGCGGAGCGGATCGGCAGCGGTCTCGCCTCCTACTGGGTCTACCAGCACCTGGGCAACCTCTCCCCGGACGAGATCGCCACCGACCCGGTCTACGCCAAGGTCGTCGCCGCCGGGACCGACGCCACCGAGGTGCTCCGCGAGTTCGGCAGCCGGGTCGACACCGAGTCCGACCTGGCGCACGACACCGAACGTTGGCGCAGCGTGCAGTACCAGTGGAGCTACGCGCTGGACCTCGGCCGGACCCGGCTGGTGATGCTGGACAACCGGTGCAGCCGGGTGCTGGAGCCGGCGCAGCGGGCGATGCTCCCGCCCGGCGAGTGGGCGTGGTTCGTCGACCAGGCGCACGGCGTCTACGACCACCTGGTGGTCGGCTCGTCACTGCCGTGGCTGCTGCCGCCGGGCATCCACCACGTGGAGGCGTGGAACGAGAAGCTGGCCTCCTCCCGCCGGCCATGGGTGGCCCGGGCCTCGGAGAGGCTGCGCCGGGCGCTGGACCTGGAGCACTGGGCCGCCTTCCAGCGGTCCTTCGACGCGCTCGGGGCACTGTTCGCCCGGATCGGCACCGGATCACCCGGCGCGCCCGGCGACCGGGTCGGGGCCGGGCCGGCGTACGCGCCGCCGGCCTCGATCAGCGTGCTCGGCGGGGACGTGCACCACTCGTACGTGGCGCGGGCCCGCTTCGGCGACGGCATGGTGACCCCGGTGCACCAGCTCACCTGCTCGCCGATCCACAACCAGGTGCCGGCCGGGATGCGTCCGCTGATGCGGCTCGGCTGGTCGGCGGGGCCCTCGGCGGCGGTCCGGGCGCTGGCCCGCTCCGCCGGGGTACGCCGGTCACCGGTGCGCTGGCGCAAGCTGAGCGGCCCGTACTTCGGCAACGCGGTCGGCACGCTGCTGCACCGGGGGCGGGAGGCCGAGGTGACCATCGAGGGCACCACCAGCGACGGCGCGCTGCATCCGGTGGCGTACCGGCGACTGACCACCCAGCGCTGAGCGGGGCACCGTACCCTCGTGCCGTGGACGATCAGCTACCGGAGCCGCTGCGGACGGTGGAGCACGAGTTGACCACCCTGCTGCGCCGGGGCCGGACGGTCTCCTGGGGGTTGGTCAAGGAGGTGCACCCGCACCTGGAGCCGAACAGCTACGGTCTCCTGCTCTGGCTGCGGCGCAGCGGCTCGACCCGGCTGACCGACCTCGCCACCCGGCTCGGGGTCGGCAAGGGGACGCTCAGCCGGCAGATCCGGGGGCTGGAGGCGCTCGGGCTGGTCCGCCGCGACCCGGATCCGGTGGACCGGCGGGCCGCCCAGCTCAGCCTGACCGAGGAGGGGCAGCGCCGTTTCGACGCGGCGCGCGGGACCCGGCTCGACGAGCTGGAGCGGTCCCTGCGGGACTGGCCGGCGGAGGACCTGACCGAGTTCGCCCGGCTGCTGCGCCGGTTCAACGGGAGCTGGACACCCGAGCGGGGTTGAGGCACGGGCCACACCCGGAACAGGGCTCCGGCGCCACAATATTGTTGCTTAAGGCAACCAAAGCTACGGTTGCCTCACGCAACTTCTCGACGCCGGAGGTAGTCCCACGATGTCCCAGGCCGCCGCGCCCCCACGGACGACCCCGGTGGAGATGACCCACCGCCAGATCCTGGAAGCCCTCTCCGGCCTGCTGCTGGGCCTGTTCGTCGCGATCCTCTCCTCCACGGTCGTCTCGAACGCGCTGCCCCGGATCATCACCGAGCTGCACGGTGGGCAGTCCGCGTACACCTGGGTGGTCACCTCGACCTTGCTCGCCACCACCGCGACCACCCCGCTCTGGGGCAAGCTCGCCGACCTGACGAGCAAGAAGGCACTGGTCCAGGTCTCGCTGGTGATCTACGTCCTCGGCTCGGTGCTGGCCGGGCTCTCCCAGTCCACCGGGCAGCTGATCGCCTGCCGGGTGGTCCAGGGCATCGGGGCCGGCGGCCTCACCGCGCTGGCGCAGGTGATCATGGCCATGATGATCGCGCCCCGGGAACGCGGCCGGTACAGCGGCTACCTCGGCGCGGTGATGGCGGTCGGCACCATCGGCGGCCCGCTCATCGGCGGCGTGATCGTGGACACTTCCTGGCTCGGCTGGCGCTGGTGCTTCTACGTCGGCGTGCCGTTCGCCGTCGCCGCGCTCGTCGTGCTCCAGAAGACGCTGAAGCTGCCCGTGGTCCGGCGCGAGGCGAAGATCGACTGGTGGGGCGCCTCCCTGATCACCGCCGCCGTCTCGCTGCTGCTGGTCTGGGTCTCCCTCGCCGGGGACCGGTACGCCTGGGTGTCCTGGCAGACCGCCACGATGGTGGGCGGGGCGCTGCTGCTCGGCGCGCTGGCGGTCCGGGTCGAGACGCGGGTGGCCGAGCCGGTCATCCCGCCGAAGCTGTTCCGCAACCGCACCATCGCGCTGGCCACGGTGGCCAGCGTCGCGGTCGGCGTCGGCATGTTCGGCGCGTCGGTCTTCCTCGGCCAGTACTCCCAGATCAGCCGGGGCCAGAGCCCGACCATGTCCGGCCTGATGACCCTGCCGATGATCCTCGGCCTGCTGGTCTCCTCCACCGTGAGCGGCCGGATCATCACCCGGACCGGCCGCTGGAAGCGGTACCTGGTGGCCGGCTCGGCGCTGCTCACCCTCGGTTTCGCCCTGATGGGCACGCTCCGCTACGACACGAACTTCTGGTTGCTCAGCGTCTACATGGCCGTCATCGGTGTCGGTGTGGGCATGACCATGCAGAACCTGGTGCTGGCCGTGCAGAACACCGTCGGCCCGCACGAACTGGGCGCGGCCAGCTCCGTGGTCGCCTTCTTCCGCAGCCTCGGCGGCGCGGTCGGCGTCTCCGTGCTCGGCGCGGTCCTCGGTCACCGGGTGCAGGGCTTCCTCGCCGACGGCCTGGCCCGGCTCGGCGTCCCGACCAGCGGCGCGGCCGGCGGCGGAACCCTGCCGGACGTGCACACGCTGCCCGGCCCGGTGCGCACCGTGGTGGAGAGCGCGTACGGCCACGGCGCCGGGGACATCTTCCTGGTCGCCACCCCGTTCGCCCTGATCGCGCTGATCGCGGTCTGCTTCATCCGGGAGGTGCCGCTGCGGCGGCACAACGAGCCGCCGGCCACCGGGGTCGAGCGGGCGGCCCCGGTGTCCGCCGGAGTCGGCACGGCCGGCAAATCCGGTCGCCCGTTGTCACCCCCGCCGGCCAGGATGACCGGATGACCTGGAGAGCACCGCAGATCACCCGGACCCCCGAGCCCTACGTCGCCGACGAGCGCACCATGCTGGAGGGCTGGCTCGACTACCACCGGCAGACGTTGCTGCACAAGTGCGCCGGTCTGACCGCCGAACAGCTCCGCACGCCCAGTGTCGAGCCGTCCGGGCTGACCCTGCTCGGCCTGGTCCGGCACATGGCCGAGGTGGAGGCCTTCTGGTTCCGGGAGAACGCCGCCGGGGAGACGGTCGACTACCCGTACTTCACCGAGGCCACGCCGGACGCCGACTTCGACGTGACCGACGCCGACGCCGACGCCGACCTGGCCGTCTTCGGACGGCAGGTCGAGCTGGCCCGGGCCGCCGTCGTGGGTCGCTCCCTCGACCAGGTCTTCACCGACCGGGGACGGGAGCGGAACCTGCGCTGGGTGTACGTGCACATGATCGAGGAGTACGCCCGGCACAACGGCCACGCCGACCTGATCCGGGAACGGATCGACGGGGTCACCGGCGACTGACCCACCCACCGGCCGCGGTCGGGGCGGCCATCCGCCCCGACCGCGACGGTCAGTACGCCAGCGCGGCCCGGACGTAACGCAGCCCCTCCGGTCCGCTCCACCGGTACGCCGACAGCCCGGCGACCCGGGCACCGCTGATCATGCGGTCGTCGTCGTCGACGAAGAGCACCCGCTCCGGCGGGGTGCGCAGCGCCTGGCAGGCCGCCTGGAAGTACTCCTTCGAGGGCTTGTGCACCCCGATGGCCGAGGAGTTGACCACGGCGTCCAGCTCGTCGGTCAGGCCGAGCGCGGCGAGGTCGGCGTCGAGCAGGTCGGTGGCGTTGGTGGCCAGCCCGACCGGGATCCCGGCGGCGCGCACCTCGCGGACGAAGGCGAGCACGTCCGGGTCCACCTCACCCCGGTACTCCTGCCACTCGGCCACCGCCGCCCGGGCCTGCTCGGGATCCACCGCCCGGCCGGCCAGCGCGTCCGCCACGCTGCCCATCCAGTCGGCATGGCTGACCCGCCCCACCAGCACTGGTTGGAGCCGGCCCCAGTGCATGGCGATGTCGCCGAGCACACCCGGGGTCAGCCCGTACCGTCGTTCCACCCCGGCCGCCACGGCCGGGTCCCAGCGTCGCAGGACGCCGTCGAAGTCCACCAGGAGCGCCGTCGCGCGTTCCCGAGCCACTACTGATTCTCCTCGCTGCGGCCGAGCCGCTGATCCGTGCCGCGGCCGGGCCGCTCGTTCTCCCCGTCGGTCCGGTTGAGTCGTTGGCTGATCACCTGGGTCACGCCGTTGCGCATGGTCACCCCGTAGAGCGCGTCGGCGACCTCCATCGTCCGTTTCTGGTGGGTGATGACGATCAACTGGCTCTTCTCCCGCAACTGTGCCAGCAGGGTGATCAAGCGGCCCAGGTTGACGTCGTCCAGGGCCGCCTCGACCTCGTCCATGATGTAGAACGGGCTGGGCCGGGCCCGGAAGATCGCCACCAGCATCGCCACCGCGGTCAATGACCGCTCCCCGCCGGAGAGCAGCGACAGCCGCTTGATCTTCTTACCCGGCGGCCGGGCCTCCACCTCCACCCCGGTGGTGAGCAGGTCGTCCGGTTCGGTGAGCACCAGCCGTCCCTCGCCACCGGGGAAGAGCACCGTGAAGACCTGCTGGAACTCCCGCGCGGTGTCGGCGAACGCGCTGGCGAAGACCTCCAGGATCCGGTCGTCGACGTCCTTGACCACGGTGAGCAGGTCCCGGCGGGTGGCCTTGAGGTCCTCCAGCTGTTCGGAGAGGAACTTGTAGCGCTCCTCCAGCGCGGCGAACTCCTCCAGGGCGAGCGGGTTGACCTTGCCGAGCAGGGTCAGCTCCCGTTCCGCCTTGGCGGCCCGTTTCTCCTGCACCGCCCGCTCGTAGCGGACCGGCTCGGGCACCGGCGTCCCGTCCCGCTCGGCCGCAGCGACGTCCGCCTGGGTCGGGGGCACCGGCTGGTCCGGGCCGTACTCGCCGATCAGGGCGGCCACGTCCAGTCCGAAGTCCTCGGCGGCCTTCGCCTCCAGCTGCTCGATGCGCAGCCGCTGCTCGGCGCGGGCCACCTCGTCCCGGTGTACCTGGCTGGTCAGCCGTTCCAGTTCCGCGCCGAGGCGCTTGGCCGCGCCGCGTACCTCGGAGAGCTCGGCCTCCCGCGCGGCGCGTTCGGCCGCCACCGCGTCGCGGTGCTCCCCGGCCCGCGCGATCGAGGTGGTCAACCGGGTCAGGGCGTCGCGGGCCCCACCGGCCACCGCGCGGGCGATCGCCGCCCCCCGGGTACGCGCCGCCCGGCGGGCCGCCGCGCGTTCCCGGGCGGCCCGTTCGGCGCTCGCCTGGCGGCGCAGCGAGTCGGCCCGGCCGGCGATCGAGGAGACCCGCTCCTCGGCGGTCCGCACCGCGAGCCGGACCTCCATCTCGTTCTGCCGGGCCTGCGGCACCATCGCGGCGAGCTGGTCGCGTTCCTCGGTGGACGGTTCCGCGTCGATCGGGGTGGCCTCGGCCAGCCGCAGCCGCTCCGCCAGCTCGTCGAGGGTGGTCAGGTCCCGCTCCCGGGCCGCCTGGGCACGGGCCAGCGACTCGCCGAGCCGGTCGGTCTCGCCCCGTGCGCTGCGGGCGGCGGCACCGAGTTCGGCCAGCCGGCGGGCGGCGGCGTTGCGGTGGCTCTCCGCCTCCCGCCGGGCGGCGGCGGCGTGCTGCACCGCCTCCTTCGCGCCCGCCACCTCGGCCCGCGCCTCGACGAGTCGGTCACGCAACTCGGCGCTGGTCCGCTCGGCCGCGAGCCGGTTGGACCGGGCCTCCTCGACGGCCGCGGTCACCTCGATGAAGCTGGGCGCCTTCGCCGAGCCGCCGGCCGCCGCGTACGCCCCGACCACGTCGCCGTCCGGGGTGACCGCGCGCAGTTCCGGGTTGCCGGCCACCACCTCGGCGGCGGCGGCGAGGTCGTCGACGAGCACCACGTCGCGCAGGGCCCGGTGCACCGCCGGGCGCAGCTGTGCCGCACACTCGACCAGGTCGGGAGCCCACCGCGCACCGTCGGGCAGCTTCGGGCGCAGCGCGTCGGCGGAGCCGTCCATCCCGGGGCCGGCGGGGCTGCCGACCAGCAACCCGGCCCGGCCGGCGTCGGAGATCTTCAGCAGCCGCATCGCCTCGATCGCCTCGTCCACCCCGGTGACCGCGACCGCGTCGGCCAGTCCGCCGAGCGCGGCGGCGAGGGCCGCCTCGTGGCCGGGCGCGACGGTGAGCAGCCCGGCCAGGCTGCCGAGCAGGCCGGGCACCTCGTCGGCGCGGGCGAGCAGCGCGCCCGCGCCGTCCTTGCGGCGCAGGCCGAGGGCGAGCGCCTCCTCGCGGGCCTTCCAGGTGGCGGCGTCCTTCTCCGCCGTCCGCTCGGCGTCGCTCAACGCCCGGACACCGGCCTGTGCCTTCTCGTGGGCGGCGACCGCCTCGGCGTGCCGGGCGTCCAGCTCGGCGTTGTCCCGGTCCGCCTCGGTGGACTGCTCGGCCACCGCATCAAGCTCGGCCTGTGCCTGCTCGGCGCGAGCGAGGGCGTCGGCGTGCGCGGCGGCGAGCCGTTCGATCTCCTCACCGGCGCTGGTGGTCCGGGCCCGGGCCGAGTTGACCTGCCCGGTGAGGCGCGCCAGCCCCTCGCGCCGGTCCGCGATGGCCTTCGCCGCGGCGACCAGTTCCCGCTCGGCGGCGGTGAGCTGCCGCTCCAGCTCCTGCCGGTGCTCCACCGCCTCGGCGAGCCGGACCTGGTCGTCGGTGAGCGCGGCGCGCAGCTCCTCCTCCTGCTCGCGGACCCGCTCCGCCTCCGCCTCCAGCTGGTCGGGGTCGCGGCCGGGACGTTCGTCGTCGGGGGTGGCGCTGAGGTGGCGCAGCCGCTCCCGGGCGAGCTGCTCGATCGACCGGAACCGCTCGGAGAGGGCGGAGAGTTTGTACCAGGTGTCCTGCGCGGCGGCGAGCAGCGGCGCGTCCTCGGCCAGCGCCGCCTCCAGCTCACCGAGGCGCTGCTGCACCTGGGTGTGTTCCTCCTCGACCTGCTCGCGGCGCTCCCGCAGGGCGGCCTCGTCGGCGATCTCCCGGTCCAGGGTGGCGCGCAGGGTGGCCAGGTCGTCGGCGAGCAGCCGCAGCCGGGCGTCGCGCAGGTTGGCCTGGATGGCGGCGGCCCGCCGGGCCACCTCGGCCTGCCGGCCCAGCGGCTTGAGCTGGCGACGCAGCTCGGCGGTGAGGTCGGTGAGCCGGTTGAGGTTGGTCTGCATCGCGTCCAGCTTCCGCAGCGCCTTCTCCTTGCGCTTGCGGTGCTTCAGGACGCCTGCGGCCTCCTCGATGAAGGCCCGCCGGTCCTCCGGCTTGGCGTGCAGCATGCCGTCGAGCCGGCCCTGGCCGACGATGATGTGCATCTCCCGGCCGATGCCGGAGTCCGACAGCAGCTCCTGGATGTCGAGCAGGCGACAGGAGTCGCCGTTGATCTCGTACTCGCTCTCGCCGGAGCGGAACATCCGGCGGGTGATGGAGACCTCGGTGTACTCGATCGGCAGCGCACCGTCGGTGTTGTCGATGGTGAGGGTCACCTCGGCCCGGCCGAGCGGGGCGCGGCCGGCGGTGCCGGCGAAGATGACGTCCTCCATCTTGCCGCCCCGCAGCGCCTTGGCGCCCTGTTCGCCCAGCACCCAGGCGATGGCGTCGACGACGTTGGACTTACCGGATCCGTTCGGCCCCACCACACAGGTGATGCCCGGCTCCAGCTTGAGCGTCGTGGCGGAGGCGAAGGACTTGAACCCCTTCACCGTCAGGCTCTTGAGATGCACCTTCTCGATCCTCGTCCGGTGGCCGCCGTCCCGTCGCGGGCTGCCGCGCCGGGCTCGGTTGCCGTGCCGTGGTGGGCCGCGCGGACCTGGTCAACCCGCAGAGTAACCCGGTGCCGGGCGAGGCCCGGTATGCGACCCACCCCGCGACGGACCGGAGGACGGACGGTGAACGACCGGTGCACAGAGCTGCGCGCCGGCACACATGTGTCGGCGCGCGTTTTCCTTCTGCTGCGATTCAGTTGTCCGGGAACCGGGGATCAGGTCAGCGCGGGCTCGGCCAGCCGGAGCAGGTCGTCCGTCTCCGCCGCCGCCGCCGCGAGCCGATCGTTCTCGGCCCGCAGACGCGTGATCTCGAACTCCAGTGCCTGAACCCTGGCACGCAGCCGGGTGACCTCGTCGAGCAGGCGCCGATCGGACGCCGCACCAACGTGGCCGTACAGGGCCTTCGCCATTTTGACTCCTTGATATGCGCTGCCGGAAAGGCCGGCCAACGCGCGCCCACTGGTTCGCGGCTGCCACCCCGAGGAAACTTCGGGCATGACTGGGCGCGACTGGCGACACCTACATATTGAGCCGCCAACCCCTCGTTCGTCAAGTTCCCGCAGGCCGTGGATCATCACAGTGCCAACCCGAGCATCACTCGGATCGCCGCCAGGCACGGACGGACAATGTCCGGACCGGACCACTGTAACTCCGTGGGGTGTCGAATCGGTTACCTTGCGAGCCGGTTTCGTCTTAACTCTTCCTTAGCGGCATTGCCGCTGCTCAGAGCGGCCACGTAGCGTCACCCCGGCCCGTGAACCCGACCCCGTGGAGGCACCGGAGTGTACGGCTGGACCGACCCGATGGAACCGGACGACGCCGACCGGCGCCCCGAACCGCCGACCGAGGAGTCGCCGTACCGGGACAACGGTCGCCCGATGCCGCGCTCGTCGCACCTGTTCGGGGACGAGCCGGAGGGACCGACCGCCGGCTGGCACGACGGGCCGCACGCCGGTCGCCACCGGTCACGTCGCCGGATCTCCCGCCCGTTCCTGATCGTGGGTACCGCCGCGGCGGCCACGCTCGTGGTGGCCGTCGGAGTCGGCACGGTGCTGGTGCGCGACGACCAAGCGCCGCCCGCCACCGTGGCCGCCGAGGATGTGCCGGTGGCACCGCCGCTGCCCGGCTCCGAACTGTCCCCCTCGACGTCGGCCAGCACCAGCCCCTCCCCCCGGTCGGCCAGCCCGACCCCCGCACCGAGCCGTAGCGTCCGGCCGACGCCGGCCCCGAGCCGTGCCACCGCCCCGTCGCGGCGCACCGTGGAGCGGAACAGGACCGCGACCGCCCGCGCCACCACCGCCGCCGCGCCGGCCACCGGCGGCACCGAACAGGCCCAGGTCGTCGCCCTGGTGAACGCCGAACGGGCCAAGGCCGGCTGCGGCGCGGTGAGCGTCGACGCCAAGCTCACCACCGCCGCGCAGCGGCACAGCGAGGACCAGGCCACCCACCAGAAGATGTCGCACACCGGCAGCGACGGCAGCGACGTCGGCGACCGCCTCGCCCGGGTCGGCTACGACTGGCGCGGCTACGGCGAGAACGTCGCCTGGAACCAGCAGACCCCGGCGGCGGTGATGGCGGCCTGGATGAACAGCGCGGGCCACCGGGCCAACATCCTCAACTGCGCGTTCACCGAGATCGGCGTCGGGGTCGCGCGGAGCAACGGCCCGTACTGGACGCAGGTCTTCGGCACGCCCGGCTGACCGGTCCCGCCCGACGTCCCGTCCCGGCCGGCGGTTCGCCCCGGGTCGGGACGGGTCAGCCGCGTACGACGGCGCGGGGGCGGGGCTGGCAGCGGGGGCAGCTGTACGACGACCGGTTCATGAACGGCTCCCGCCGGATCGGCGCACCGCACCGCCGGCACGGCTCACCCTCGCGGCCGTAGACGTTCAGGGACCGGTCGAAGTAGCCGCTCTCGCCGTTGACGTTGACGTACAGCGCGTCGAAGCTCGTGCCGCCGACCGTGATCGCCTCGCCGAGCACGTCCCGGACGTGGCCGAGCAGCCGCGTCACGGCCGGACCGGTCAACGCGCCGGTGGGGCGCGCGCCGTGCAGCCCGGACCGCCAGAGCGCCTCGTCGGCGTAGATGTTGCCGACCCCGGAGATCAGGGTCTGGTCGAGCAGGGCCCGCTTGACCTCGGTACGCCGCCGTCGCAGCGCCGCCACGAACCCGGCGTCGGAGAAGTCCGGGTCCATCGGATCCCGGGCGATGTGCGCGATCTCGCCGGGCAGCTCCGCCCCACCGGCGGAGACGGCGAGGCCGCCGAACGTGCGCTGGTCGACGAAGCGCAGCTCCGGCCCGCCGTCGGCGAAGGTGAACCGGACCCTCAGGTGCAGCTCGTCGGGGGCGTCGGCGGGCTGGACGAGGAGCTGGCCGGACATCCCGAGGTGCCCGACCATCGCGTCCCCGCTGTCGAGCGGGAGCCAGAGGTACTTGCCGCGCCGCCGGACGTCCCGCACGGTCCGGCCGGTGAGCACGTCCGCGAAGTGCGCCGCGCCGGGCAGGTGCCGGCGCACCGCCCGGGGGTGGCGCACCTGCACCGCGTCGATCCGTCGACCGGTGACCCAGCGGGCCAGTCCCTGCCGGACCGTCTCCACCTCGGGCAGTTCAGGCACGACCCGGCTCCGGGTGGGCGTCCCCGTCGACGTCCGCCGCTGTCCGACCGTCCACGCCGTCGTCGGCCGCGATCCGACCGTCGGGGACACCGGGGCCGGCCACGACCACCTCGGCGACGGTGACCGCGACGGCACCGTCAGCTGCGGCAGCGGTCCGGCCCTCGGCCGGCGCGATGGCACCGTCGGCGGTCCGGGCACCGCCCGTGCTCCCGGCGGTGGCGGTGCCGTCGGCGGCGTCCGCCTCGGCCTGCTCGGTGAGGGTGCGCCAGGCCGACTCGGCCGCCCGCTGCTCCGCCTCCTTCTTGCTGCGCCCCTCCGCGCCGCCGTACCGGTTGCCGGCGACCACCACCCAGGCGGTGAACGTCTTCAGGTGGTCCGGGCCGGTCCCCTCGATGCGGTACTCCGGCACGCCCAGGCCGAGCGCGGCGGTCAACTCCTGGAGGCTGGTCTTCCAGTCCAGTGCCGCCCCCCGACCGGCCGACTCGGCCATCAGCGGGTCGAAGAGGCGGTGGATGACCTCCGCCGCGATGTCCAGGCCGTACTGGAGGTAGATCGCGCCGAGCAGCGCCTCCAGGGTGTCCGCGAGGATGCTGGCCTTGTCCCGGCCGCCGGTCGCCTCCTCACCCTTGCCGAGGAGGAGGTACTGACCGAGACCCTCCGGCCCCAGCCCCCGGGCCACGTCGGCCAGCGCGCGCATGTTGACCACGCTGGCCCGCAGCTTCGCCAACTGCCCCTCCGGCAGGTCGGGGTGGTTGTTGAAGAGCGCGGCCGTGACCACCACCCCGAGCACCGAGTCGCCGAGGAACTCCAGCCGCTCGTTGGTGGGCAGGCCACCGTTCTCGTACGCGAACGAGCGGTGCGTCAGCGCGCGTTCCAGCAGCTCCGGATCCAGTGACACCCCGAAGGCCGCCTCCAGATGGCCCACCGGGGCACGGCGGCGCTTGTCGTTGTTCATGGGATCACCTCGGTGTGCGTGGTGCGGTCGGAAGTGTCGGCGGGGCGGCCGGCGGCGAGCAGCGCGGCGACCCGGGCCGTGGCGTCGCACCGCCAGAGGTGGGCGGCGAGCGCGATACCGGAGGCGACGTCCTCCCCGGCCGCGGAGCCGTGGCACACGACCACCGTCCCGGCCACACCGAGCAGGGCCGCGGCCCGGGGCGCGCCACCGCCCTCCGGCGGACCGCCGGCCATCGCGTACGCGCCCTCGACCGCCTTGAGCAGCACGTTACCGGTGAAGCCGTCGGTCACCACCACATCGGCACGCCCGCCGAGCGCGACGTCGTAGCCCTCGACGAGGCCGACGTACCGGCCGTCACAGGGCAGCGACAGCGCCGCCAGGAGCGGGTCCGCGGCCCGGCGGAGCCGGTCCCCCTTGCCGGGCTCGGTGCCGACCGAGAGGAGTCCGACCCGGGGGCCGGTGATCGTGTGGGCGACTGCGGCGTACGCCGTCCCGAGCACGGCGTGCCGGGCGAGGGTGGTGCTCCGGGGTTCCAGGTTGCCGCCGACGTCGAGCAGCACCACCGGGCCGGCGACCGCCGGCAGGGTGGCGACCAGGGCCGGGCGGCGCACGTCCGGCCAGCGGCCGAGGCCGAGGGCCGCGGCGGTGACGGTGGCGCCGGTCGACCCGGCGGAGACGACCGCGTCCGCGGTGCCCTCGGCCACCGCGGCGACCGCGGCACGGACGGTGGTCGCGGCCCGGGGCGCGCGGGTGGGCTGGTCGGCCATGGTGACGGCGTGCCGGACCTGGCGCACGGTCACCCGGCTGCGCTGCTCCGGGGTGAGCACGCCGACGAGCCCGCCGGCCACCTCGGAGGGGCCGACGAGCAGCAGGTGCAGGTCCGGGTCGGCGCGCAGGGCCCGCAGAGCGCCGTCAACCACGACGGCGGGTGCGTGATCCCCGCCGAGGAGGTCGACGGCGATCCGCGCGGTGCCCGGCTCCGCCGGAACGCCGGCCGGGGCTTCCCGGCCGGCGACGTCGGGAGCCGGTGCACCGGGCGATCGCCAGGACGTGCGCGCCACCCGACCCGAGGTCGGAGGCGTCACCCGGCGTCCAGGTCAGACCTCGAGAACCTGGCGGCCGTTGTACGTGCCACAGACGCCGCAGGCGGCGTGCGGCAGCTTGGCCGACTTGCACTGCGGGCAGGCCACGGTCGCGACCACGGCCGCCTTCCAGTTCGCCCGGCGGGACCGGGTGTTGCTGCGCGACATCTTGCGCTTCGGGACGGCCACGGTTCCTACTCCTCTTTACGGGTCAGTTGCGACAGGCCCGCCCAACGCGGGTCGACCTGCTGGTGACTGTGGTCGGCCGGCAGCTCGTCCCCGTGCACCCCGCACTCGGGGCACAGTCCTGGGCAGTCCTCCCGGCAGCGCGGGTTGGTCGGCAGCGTGAGCACCACCGCGTCCCGCAGTGCCGGCTCCAGGTCGATCAGATCGCCCTGCATCCGGCCCACCTCGTCCTCCTCGGTCGTGGCGTCCGTGGTGCTGTTCTCGTACGCGTACAGCTCCTGGATCGTCACGGCCACGGAGGTGTTGATCTCCCGGAGGCACCGGCCGCACTCACCCCGCACGGGACCGGAGACGGTCCCCGAGACGAGCACGCCCTCGGACACCGACTCCAACCTCAGGTCGAGGTCGAGGTCCGCGCCCTCCGGCACGCTGATCAACTCCACGCCGAGGTCCGCCGGTGCCGGGGCCACCCGCTTGACCGTACGCAGAGCGCCAGGCCGGCGCGGTAGCTCCCTCGTGTCGAGGACCAGCGGCGACCTGGGGTCGAGGTGCGATGGCGAGTGCTTGGGCATAGTCAGACTCCGGCCGTGGACAGGCCGACACAAGAGGTTACCTGGACCGTCGCCCCACCGTCGAACCGGGGGCGACAGCCAGTCGCACCCCGGCCGGCCGCTGAGGTGCCGCTCAGAAGGTTAGCGGGCGCTCCGAGTCGTCGCCTCCGAAGGTGCCGATCTCCCGCAGTGCGTGCATCTTGTCCCGGCCGCGCTCGATCGAGGCGAGGGCCCGGGTCAGGAACTGTTCGAAGTTGGCCAGCGCGGTGTCGACGTAGTCGTCGACCTCCTCACGCAGCCGCTGGGCCTCGGCGCGGGCCTCGGCGATGATCCGTGCGCCCTCGTGCTCGGCGGAGACGGTGATCTCGTTGACCGAGACCAGTCGGGCGTGCTCGGCCTCACCCTCGCTGATGATCCGGTCGGCCTCCCGCTTACCGGCATCCATGATCTTGTCCCGCTCCTCGAGGAGCGCCGCGGCCCGGCGCAGGTCGGCGGGGAGCTCGGCGCGCAGCTCGTCGAGTGCGGCGATCATCTCTCCCCGGTCGACCATGCAGGTGTTCCGGGACATCGGGACGGAACGGGCCGTCTCCACCATGGTGATCAGTTCGTCGATGCGGTCGAGCGGGTCCACCGTGTACCTCACTCCTGTCGTCGTCGGCCGACCTCCATGATGCGGTCCACGGCCGGGTTCCTGCTGCACCCATCATGCGGGGTGGGGGCGAGAGCCGGTCCATCCCGCCCACCCGGCGCGTCGCCGCGCCGCCCGACCGGGGCGTCAGCCCCGCCGCTGGACGGTCAGCCGGGCCCGCAGCTGTTCCCGGACCAGGTCGGGCACGTGCGGCGACACGTCGCCGCCCCACTTGGCGACGTCCTTCACCAGGCTGGAGGAGAGGAACGAGTAGAGCGGGTTGGTCGGCATGAAGAGCGTCTCCACCCCGGCCAGGCCGATGTTCATCTGGGCCATCTGGAGTTCGTAGTCGAAGTCGCTGACCGCTCGAAGCCCCTTGACCAGGACGCTCGCCTGCTGCTCCCGGCAGAAGTCGACCAGCAGGCCCTGGAAGGACTCGACCCGGACGTTGTCGTAGGAGGCGGTCACCTCGCGGAGCATGGCGAGCCGCTCGTCGATGGTGAACAGGCCGCTCTTGGACTGGTTGATCAGCACGCCGACGATCACCTCGTCGAACAGCCGGCTGGCCCGACCGATGATGTCGAGGTGTCCGTTGGTGACCGGGTCGAACGAGCCGGGACAGACCGCACGTCTCATGATCGGCGACCGTACCAAAGAGTGGTCTCGCCGTAGCGCCGGCTGCGCTCGGCGGTGACACCCTCCACCCACTCGACGGGCCCGGACCGGGTCGCGCGCTCGACGACCACCAGGGCGTCGGGGGCCAGCCAGCCGCCGTCGACCAGGGCCGTCAGCACCGCGCTGACCTCCCGGTCGGCCACGGCGTACGGCGGGTCGGCGAAGACCAGGTCGTACGGCCCGCCCTCCGGGCCGGCGGCGAGCACGGTGGACACCTTCCCGGTCACCAGCCGGGCGGTCGGAGCGGCCCGGAGCAGGGCGATGTTCTCCCGGACCACGCGGGCGGCGCGCGGGTCGGACTCGACCAGCAGCACGTGCCCCGCGCCCCGGGAGACCGCCTCCAGCCCGACCGCGCCGGACCCGGCGTAGAGGTCGGCCACCCGGGCCCCGGTCAGGTCCAGGCTCGCCTCGACCGCGCTGAACAGCGCCTCGCGCACCCGGTCGGAGGTGGGTCGGGTACCGGCGCCGGGCGGCGCGGCGATCCGCCGTCCGCCGAGCGTCCCGGCCACGATCCGGGTCACCGTCGCTCCCTCTCCATGGCCCAGACGCTACGCGATCGCTTCACCGCCTGAGTCGACCCGACCCGAGCGTCGGTGCGCCGTCGACCTTCCCGGTCGACGGCGCCCCCTCGGTCCTCCTGTGGAGCATCAGCCCTTCTCCAGGTACTCCGCCCGCTCCTCGTCGACCAGGGCGGCGACCGAGGCGGCCAGGGCGGGGTGGCGGGCCAGCTCCGGATCCTCCTCGACCAGGGTGATCGCCTCGGCGCGGGCGTCGCGGATCAGGTCGGCGTCGCGCAACAGGGAGAGCAGCCGCAGGTGCGAGCGGCGGCCGGACTGTGTCGCGCCGAGCACGTCGCCCTCCCGGCGCTGTTCGAGGTCGAGTTCGGCGAGCTTGAAGCCGTCGGTGGTGGAGGCGACGGCGTCCAGCCGCTCCCGCGCCGGGGTGCCCTCGGTCGCCTCGGTCACCAGCAGGCAGAGCCCGGCCGCCGAGCCCCGCCCGACCCGGCCGCGCAACTGGTGGAGCTGGGACACGCCGAACCGGTCCGCGTCCAGCACGATCATGACGGTGGCGTTGGGGACGTTCACGCCGACCTCGATGACCGTGGTGGCGACCAGCACGTCGCGCCTGCCGTCGGCGAAGGAGCGCATCACCGCGTCCTTCTCGTCGGCGGGCAGCTTCCCGTGCAGCACACCGATCCGCAGCCCGTGCAGTGGCCCCTCGGCGAGCAGCGGGGCCACCTCGGTCACCGCCAGGGGTGGCCGTCGCCCGGTGTCGTCGTCCTTCGGGGGCTCCTCCTCCGCGCTCGCCCCCTCGCCGATCCGGGGGCAGACCACGTACGCCTGGTGGCCGGCGGCGACCTCCTCGCGCAGCCGCCGCCAGGCCCGGTCCAGGTAGGCCGGCTTCTCGGCGGCCGGCACCACGTGCGAGGCGATGGGCGAGCGGCCCTGTGGCAGCTGGGCGAGGGTGGAGACCTCCAGATCGCCGTAGACGGTCATGGCGACCGTGCGCGGGATCGGGGTGGCGGTCATCACCAGTACGTGCGGCGGCTGGTCGGCCTTGGCGCGCAGGGCGTCGCGCTGCTCCACCCCGAAGCGGTGCTGCTCGTCCACCACGACCAGCCCCAGGTCGGCGAAGTCGACACCTTCGTAGAGCAACGCGTGGGTCCCGAGCACGATGCCGGCGCGTCCCTCGGCCACCTCGGCCAGCGCCCGCCGCCGGGCCGCCGCGCCCAGCGAGCCGGTGACCAGCTCGACCCGGGTGGCGTGCTCGGCGGCGCCCAGCTCGCCGGCCTGCGCGAGCGGGCCGAGCAGTTCCTGGATGCCCCGGTGGTGCTGGGCGGCGAGCACCTCGGTCGGGGCGAGCAGCGCCGCCTGGCCACCGGCGTCGACCACCTGGAGCATGGCCCGCAACGCGACCAGGGTCTTGCCCGAGCCGACCTCCCCCTGCAACAGCCGGTGCATCGGATGTGCGGTGGCCAGGTCGGCGGCGATCTCCCGGCCGACGTCGCGCTGACCGCCGGTCAGCTCGTACGGCAGGCGGGCGTCGAAGGCGGCGAGCAGCCCGTCCGGTCTCGGCGGCCGGGGCCGGGCCGGCCAGTCGGCGGCCCGGTGCTTGCGCTGCACCAGCGTCACCTGGACGGCGAACGCCTCGTCCCACTTCAGCCGCCGCCGGGCCCGGTAGAGGGCCTCCTTGGTGGACGGCCGGTGGATCTCCCGCAGGGCAACGTCCAGGCCGACCAGGTTACGGGTGGCCCGGACCGTGGCCGGCAGCGGATCCTCCGGCGGGGTGAAGGTGTCCAGGACCGTGCGGACGCACGTGGCGATCACCCAGGTGGGCACCGCCGCGGCGGCCGGGTAGACCGGGATCAGCGCCCCGGCGAACTCCTCGACCTCCTCGTTGGCCGCCGCCTCACCCTCGCCCCCCTCGCCGAGCAGGACGTACTCCGGGCCGTTGAGCTGCCGTCGGCCCCGGAACTCGGTGACCTTGCCGGCGAACAGCCCCCACCGGCCGGGCCGCAGTTCCCGTTCCCGCCAGGCCTGGTTGCCGAAGAAGGTGAGGGTCAACAGGCCGCCGGAGCCGTCCCCGACGGTCACCTCCAGCAGGTTGCCCCGGCGCTGCCGCATCGGCCGTACCGCCGTCTTCTGCACCTGCGCCAGCACGGTCACCTGCTCGCCGACGTCCAGCGAGCGGATGTCGGTGTGCTCGCCGCGCTCGTCGTACCGGCGGGGGAAGTGGTAGACCAGGTCACCCGCGGTGTGCAGGTCGAGATGGCCGGCGAGGGCCTTCGCGGTCTTCTCCCCGACCAGCTTCTTCAGCGGCGTGTCCGCCGTCGACGACTCGGTCACTCGACCCCCACCAGGAGCGGATAGTGCGGCTGGCCCCCGGCGTACGCCTGGACCTCCACGAACGGCCAGCGCCGGGCGACGTGCGCGCGGACCGCGTCGACCAGCCCGGCCGGCGCGTCCGCTCCGGCGAGCAGGGTGACCAGTTCCCCGCCGCCGCCGAGCATCCGGTCCAGCAGGGCGGTGCAGGTGTCGAGCAGGTCCGCGCCGATCAGGTGCACCTCCCCCTCGACCAGGGCGAGCACGTCACCCGCGCGGCACGGACCGGCGACGGTGAGCGCCTCCCGGCGGGCGTGGCAGACCTCGGCGTACCGGCAGGCCCCGGCGGCCTCGGCCATCGCGATCACGTCGTCCTCGAAGGGGCGTTTCGGGTCGCGGACGGCGAGGGCGGCGAGCGCCTGCACCGGGGAGCGGGTCGGCACCACGCTCACCTTCACCCCGAACGGGTGCGCCTGGCGGACCACCTCGCCCGCCACCGACGCGGTGGCCGGGTCGTTCGGCAGGACCACCACCCGGGCCGCGCCGGTGGCCCGGACCGCGTCGAGCAGTTCCCCGATCGAGGGGTTGGCGGGGACCACGGTCGCGCCCTCGCGGGAGAAGATCTCCGTGATCCCGGCGCCGGGAGCGACCACCACGGCCGCCCGGGCCGCGCCGTCCGGGGCGGGCGGCGGGGCCGGTGCCGGCTGGTCGGCGAAGCGGGTGACCGAGATCCGGTACGGCCGTCCGGCCGCCACCCCGGCCTCGACCGCCGCGCCGACGTCGTTGACGTGGACGTGGACGTTCCAGGTGCCGGGCTGCCCCGGCGGCGGGTCGTCACCGACCACCACCAGCGAGTCGCCGAGCGCGTCGAGGGCGCTGCGCATCCGGGCCACCGCCGCCGGCTCGGCGTCGAGCAGGAACTGCACCTCGTAGGCGTACGCGTCGGAGCCGGTCTCCCGGGCGGCGGTGGCCGGCGGACGGACCGGACGGGACTCCGGCGCCGGGCGAGTCTGCGGTTCCCCGGTGACCACCTCGACCAGGGCGTCCAGCAGGAGGCAGAGGCCACGGCCACCGGCGTCCACCACCCCGGCACGGGCCAGCGCCGGCAGTTGCTCCGGGGTGCGCGCCAGTGCCCGGGTCGCCGCGTCGGCCGCCGCCCGGGCCACCGCCTGGAGATCGTCGCCGGCGGTCTCCGACGCCCCGCCCGCCGCCGCGGCCACCACGCTGAGCAGCGTCCCCTCGACAGGGTGGGCGACCGCCGCCCGCGCGGCGGCGGAAGCGACCCGCAGGGCCTCGGCCAGGGCTCCGCCCCGGATCACCGGGACGGGGGCGAGGGCGTCGGCCAGACCGCGCAGGATCTGCGAGAGGATCACCCCGGAGTTGCCCCGGGCACCGAGCAACGCCCCGCGCGCCATCAGCCGTAACGCGTGGCCGTGCGCGGTGGTCCCGCCCTCCGGTGAGGTGTCGAGGTCAAGCCCCAGCGCCTGCTGGGCGGAGGTGAGGGTGAGCACCAGGTTGGTGCCGGTGTCGCCGTCGGGAACCGGGTAGACGTTGAGGTCGTCGATCTCGCCCTGGTGGCGGCGCAGCGCCGCGAGCCCGGTGGCACACCAGCGGCGCACCGCTACCGCGTCCAGGGTCTCCAGCACGGCCGAAAGCCTACTGGCGGACACCGACAGCCGCCGGGCATCATCGTCGCCGACCCGGTGCGCGCCGGGGTTCGCCAACCGGCTCCGGCCCGTCGCGGCGGTCCGGTCGGGAGCCGGTTGGCTGGTGTGCGGGGGCATCGGGTAACCTGACCAGGTTGCCCGGGCAGCACCTGCCGGCGACCCTCGTGAACGAACAAATCCCAGGAGTATCCCGTGGCTAGCGTGTGCGACGTCTGTGGCAAGGGGCCGGGCTTCGGCCACAACGTGTCCCACTCGCACCGGCGGACCAACCGCCGCTGGAACCCGAACATCCAGTCGGTGCGTACCCCGGCCGGTGGCGGCAACACCAAGAAGCTCAAGGTCTGCACCTCGTGCATCAAGGCCGGCAAGGTCACCCGCGCCTGACGCGGTAACACCGCGCCCCACCGTCGTCACTGCCGGCGGACCCCCGTGGTCCGCCGGCACTGTCGTGTAGGGTCACGGCCCCCGGTCGGCCCGATCTCCGCGCTCCCACGGGATCGCGGCCAGCGCCCTCCCGCCCCGCGCGGGACCGACTCCCCGCGTACCGAACACATTCGGAGGGCCGCCCCGTGGCGCTGAGCCTCGCCCGAGACGAGATGATCATCGTCGGGGTGCCACCCGGTCTGCTCGGCGTGCTGGACGAACTGCTCCCCGCCGGCAGTGTGATGATCGTCGAGGATCCCGAGCTGATCCGTCGCCGTGACCTGCACGAGGCGCTGGCCGGGCTGCCGTTCGTCTCCCGGGTGGTGCCGGCGGCGTACCAGCCGGACGGGCTCGACGTCGACGCGCTCCTGGCGGCCGAGCCGACACTCGCCGCCGCCCGGCTGGTCATGCCCGGCGTGGAGTACGCGGTCACCGCCGCCGCGCGGTTGGCCGAACGGCTCAACCTGCCCGGCGCCGGGGAGGCCGCCGCCCAGACCTTCACCGACAAGCACCGGCTGCGGCGGCTCGCCGCCGGCCACGGCCTGCCCAACCCGGCGTACGCGCTGGTCCGCACTCCGGGCGAGGCGGAGGCGTTCGCCCGGCGGTCGGGCGGGCGGTGTGTGCTCAAGCCGACCCGACGCGCCGGCAGCCTCGGGGTGCAACTCCTCGACGGCCCGGACGCCGTCGCCCCCGCCTGGGCGGCCACGGTCGACCCGCCCGGTTCCCCCGACGAGGCCGCCGTGCCCACCGAGGTGCTGGTCGAGGCGGCCCTGACCGGTTCCGAGCACAGCGTCGAACTGCTCGTGGCCGGGGGCGAGGTGATCTTCGGCAACGTCACCGACAAACGGGTTCGGCCCGGCCGGTACCCGGTCGAGATCGGGCACACCGTCCCGTCCGCACTACCCGGGACGCACCGCCGTGCCCTGCTCGACGTGGCCGGCCGCCTGGCCCGCGCCGCCGGCTTCCGCACCGGCGTGCTGCACAGCGAGTGGATCCTCGACGACGGGGTGCCGACCCTGGTGGAGTGCGCCGCCCGTCTCCCCGGCGACCTGATCGCCGCGCTGATCACGGTCGCCTACGAGGCGTCGTTCGTCGAGGCGTACCTGCGGGTGCTCCGCGGGGAACGCCCGGTGCTGCCGGCCGGGGCGGGCGGGGCGGCGGCGGTGGAGTTCCTGCTCGCCCCGGCGGGCACCGTCACCGCGATCGAGGGCGTCCGCCCGGCCGGCCGGGTGCCCGGCGTACTCGACCTGCGCCTCGACGTGGGCGTCGGCGACCGGGTGGCCGAGGTGGTCTCCTCCCGGCAGCGCAGCGGTTACGTGCTGGCCTGGGGTGCCGACCCGGCCGAGGCGGGGAACGCCGCGCGGCGGGCGGCCGGGCTGGTCCGCTTCACGGTGACCTGACCCCGGTCGGGCGCCGCCCTGCGCCGGCAGACGCCCGAAGTGGCCGCCCCCAGGCGGACGACACCGACGACGGCTGTCGGGTGCGGCCGGCGACGACTCGGAGGCGTCAGAGGGTGCGGCCGAAGGAGACGCAGCCCGGCGCGTCCCGGTAGTAGCCGAAGTTGGGGATCCGCTCGTAGCCGGCCGCCTCGTACATGGCGATCGCCTCGGGCTGCCGGTCCCCGCACTCCAGGACGATCCGCTTGCGGCCCCGCTCCCGCGCCGAGCGCTCCACCGCCGCCAGCACCGCCCGGGCCACTCCCCGGCCCCGGGCCGCCGGGGCGGTGTACATCCGCTTCACCTCCGCCACCTCGCCGGTGTCGCCGTGGCTGCGCCAGCCCCCGCAGCCGACCGGCTCCCCGTCGAGGTACGCCACCAGGAACGTGCCGTCCGGCGGTTCGAACTCGGTGGCGTCGACGGGGGTCTCGTCGCCACTGCCGCCGTACCGGGTGCCCAGGTCGGCCATGGTAGCCCGCACCAACCGCTGCGCCACCTCGGAGTCGAAACGCAGCACGCGGATCTCGATGTCGCTCACCCCCGAAGGGTACGACCGGCATCGGCCCGGACCGGGGCCGCCCGGCCCCGACCTTGTCGTACGTCACTGCCCGGTCGAGTCGACTCGACCCAGCGGGCGGGCGGATCGGGCCGGGCCGGGCCGGGCGCGATGTTTGCAGGGGTCCCCTGCTACACAAAATCCGGTAGCAGGGGACCCCTCCAAACATCCGGCGGGGGCGGCGGCACCGAATCAGCGGAAGTGGTCCCAGCCGGCCGGGCCGTCCCAGGGTTCGCCGTCGACGGTCACCCCGCTCCCCTCGGCCACCCGGCCGACCACCCGCCAGGGCGGCGGCAGCACCACCGCCGGGGGGAAGGTCGCAGCCAGGGCGTGGTCGTCGCCGCCCCCGAGGATCCAGGTGTACGGATCGACGCCGAGCGCCTGGGCGGCGTCGGCCATCTGCCGGGGCACCTCGAAGGCGTCGCGCCGGACGTCGACGGCGACCCCGCTGGCCCGGGCCACGTGCCCGAGGTCGGCCAGCAGCCCGTCCGAGACGTCGATCATGGCGGTGGCGCCGAGGCGGGCGGCGTACGGCCCGGCCGGGTACGGCACCTCCGGTCGCCGGTACGCCTCGACCAGCAGCTTGGGCGTCCGGAACCCCCGGGACAGCACGGTGTACCCGGCCGCCGCGTACCCGATCCGCCCGGCCAGGGCGAGCACGTCGCCGGGGCGGGCACCGGAGCGGAGCACCGGGGGACGGCCCCCGAGGTCGCCGAGGGCGGTCACCGCGACGGTCAGTGTCGGGCTCGCGGACATGTCGCCGCCGACCACGCCCGCCCCGACCCGACCGGCCTCGGCGGCCAACCCGTCGGCGAGCCCCTCCGCCCAGGCCACGTCGAGCCCCGGCGGCAGGCAGAGGGCGACCAGCAGGGCGGTCGGTGTGGCGCCCATGGCCGCGATGTCGGCGAGATTCGCCGCCGCCGCCCGGTGCCCGACGTCCACCGCGCTGGACCAGTCCCGCCGGAAGTGCCGCCCCTCCACCAGCACGTCGGTGGAGGCGACCACCCGGCGGTCCGGGGCCGCCACCAGTGCCGCGTCGTCGCCCGGGCCGAGCAGGCAGGCCGACCCGTACGGCAGCCGGGCGGTCACCCGGTCGATCAGCCCGAACTCTCCGCTGCCCACGACGCTCCTGTCGTTTCCGGCGTCACCGTTGCTGCGCTCCGCGCCGCTGTGCTCGCTCACCGCTTCTCCTTGACCACCGATCGGGGTCGGACCTGGTGGGTAGGGTAGTTTCACTCCTCGGGCCGCCCCTGGTGGCGCCGGACGGAGGTCGAGTCGTGGTACAGGCGTACATCCTCATCCAGACGGAGGTCGGCCGGGCGCGTGACGTGGCCGGTGTGATCGCCGAGATTGCCGGTGTCGTACAGGTCGACGCCGTCACCGGGCCGTACGACGTGGTGGTGCTCACCGAGGCGAACAACGTCGATGAACTCGGCAAACTGATTGTCAGCAAGGTGCAGATGGTGCCCGGCATCACCCGCACCCTGACCTGTTCGGTGGTGCGACTGTAAGTGGACGACGAGAAGACTCCCCCCACCGCCCCCGGGAAGACCACCGCGGACACCGGCGCGACGCCGGCCGCCCCGGCGGAGACCGGCGCGGAGCCGGACCGCGCGACGCCGACCGGCGCCGAGGCCACCGCCCCGGCGAAGCGGCGCGGCGGCTGGGACCGGACCACCCGGAACGCGGCCCTGGTCGCCGCGCTGGTCGCCCTGCCGGTCACCGTGGCGGTGGCCGGATTCACCTTCAACTCGCTCTCGTCGGACGAGCCGGCCGCCACGCCGAGCCCGAGCGAGACCGTGCAGGCACTCGGGCCGAAGGCCACCACCCCGGTGCAGATGGCCGCCGAGCCGCTGGCCGAACGCCCCGCCACGGTCTGCCGGGCGTTGCTGGCGAAGCTGCCGTCGACCGTCCGGGAGCTGCCCCAGCGACCGGTCACCGCCGGCCCCGAGCAGAACGCGGCGTACGGCGACCCGGCGCTCACCGTGTCCTGTGGCGTTCCCGAGCCGGCCATCCCCGCGACCGACACGGTCTGGGTCGTCGAGCAGGTCTGCTGGCACGCCAGCGAGCAGAGCGACGTCACCGTGCTCACCACCGTCGACCGGGAGGCCGCGGTCCGGGTCACCGTGCCGAAGCGGTACGAGCAGCCGTTGCAGTGGGTGAGCCCGATTTCGGAGGCGATCGTCGCCTCCATCCTCACCGCCGGCCCCGTCCCGTCCGGTTGCCGGAGCTGAGGTTCGCCGCCGGGGCGGCCGGTCCCGCTCCGGGGGCCATCCCAGCGGGTTCACGTCCGGCCCGGTCCGGGGCGACCCCCCAGCGGGATCGTCCGCCCCGGCCCGGTCGCCGGAGGGCGCTCAGGCGCGCCGCAGGGCGGTACGGATCAGCCGGTTCACCAGCTTCGGGTACTCCAGCCCGGAGGCGGCCCACATCCGGGGAAACATCGACGACGGGGTGAAGCCCGGCATCGTGTTCACCTCGTTGAGGTAGACGTCCATTTCCGGGGTGACGAAGAAGTCGACCCGGGCCAGGCCGGCGCAGTCCAGGGCGGTGAAGGCGCGGGTGGCGTACTCGCGCACCCGTCGGGTGACGTGCTCGGGTAGCCCGGCCGGGATATCGTACTCGCAGGCGGAGTCGGCGTCGATGTACTTCGCCTCGAAGTCGTAGAAGTCGTGGTCGCCGACGACCCGCACCTCGGCCAGGACGGACGCCTCGGGCGCGCCGCCGGCCTCCCCCTCCAGCACGCCGCACTCGATCTCCCGGCCGACGACGGCCGCCTCGACCAGCACCTTCGAATCGATCTGGCGGGCTACGGCGATGGCCGCGTCGAGCTGGGACCAGTCGGTGACCTTGCTGATGCCGAAGGACGAGCCGGCCCGGGAAGGCTTGACGAACACGGGCAGGCCGAGGCGCTGCTTCTCCTCCTCGGTCAGGGTCGCGCCGCTGCGCAGCACCGCGTACGGGCCGACCGGGATGCCCTCGACGGCGCAGAGCTTCTTGGTGAACTCCTTGTCCATCGCGGCGGCGGACGCGAAGACGTTCGCCCCGACGTACGGGATGCCGGCCATCTCCAGCAGCCCCTGGATGGTGCCGTCCTCCCCGTACGCGCCGTGCAGGACCGGGAAGACCACGTCCACCCCGGCCAACGCCCGGGGCCCATCGGTCGGGTCGAGCACCATCAGCCCGCTGCTGGTCGGGTCGGCGCGGAGCACCACCTCCGCCCCGGTGGCCGAGGTGATCTCCGGGAGCCGACGGTCGGTGATCGCCAGGCGGGACGGATCGCCGTCGGCCAGCACCCACTGCCCGGCGCGGGTGATCCCGACCGGCACCACCTCGAACTCGTCCGGGTCCAGCGCGCCGAGCACACTGCCCGCGCTCACGCAGGAAATGCCGTGTTCGGGGCTACGGCCGCCGAAGACGATGGCGACGCGGGTCTTGCCTGGGGTGGTCACTGGCTTCATCTCCGGTTCGGCGACTGCGGTGGCCCGCGAGCCCGCTGGCGGCGCTCGCCTGGTCGACCCTACTGTGCGTGGCGACGCGCCGGTGCCGATACCCGGACCCGCCGCCATCCTCTCCGCAACCGGTCTACCCGTCCTATACGGTGCGTGGTGCCGCCGTCGAGGACGCACAGGTCGATCGGCGGGCACTACCCTGCCCTGGTGACCAGTGCCGACTCCTTGATCGCCAGTCTCACCGCCGCCGTGGACGCCCGTCCGGACGACCTGCCGCTGCGCCTGCACCTGGCCGGCCTGCTGCTCGACGCCGGGCGCACCGGGGAGGGGATCGCCCACCTCGGACAGGCACTCACCCGCGACCCGGGCGACACCGGTGCCCAGGCGCTGATGCAGCGGGCGCTGGGCACCCCCCCGGGCGCAGCCGCCGCCCCGGGCGCAGGCACCACCCCGGGCGCAGGCACCACCCCGGGCGCAGCCGCCGCCCCGGGCGCAGGCGCCACCCCTGGTCCGGCCGTGGCTCCGGACTCCCCCGGCGATCCACTCGCCGCGTACGAGCGGGAGCTGGCGGACGTCGTACCGCCCCGGTTCGTCCGGTCGGGAGACGAGCCCGAGCCGGTGACCGGTGAGGCGGACCGGGTCTACGACGTGGAGACCTCGACCGTGCGGCTGGCCGACGTCGGCGGCATGGAGGCGGTGAAGGAGCGGCTGGAGCTGGCCTTCCTCGGCCCGCTGCGCAACCCCGAGCTGCGCCGGATGTACGGCAAGAGCCTGCGCGGCGGCCTCATGCTCTACGGCCCACCCGGCTGCGGCAAGACGTTCCTGGCCCGCGCGGTCGCCGGCGAGATGGGGGCGAGGTTCCTGTCCCTGTCCATCGTGGACGTGCTGGACATGTGGATGGGCAACTCGGAGCGGAACCTGCACGAGCTGTTCCAGGCGGCCCGGCGCAACGCCCCCTGCGTGCTCTTCCTCGACGAGGTGGACGCGCTCGGGCACAAGCGCTCCAAGGTCACTTCCAGTTCGATGCGGACGGTCGGCAACCAGCTGCTGGCCGAGCTGGACGGCATGGAGGGCGACAACGAGGGCGTCTTCGTGCTGGCCGCCACGAACACGCCGTGGGACGTGGACCCGGCGCTGCGCCGGCCGGGGCGGCTGGACCGGATGGTGCTGGTGCTGCCGCCGGATCCGGAAGCCCGCCGCGCGATCCTGGAGTACCACCTGCGGGACCGGCCGATCGCCGGGATCGACCTGCGCAAGGTGGTGGCCGCGACCGAGGACTTCTCCGGTGCGGACCTGGCCCACCTGTGCGAGACCGCCGCCGAGTTCGCGATGGCCGACTCGGTACGCCGGGGCGAGGTGCGGATGATCGGGCAGGGTGACCTCGACCGGGCGCTGAGGGAGGTCCGGCCCTCGACGCGTCCGTGGCTGGCGACCGCTCGCAACGTCGCCATGTTCGCCAACGAGGGCGGCGTCTACGACGACCTGGTCGCCTACCTCAAGCGGCGCCGGCTGCTCTGATCCGGTGCCCCGGCAGTCGGTGCTCGGGCGGTCGGGGCGCACCGTGGGACGGGTCAGCAGCTGCCGTAACGGCGTCCCACGGCGATCACCTTGACCCGCTGCCGGCCGGCGCGGACCATACCGAGCGCCATGAAGGCGGCGGCGATCCGGTCGGCGGCGGCCCGGCTGCTCGCGCTGACCACCTGGCGTCGCCGCTCCGGCATGGTCCGCTCGTTGCGGAGCACGCCGTCGAGCGGGCGGACGTCGGTGAGCACCACCAGGAACCGGGTCACCGGGGACCACCTCCGCCGGTTCCCATCGTGCCCGGCGACACCCGGGGCAACGTCGGCCCCCCGGTGCCGAACGGCGCGTGCCGCGCCACGCCCCCCCACGCGTGACGCGGCACGCCGTACCGGACGGCCGCTCCCGTCGTCCGGCACTTCCCGGTGCGTCGCGCACTCCCCTGCCCGGGCCGGCAGTGGGGTCGCGGACGCCCGGCGTCAGGACGCACGGCGCACCTGCTCGGGCTCGGCAGTGGTGGCCGCGAGGCCGCCGGAGGAGTCCCGGCAGACGTAGGCGAGGTCGGCGTGGATCCACGTGCCCTCGTTGTCCCGCAGCACCGGGCGTGCGCACCAGCGGCAACGCGACACCCGAGGCCAGCAACCGGTGGTCATCGGCGATCCCCTTCCGGTGCGCCCTGGTGGGAGACACGTGGTGGTCGGGTGGGGGAGTGGGAACCCGACCACCACGCGTCTCATTTCCCCTCCGTCGCTCACCACCACCGTCGCCACGACCACCGGCGGTGAGGACTCGGTGACAGCCTGACACCTCGAACAGCATGAATGCAACTCTCATCCCCCCTCTCTCATGTACGTATTCCCATGGATCTGTGCGACGATCGGGGCATGGCACCGAAGACCGCCCGGGCCCGTCGGCTCGGCATCGCGCTGCGCAGCCACCGGGAAGCGGCCGGCCTGACCCTCGAGGCCGCAGCGGACGAGATCAACAGCACCCGCAGCACCCTGTCCCGCTACGAGAACGCCCAGACGCTGGTCAGCCCGGCCACCGTCCGGGCGCTGCTCACGCTCTACGGTGTCGGCGCGGAGGACGTCGACGCCGCCGTCGCGCTGGCCAAGGACGCCCGCAAACCCGGCTGGTGGGTGTCGTACTCGTACGTCCTCGACAAACGGACCATCGACTTCATCGCCCTGGAGGCCGAGGCGAGCGCCATCGCCAACTTCGAGCCGTCCGTGGTGCCGGGCCTGCTCCAGACCGCCGACTACATCCGGGCGGTGATGCGGGGCGGCCCGCACACGCTCACCGACGAGGGGGTCGAG
Source organism: Micromonospora inyonensis (assembly GCF_900091415.1). NCBI lineage: Bacteria > Bacillati > Actinomycetota > Actinomycetes > Micromonosporales > Micromonosporaceae > Micromonospora > Micromonospora inyonensis. The sequence continues at coordinate 3,217,203 of NZ_FMHU01000001.1, read as the reverse complement.
CAGCGGGTGAAGGCCCGGTTGGACCGGCAGCAGCGGCTGACCGGGCCGGAGCCGCCCATCTTCGACGCGATCATCGACGAGGGGGCCCTGCTCCGCCCGGTCGGTGACCAGGCGGTGATGGCGGCGCAGCTCGACCACCTGCTCAAGATGATCGAGCTACCCAACATCACCGTCCAGGTCATCCCGCTGACGGCCGGTTACCACCGGGGCACCCGGGGCTCCCTGCACATCCTGGAGTTCCCCGACCCGGAGGACCCGATCATCGCCTCGGTGGAGACGGTGGCCGGTCAGATGGTCCTCGACCGTCCGGGTGAGCTGCGTACCTGCACCAAGATCATGGAACACCTGCGGAGCGTCGCGCTCAGCCCGGCGGACAGCCGCGACCAACTCGTTCGACTTCTGAAGGGACGGTAGACATGACACCGACGGCCCATCCGGCGCTGGCCACGGCCCGTTGGCGCAAGAGCAGCCACAGTGGAGACGAGGGCGCCTGCGTGGAGATGGCGGTCGTCCCGGGCACCGTCGCGGTCCGCGACTCCAAGGACCCGGACGGCCCGGTGCTCCTCTTCCCCCCGACCGTCTGGACCGCCTTCGCCGGCGCTCCGCCCGCGTCGGCCCGGGCGTGACGGACCGGGCTCTTTCCTGCACCCGACAGGAAGGGGCCCACCCACCCCTTCCTCAGGCCCCTCCTCCGCTCCGGCCTCCCGGGCGATCTCCTTGAGCGGCACGGTCAGGCCGCGCTCGGCGAAGAGCGCCGTCGCCGCCTGCCACAGGCGTTCGCTGTTGCGGCGGGCGTCCGACCGGGTGCACTCCACGGATCAGGTGGTGACGATCCCGCTCACCCCTCGGTCGCGGTCTCACCGACCAGGCGAGCGGTGACCGCGGTCGCGTCGAGTTCCGCCGAGCGGGTGACCGTGGGCACCAGGCCACACCGGGCCAGCGCCGCGCAGAGCGCGTCGACCTGACTCCCGCCGACCTCCACCACCAGGTGCCCGCCCGGGGCGAGCCACCGCACCGCGTCCACGGCCAGCCGGCGCAGCACGGCGAGCCCGTCCGATCCGCCGTCCAGCGCCACGGTCGGCTCGTGCAGGCGGGCCTCGGGCGGCATCAACTCCACCGCCGACGTCGGCACGTACGGCGCGTTCGCCACGACCAGGTCCAGCCGACCCCGCCAGTGGGCCGGCAGCGGGTCGAACAGGTCGCCCTCGTACACCGGCACGCCCAGCCCGGCCAGGTTGCGCCGGGCGCACGCGACGGCGGCCTGGTCGACGTCGGCGGCGGCCTGCCAGCGGGGCCGCAGCCGCCGTGCCAGCAGCAGCGAGACGGCCCCGGAGCCACAGCAGAGTTCCACCACCACCGGTTCCGGCCCGGCCACCGCCTCGGCGGCGGTGGCCAGCAACGCGGTGCGTCGCCGGGGCACGAACACCCCCGGTGCGACGGACACCCGCAGGCCGCCGAACTCGGCCCACCCGAGCAGGTGTTCCAGGGGATCACCGGCCACCCGGCGGTCGGCGAGCGCCGCCAGCGTCGCGGGTGAGTCGGCGGCGGCGATGAGCAGGTCCGCCTCGTCCTCGGCGAAGACACAACCGGCGGCGCGGAGCAGGTGCACGAGGGCGGGGCGGTCGGGATACGCGGTCACGCCGGGGACACGGCGTTCAGGGCGGCGGTCAGGTCGGCCACCAGGTCGGCGGTGTCCTCCACGCCGCAGGAGAGCCGGACGAAGCCCGGCGCGGTGTCGTCGCCCCACTGGGCCCGCCGGTCGGCGGTGGTGTGCAGCCCACCGAACGAGGTGGCGGCGGCGACCAGCCGCGACGCCGCGACGAACCGGGCGACCCGCCCGGCGTCGCCGAGGTCGAACGAGACGATCCCCGGCAGCCGGCGCATCTGGACCGACGCCACCGGATGGGACGGGTCGTCGGGCAGCCCCGGCCAGCGCACCCCGGTCACGTCGGGACGGTCGGCGAGCAGCCGGGCCACCGCCCCGGCGTTCGCCGACTGCCGGGCCAGCCGCAGGTCCAGGGTGGCCAGCGAGCGGTGCGCCAGCCAGGCGTCGAACGCGCCGGGCACCGCGCCGGTGGTGGTGCGCCAGGCGGTCACCGTCGCCAGCAGCTCGGCCGACCGGCTGGCGACGTAGCCGAGCAGCAGGTCGGAGTGACCGGTCAGGGCCTTGGTGCCGGAGGCGACCACCAGGTCCGCGCCGAGGTCCAGCGGGCGTTGCCCGAGCGGGGTGGCGGTGGTGTTGTCCACCGCGAGCAGCGCCCCGGCGGCGTGCGCCCGCTCCGCCAGCGCGGCGACGTCGCAGACGTCCAGGCCGGGGTTTGCCGGGGTCTCCAGCAGCACCAGGCGTATGCCGTGAAGCGTCGGGTACGGTCCGGCGGTCGGCGCGAACCCCACCGTGACCCCGATCCCGGCGAGGGTGTCGGTGGCGAAGGACCGGACCGGGAAGTACCCGTCGGCAGGAAGCAGCACGGTGTCCCCGGGACGCAGCACGGCCAGCAGCAGCCCGGTGATCGCGGCCTGGCCGCTGGCGAAGACCCGGCAGTCGCCCCCCTCCAGTTCCCCGATCGCCGCCTCGAGCAGCCGGCGGGTCGGGTTGTCCGGGCGGCCGTAGCCGTTCGGGCTGCCCGCCGGCCCCTGCCACGGGTCGAGGTGGTACGGCGCGGCGAAGACCGGACCGGGCAGGAACGGCTGCCCCGGGGCGGGTTCGGGCAGTCCGGCATGCACGCAGCGGGTCCCGTCCGCCCAGTCGACCGGCAGGGCGCTTCCCGGCTCCCCCGCGTCCATCCGTCCTACTCCGGCTTCGTGGTGCGACTCATCAGCGCCCGGACCGCCAGACGCGGGTCGACGCCCTCGTGACAGACCCGTTCGACCTGCTCGGTGATGGGCATCTCCACCCTGTGCGCACGGGCCAGGTCGCGGATCGCCAGGCAGCTCTTGACCCCCTCGGCGGTCTGCCGGGTGGCCACCTGCGCCTGCTCCAGGGTCTCCCCCCGGCCCAGGTGCTCGCCGAACGTACGGTTGCGCGACAACGGCGACGAGCAGGTGCCGACCAGGTCACCCATGCCGGCCAGGCCGGCGAAGGTCAGCGGGTCCGCGCCGAGCGCCACGCCCAGCCGGGCGGTCTCGGCCAGCCCCCGGGTGATCAGCATGGCGCGGGTATTGTCCCCGAAGCCCATCGCGGTGGCGATGCCGTACGCCAGGGCGATCACGTTCTTGACCGCCCCACCCAGCTCGCAGCCGATCACGTCGTCGTTGGTGTACGGCCGGAAGTACGGCGTGGTGACCGCGCGCTGCACCAGGGTGGCCCGCCCGATGTCGGTGCAGGCGACCACCGTGGCGGCCGGCTGCCCGGCGGCGATCTCGGGGGCCAGGTTGGGGCCGGAGACCACCACCACCCGGTCCGCCGCCACCTTGGCGGTCTCCACGATCACCTCGCTCATCCGCTTGGTGGTGCCCAGCTCGATCCCCTTCATCAGGGAGACCAGGGTGGCGTCCGGCTCCAGGTGGCTGGCCCACTCGGCGAGGTTGCCCCGCAGCGTCTGCGACGGCACCGCCAGTACCACCACCTCGGCCCCGGAGATCGCCTCGACGGCGTCGCCGGTGGCCGTCACCCGGTGCGGCAGGCGCAGGTCGGGCAGGTACTCCGGGTTGCGCCCCCGGAGCCGGATCGCCTCGGCGACCGGTGGCCGCCGCGCCCAGATCGCCACCTCCCGGCCCGCGTCGGCAAGGATCTTGGCGAACGCCGTGCCCCAGGACCCGGCCCCGAGCACCGCCACGTGCCCGCTCATCGCCGCCGGGTCCCTTCTCGCGGTCACGCGCCACCCCCCGGTTCCTCGATGCCGTCCCGGCTCGCTCCGAGCGCGCCCGGACGTCCCGGGCGTTGCCACAGCGGCGGTGGTGTGCCGCCGCGGATCCCGGCGAGCAGGTCGCGGATCCGGAGCATGATCTCGTCGGTCATCTCCTCCAGGGTCGCCTTGGTCGGTGGCGCGTCCGCCCAGCGGCTCAGGTCGACCGGCGGGCCGGCGGTCACGGTGACCGGGATCCTCGGACGCAGGCTCACCCGGTTGCGCCGGGAGTCGATGATCTTCTCCGGGCCCCACATCGCGAGCGGGACCACCGGCGCTCCGGTGGCCAGGGCGAGCCGGGCCGCCCCGGTCTTCCCGCGCATCGGCCACAGGTCGGGCTCCCTGGTGAGCGTCCCCTCCGGATAGATGATCACCGCACCGCCCTCGTCCAGCGCGGCGACCAGGGCGTCGAGGGAGCGGGCCGCGTCCACGGTGCCCCGCTCGACCGGGATCTGGCGGCAGCGGTGCAGGATCGACCCCACCAGCGGAACCCGGAAGACGCTGGCCTTGCCGAGGTAGCGCGGCCACCGACCGGCGTCGTAGACGAAGTGCGCGGAGACCAGCGGGTCGGCGTGCGAGAGGTGGTTGGGGACGATGATCACCCCACCGTCGCGCGGGATGTGCTCCATGCCGATCCAGGTGCGCCGCGTCCAGACGGTCATCACGGGCTTGACCAGCACCACGGCGAACCACTGCCAGAATCCCAGCCTGCGCCGTGCCACGCTGCCTCCTCGTTCCACCGCCCCGCGACCGCGTCCACCGGTGACGCCCGCAGCGAAATCATGCCTGCTTCCCCCGGTCGGGGCCAGCGAGGGTGCCGCGCCCCGGCTGGGGCAGGATGAGCCAGTGAGCGAGCCGAGCTGGACCGTGGTGGTGCCGGTGAAGCGCCTTGACGTGGCGAAGAGCAGACTACGCGGTGCACTGCCGGGCGTACCGCACGAGTCCCTGGCCCTCGCCCTCGCCCTCGACACGGTCCGCGCGGTGCTCGCCTGCGACGCGGTGGCCGCCCTGCTGGTGGTGACCGACGACCCCCGGGTCGCCCCGGCGGTCCGCTCGGCGGGCGCGCGGGTGCTGCCCGACGTCCCGGACGCCGGGCTCAACGCCGCGCTGCGGCACGGCGCGGAGACCGCCGGCGGTCCGGTGGCCGGGCTCACCGCCGACCTGCCCGCGCTGCTCCCGGCCGACCTGGGCGCGGCGCTGCGGGCCGCCGCCGGCACCCCGGGGGTACGCCACTTCGTCGCCGACGCCACGGGGGACGGCACGGTGCTGCTCGCCGCACCGGCCGGTGTACCGCTGGACCCGCGCTTCGGGGCCGGTTCGGCCGCCGCGCACGCCGCCAGCGGGGCGCTCCCCCTGGCCGGCGGCTGGCCGACCCTGCGCCGGGACGTGGACACTCCGGCAGACCTCGCGGAGGCCGCCCGACTCGGGCTGGGCCCGCACACCGCCGCGCTGGCCGCGCCCCGCTGCCCGGCCGCCGCCCCCGGCTGCCCCGGGCGGGTGTACGGTGCGGGCATGCAGGGCACGGTGGCCACCTTCGACGGCGCGACACGCACCGGGACGCTGCTCCTCGACGACGGCACCGAGCTGTCCTTCCCGGCCCACGCCTTCGACGCCTCCGGGCTGCGCCTGCTCCGCCTCGGCCAACGGGTCCGCGTCGACCGGGACACCGCCGGGGCGATTGTGAGGGTGACCTTGCCGACCATGGACTGACCTGGGCTGCGCAAGTTCATTTCGCGTTCACCCTCGTCGGGTCATGATGGCGGGGTGAGCACCCCTCCGCGCCGCCGCCCGGTCCGCCCACGCCGCACCCCCGAGCCGTCCGGCCCGGTGGGCGCCGACCCGGCCGACACCACCGCCGTGGGTTCCGACGTGCCCGCCGGTGCCACCCCCGGCGGCGGGGCCGGGACCACCGCCAGCGACGTCGACGGCCGGGTCGGCGACGGACAGCCGGGACCGGGTGCCGGCGGCGCGGCGTCCGCCGGGCTGGAGGAGGTCGTCGACCCCGAGCAGGTCCCTACGGCCGACGCCGGGCACGTTCCCGCCGACGCCGGGCACGTTCCCGCCGACGCCGGGCCGGACGGTCCCGACCTCACCGGTGGCGGACCGGCGCCGGAGCCGCTGCCCGAGGACCGCTTCCTCAACCGCGAACTCGCCTGGCTCGACTTCAACGCCCGGGTGCTCACCCTGGCCGAGGACCCACGCACCCCGCTGCTGGAACGGGCCAAGTTCCTGGCCATCTTCGCCAGCAACCTCGACGAGTTCTACATGGTCCGGGTGGCCGGGTTGAAGCGACGCCTCCAGGCCGGCCTGCCGGTCCGTGGCGGCGACCGGATGCCGCTGCGCACCCAGCTCGACCTGGTCGCGGGAAAGGCCGCCGGACTGGTCGGCCGGCACGCCACCTGCTTCGTCGACGACGTCCAGCCGAAGCTGGCCGCCGAGGACATCCACCTGCTGAACTGGTCCGACCTCGGTGACCCCGAGCGGGAACGGCTGCGCACCTACTTCCGCGAGCAGATCTTCCCGGTGCTGACCCCGCTGGCCGTCGACCCGGCGCACCCGTTCCCGTACATCTCCGGGCGGTCGCTCAACCTCGCGGTGACGGTCCGCGACCCGCACGGCGGGGCCGAGCTGTTCGCCCGGGTGAAGGTGCCGAACAACGTCCCCCGGTTCGTCCGGGTCTGCCGGGACCTGGCCGGGGTCCGGTTCCTGCCGGTCGAGGAGCTGATCTCGGCGCACCTGGGACAGCTCTTCTCCGGCATGCAGGTGGTGGAGTGCCACCCCTTCCGGGTCACCCGCAACGCCGAGCTGGAGGTCGACGAGGACCGCGACGAGGACCTCCTCCAGGCGCTGGAGCGGGAGCTGGCCCGCCGCCGCTTCGGCCCGCCGGTGCGCCTGGAGGTCGCCGCCTCCATCTCCGACCACATGCTGGAGCTGCTCGTCCGGGAACTGGACATGGACGCCACCGACGTGCTGCGGGTCCGCGGCCTGCTGGACCTCTCGGCACTCTGGCAGCTCTACGGCGAGGCGGACCGCCCCGACCTGAAGGACCCGCCGTTCGTCCCGGCCACCCATCCCAGGCTCACCGAGGGGGAGGTGCCGCGCAGCGTCTTCGCGACCCTGCGGGACGGGGACGTGCTGGTGCACCACCCGTACCACTCGTTCGCGACCAGCGTGCAGCGCTTCGTCGAGCAGGCCGCCGCCGACCCGGACGTGCTGGCCATCAAGCAGACCCTCTACCGCACCAGCGGCGACTCCCCCATCGTCGACGCGCTGGTCGACGCCGCCGCGGCCGGCAAGCAGGTGGTGGTGCTGGTCGAGCTGAAGGCCCGCTTCGACGAGGTGGCGAACATCGGCTGGGCCCGCACCCTGGAGCGGGCCGGCTGCCACGTGGTCTACGGCCTGGTGGGGCTGAAGACGCACTGCAAGACGTCCCTGGTGGTACGCCAGGAGGGCAACCAGATCCGCCGCTACTGCCACATCGGCACCGGCAACTACCACCCGAAGACCGCCCGGCTGTACGAGGACTTCGGGGTGCTCACCGCCGACCCGGAGATCGGCGCGGACCTGACCGACCTGTTCAACGTGCTCACCGGCTACAGCCGGCAGACCACGTACCGGCGGCTGCTGGTCGCCCCGCAGGGCATCCGGCGGGGCCTGATCGAGCGGATCGAACGGGAGATCGCGCACACCCGGCTCGGCGCGCCCGGACTGGTGCAGATCAAGGTGAACTCCCTGGTCGACGAGGAGGTGACCGACGCGCTCTACCGGGCCTCCCGGGCCGGGGTGCACGTGGACCTGATCATCCGGGGCATGTGCACGCTACGTCCCGGCGTACCGGGGCTGTCGGAGAACATCCGGGTCCGGTCGATTCTCGGCCGGTTCCTGGAGCACTCCCGGATCTTCCGGTTCGGCAACGACGGCGCGGCGGAGTTCTGGATGGGCTCGGCCGACCTGATGCACCGCAACCTGGACCGCCGGGTGGAGGCGCTGGTCCAGGTGGGCGACCCGGTCGCCCGCGCCGAACTGGACCACGTGCTGACCGCCGCGATGAGCCCCGAGGTGGACGCCTTCGAGCTGGCCGCCGACGGCACCTGGAGCCGCCGGGAGAGCACCCCGGACGCCCCGCTGCAACACCTCCAGGAGCTGCTGCTGCGCCGGGTCGGCGGCACCGCGGGCTGACCGGGCGGGCGGCATAGTCTGGGGCGATGGTCGAACAGGAGCGCAAGTACGCGGTGCCGGCCGACTTCCGGCTGCCGGACCTGTCCCCCGCCGTGCCCGCCGGGGGCCGGGTCGACAGCCCTGCCCCGGTGACCCTGGTCGCCACCTACTTCGACACCGCCGACCTGCGACTGGCCCGGACCGGGGTCTCGCTGCGGCACCGCGAGGGTGACGAGCTGCCCTGGACGGTGAAGCTGCCCACCGACTCCCCCGGGGTCCGGCACGAGATCTCCCGGCCGGGGCCAGCGGACGCCGTGCCGGCGGAGCTGGTCGCGCTGGTCACCGCGTACCACCGGGGTGCGCCGCTGGTCGCGGTCGCCCTGGTCAGCACGGCCCGGGAACGCCGCGAACTGCGCGACGGCGACGGCGGGCTGCTCGCCGAGGTGGTCGAGGACCAGGTGACCTCGCTGGCCGCCGGGGGCGCGACCGACGTGGTCGACCTCAGCTTCCGGGAGGTGGAGGTCGAACGCGGCAGCGTCGACTCCGACCTGCTCGACCGGGTGGACGCGCTGCTCACCACGGCGGGCGCGCGGCTGGCGGAGTTCGTTCCCAAGCACGTCAAGGCGCTCGGCAAGCCGGCGCGACGGGCTCCGGACCTGGTCGGGCCGGGCGAGCTGCCGGCGGAGCCGACCGCCGGTGACGCGGTCGCCGAGGCGATCCGACGCGGCGTGCGCCGCATCCTCCGCTACGACCCGCTGGTACGCCTCGGCGAGGAGGCCGGCGACGTCGAGGCGGTCCGGAAGATGCGGGTCGGCACCCGGCGGCTCCGCAGCGACCTGCGCACCTTCGCGCCGCTGCTCGACGCCGCCTGGGCGGACCCGCTCGCCGACGAGCTGCGTTGGCTCGGCGGGGTGCTCGGCGAGGCCCGGGACGTCGAGGTGCTCCGCGACCGGCTGCGGCGCACCGCCGCGGCCGACCCGGTCGACCCGCTCGACGCGGGCGCGCTGGGCCGGCTGGACGCCGCGCTCGCCGCCGGGCAGCGGCAGGCGGTCGCCGCCCTGGCCGACGCGCTGCGTTCTCCCCGCTACCTCGCCCTGGTCGAGTCCCTGGTGGCGGCGGACCGCGCCCCCCGCCTCACCTCGAAGGCGGACACCCCGGCGGAGAAGGCGCTGCCCCGGCTGGTCCGGAAACCGTGGCGCCGGCTGGCGCACGGCACCGGCCGACACGGCGGGGTACCCGCGCTCGACCCGCTCGGGCCGGACGAGCAGTGGCACGACGTCCGCAAGGAGGCCAAGCGGGTCCGCTACGCGCTGGAGGCGGTCGCCCCGGTGCTGGGTGCGGGCGCCGGGAAGCTGGCCCGGGCGGTCCGGGAGAGCCAGGCGCTGCTCGGCGCGCACCAGGACGCGGCCGTCGCCGCCGAGACCTGGACGGCGCTGGCCCTGGCACACCCCGACGACCCGACCCTGGCGGTGACCGCCGGTCGGCTGGCCGAACGGGAGCGGGCCGAGGTCCGCCGGGCCCGCGCCGACCTCCCGGACACCTGGCGTCGGGCGGTACGCCGACGGAAGGGCTGGCTGACATGAGCGTCATCCGGGCGGCGGGCGGGGTGGCGTGGCGTCCCGCCGCGGGCGGCGGGACCGAGGTGTGCCTGGTGCACCGCCCCCGGTACGGGGACTGGTCGCTGCCGAAGGGCAAACTCGAACCGGGCGAGCACCCGCTGCTCGCCGCGGTCCGCGAGGTCGCGGAGGAGAGCGACGTCCGAGGCGTGCCCCAGGTCCGTCTGCCGCGCGTCTCGTACCGCAGCGAGGGCCGCCCGAAGGTGGTCGACTACTGGTCGCTGCGGGCGGTGGCGGAGGGGGGTTTCCAGGCGGACACCGAGGTCGACGGGGTGCGCTGGCTGCCGGTGACGGCGGCGCTGGAGCTGGTGAGCTACCCGCACGACGCCCAGGTGCTGCGCGCGTTCGCGGCCCTGCCGCCGGTGACCGGGACGGTGGCGCTGGTCCGGCACGCGCAGGCCGGCGCCCGGGGCACCTGGTCCGGGCCGGACACCGCCCGGCCACTCGACACCACCGGTCGGGTGCAGGCGCGTACGCTCGCCCCGCTGGTGGCCGCGATCCGCCCGGTACGTCTCGTCTCCGCCTCGCCCCGCCGCTGCGTGCAGACCCTCGACCCACTGGCCGAGCTGCTGGACCTGCCGATCGAGGTGAACCGCGACCTGGACGAGCCGGAGCCGGGCCAGCAGCTGGTGGAGCGGGCCCTGGCCGCCGCGGCCCGGCTGACCGCGCTGGCCGCCGCTGGCGACCCGGTCGTGGTGTGCAGCCAGGGCAAGGTGATCCCGCCGGCCCTGGAGCGGCTGACCGGCCGTACGGACGACTTCACCACGGCCAAGGGTGGCGGGTGGCTGCTGGCGTTCACCGCCGACGGGGTGCTCCCACCCGATCGTCTCTGACGCCCCGACCGGTGCCGGGTCAGGGCCCTGGCCGGCGGGCACGACGAAGGGCGTCCACCTCGACGGTGGACGCCCTTCGTCGGTGCGGGATCAGCGGGTGGCGGTCTTCTTCGCCGGCACCTTGCGGGCCGGCGACTTCTTGGCCACCGTGCTCGTGGCCGTCGTGGTGCCGGCCTTCTTCGCGGCGGTCGTCTTCGCGGCCGTGGCCGTCTTCCTCGCCGCCGTGGCCTTGGCGGTGGCCGTGCTCTTCTTCGCCGGAGCGGCCTTCGCGCCGGCCGCCTTGGTGGTGGCCTTGGTACCGGCCGCCTTGGTCGCGGCCTTCGTGGCTGCCTTTGTGGCCGCCTTCGTCGCGGCCTTGGTGGCCGTCGCCGGGGCGGCCTTGGCCGCCGCCGTGGCCTTCTTCGTGGCGGTGGCCTTGGCCCCGGTCGCCTTGGCACCCGTCGCCTTGGCACCCGTCGCCTTCGCCCCGGTCGCCTTCGCCCCGGTGGTCTTGGCCGCCGCCGTCGTCTTCGCTGCGGTTGTGGTCTTCTTCGCGGCGGTCGTGGCCTTCGGCGCCTTGCCGCTGGCCACCATCTCCTTGAAGCCCGCGCCCGGCCGGAAGGTCGGCACGGATGTCTTCTTGACCTTCACCGCCTCTCCGGTGCGCGGGTTGCGGGCTGTTCGAGCGGCGCGCACGCGCTTCTCGAACGCTCCGAAACCGGTGATGGACACCTTCTCGCCCTTCGCCACCGCCGCCTGGACCTCAGCGAGGACCGCGTCGAGCGCCGCAGTCGCCGACTTCCTGTCCCCCAGGCGAGCGGCGAGCGCCTCGATGAGCTCGGCCTTGTTCACGACTTCCTCCCGATTGTGCAACTGACTCGACGCGAGCCATTCTGCGCGCACGGTATGCCCTCTGCTGCCCGGACACAAACATTCGGTGGAAAAAAGCCCTTGTGTCGTAACGGATTCGCCCCCGTCGGCGGAGGCGACGGGGGCGAAAACCAAGGCGAGAGTGCCCTTACGGCTACCCGAGGGCGGGCAGGAACGGCAACCGGCGGGCCTCGTAGGCGCTGATCTCCGCCTCCTGCCGCAGGGTCAGTCCAATGTCGTCCAAGCCCTCCATCAGCCGCCACCGGCTGAAGTCGTCCATCGGGAAGGCCCAGGTGTCCGTCCCGACCCGGACCTCCCGCGCAGCCAGGTCGACGGTGACCGGAGTGGTCGGGTCGGCATCGAGCCGATCCCAGAGTTCTTCGACCGTCTTCAATTCCAGCTCGACCGGGAGGAGCCCCTCCTTCAAGGCGTTGCCACGGAAGATGTCACCGAAGCGGGGCGAGATCACCGCCCGGAAGCCCCAGTCCCGCAGCGCCCACACCGCGTGTTCACGGGATGACCCGGTGCCGAACTCAGGGCCAGCGACCAGAATCGATGCCCCGGAATACGAGGAATCGTTCAGCACGAATCCCGGGTCCTCCCGCCACGCGCTGAAGAGGCCGTCGGCGAAGCCGGTCCGGGTCACCCGCTTGAGGTACACCGCGGGAATGATCTGATCCGTGTCCACATTGGAGCGCCGCAATGGCACGGCGGTGCCGGTGTGCGTGGTGAACCTGTCCATCGTCCCAGTCATCCCTTCACAGGTCGGCCGGCGCGGCCAGCCGGCCGACCACGGCGGTGGCGGCGGCGACCGGGGGCGACACCAGATGGGTACGCCCGCCCCGGCCCTGCCGGCCCTCGAAGTTGCGGTTGGAGGTGGAGGCGGACCGCTGCCCCGGCGAGAGGGTGTCCGGGTTCATGCCCAGGCACATGGAACAGCCGGCGAAACGCCACTCCGCCCCGGCGTCGCTGAAGATCTTGTCCAGCCCCTCCGCCTCGGCGGCCTGGCGGACCGCGGCGGAGCCGGGCACCACCAGCATCCGTACCCCGTCGGCGACCCGCCGGCCGCGCAGCACGTCGGCCGCCGCGCGGAGGTCCTCCAGCCGGCCGTTGGTGCAGGAGCCGACGAAGACCACGTCCACGGGCAGATCGCGCAGCGGCGTCCCCGGGCGCAGATCCATGTACTCCAGCGCGCGGCGGGCGGCGGTCCGCTCGGCCTCGTTGTCGAATCCGTCGGGGTCGGGCACCCGCTCGGCCAGGGGCGCGCCCTGACCCGGGTTGGTGCCCCAGGTGACGAAGGGCGTCACCCGGGAAGCGTCCAGGGTCACCTCGGCGTCGAAGACGGCGCCCTCGTCGGTGGGAAGCGTCCGCCAGTACGCCACCGCGGCGTCCCAGTCGGCTCCCTGCGGCGCGTTCGGCCGCCCCTGGAGGTACGCGAAGGTCGTCTCGTCCGGGGCGATCATGCCGGCCTTCGCGCCCCACTCGATGGACATGTTGGCGATGGTCATCCGCCCCTCCATCGACAGCGACCGGATCGCCTCCCCCCGGTACTCCACGATGTGGCCACGACCGCCGCCGGTGCCGACCTGGGCGATCAGCGCGAGCACCAGGTCCTTGGCGGTGACGCCGGGGCCGAGCTGACCGGTGACGTTGACCGCCATGGTCCTCGGGCGGGCCTGCGGCAGGGTCTGGGTGGCCAGGACGTGTTCGACCTCACTGGTGCCGATGCCGAAGGCGAGCGCACCGAACGCGCCGTGGGTGGCGGTGTGCGAGTCGCCGCAGACGATGGTCATGCCGGGCTGGGTCAGGCCGAGCTGGGGACCGATGACGTGGACGATGCCCTGGTTCTCGTCACCCAGCGGGTGCAGCCGTACGCCGAACTCGGCGCAGTTGCGGCGCAACGTCTCGATCTGGGTGCGGGAGGTCGGGTCGGCGATCGTGAGGAGGTCGCCCCGACGCTGGCGGAACGCCGGGTCGGCGTACCCGGTCGGGGTGTTGTGGTCCTCGGTCGCGATGGTCAGATCGGTACGCCGCACCGGGCGACCGGCCAGCCGGAGGCCGTCGAACGCCTGTGGGCTGGTGACCTCGTGCAGCAGGTGCAGGTCGATGTAGAGCAGGTCGGGCTCGCCCTCGGCTGATCGCACGACGTGCGCGTCCCAGACCTTCTCGGCCAAGGTCTTTGGCTTCGGAGTGACTCCCACCATCTGGACATCCTAAATTCTGGGAGGTAAATTTCGGCTTGTGGGACACAGTATGAGCGGTGTCGGCGTTCTCGACAAGGCGGTGGTCATCCTGGCCGCCTGTGTCGACGGCGCCAGCCTGGCCGAACTCGTTGATCGCACCAAGCTGCCGAGGGCCACGGCCCATCGGCTCGCGCAGGCGCTGGAGATCCACCGGATGCTCGTCCGGGACACACAGGGGCGGTGGCGGCCCGGCCCACGCCTCGGCGAGCTGGCCAACGCCGCGCCGGACGTGCTGCTGACCGCGGCGGAGCCGCTGCTGGCCGCCCTGCGCGACGCCACCGGGGAGAGCGCCCAGCTCTACCTCAGGCGGGCCGACGAGCGGGTCTGTGTGGCCGCCGCCGAGCGGGCCAGCGGTCTGCGGGACACCGTGCCGGTCGGGTCGGTGCTGCCGATGACCGCCGGTTCGGCCGCCCAGATCCTGCTGGCCTGGGAGCCGCCCGAGGCGGTGATGCCACTCCTGCCCCGGTCGAAGTTCACCGGTCGCACCCTCGCCGAGGTACGCCGACGCGGCTGGGCGCAGAGTGTCGCGGAACGGGAGGCCGGCGTGGCGAGCGTCTCTGCTCCGATCCGCGACCGCACCGGACGGGTGATCGCCGCGATCAGCATCTCCGGCCCGATCGAACGCCTGGGCCGGCGCCCCGGCGAACGCCACGCCATGGCCGTCGTCCGCGCCGGCCAACGCCTCTCCGGCCTCTGAGTTCGTGTGTTGGCCATGACGTGGACGGCGGTCCAGGAACCCGACGTCGCCGTCCACGTCATGACCGACAGCGGAGGCGGGGCACCCCCCGGGGCGCGAACCCGGGCCCGGGGAACGCAAAGGCCCGTCTCCCGGGAGGGAAACGGGCCGATGTGGTAGCCCCGACCGGATTCGAACCGGCGCTACCGCCTTGAGAGGGCGGCGTCCTGGGCCGCTAGACGACGGGGCCAAGACTTTTCCTGCTTCACCACCCTGCCGGGCGGTGCCGCCGTAGTCTAACCATGCCCCCCGCGCCGCGTGTCGACCGGGTGGGACCGGGTAGACCCGGCAGAAGTGAAACAGCCCGCCCCGCTTGACACGGGACGGACCGGTGACGCTTGTAGCCCCGACCGGATTCGAACCGGCGCTACCGCCTTGAGAGGGCGGCGTCCTGGGCCGCTAGACGACGGGGCCAGAACTTCTTTTCGCACCGCCACCACCACGGGCGGCGATGCTGCACTCTAACAGCGATCAACTTCTCGCCACCATGTGGGGGGCGGGAGGTGAACTCCACCAGAATCCAGCGTCCGAGGCTCTCGCGAACCTCGGTTGCGCTGGGGTACCAGGACTCGAACCTAGACTAACTGAACCAGAATCAGTCGGGCTGCCAATTACCCCATACCCCATTGGTGCCTTGCGGCACCGGATCGGCACCTTGCGGCACCGGGGAGAAACTTTACTCCACCGGTGCCGGCAGGCCAAATCGGGTTACCGAAACCGCACGTGAGCTGCGGTTTCACCCTCCACACCGGCCATCAGAGCGAGACCACGGGGTTCGAGAGCTCCCCGATCCCCTCGATACGTACCGTGACGGTATCCCCGTCCAGGAGCGGACTAACCCCGGCCGGGGTGCCGGTCAGGACGACGTCCCCGGGCAGCAGCGTCATCACGTGCGAGATGTACGACACCAGGGACGGCACGTCGAAGACCATGTCCTTGGTCCGGCCCAGCTGACGGACCTCCATCTCCTCCGGGTCGCGTCCGACCTCGCAGCGGACCTCCAGGTCGCCGACGTCCAGCCCGGTGGTGATCCAGGGGCCGATCGGGCAGAACGAGTCGAAGCCCTTGGCCCTGGTCCACTGCCCGTCGTTGCGTTGCAGGTCGCGCGCGGTCACGTCGTTGGCGCAGGTGTAGCCGAAGATGGCCCGCTCGGCGGCGGCGCGGTCGGCACGCCGGGCACCCGGCGGCCCGATCACCACCGCCAGCTCCGCCTCGTGCTCGACCTGCTTGCTGAACAGCGGCAGCCGGATCGCGTCGCGCGGCCCGATGACGCTGGTGGAGGGCTTGAGGAAGAGCAGCGGCTCCTTCGGCACCGCACTGCCGTGCTCGGCGGCGTGCTCGGCGTAGTTGCGGCCGACGCAGACCACCTTGCTGGGCAGGATCGGCGAGAGCAGGCGGACGTCCGACAGTGCCCACCGGGCACCGCTGAACTGGATCTGCCCGAACGGGTGCCCCTCGATCTCGGCGATGGTGAGACCCTGCGGTCCCGCCCCCGGCTCCCCCTCGACGGCACCGAACGACATTCCCTTGGCATGAGCGAAACGAGCGATACGCACACCGCCAATCTAGCCCTGCCGCCCAGGCCACCGGCACCTCGCCACGGGCGGCGCAGCGTACCGACGACGCAGGTCGGGCGGATCGGGTTCGGCACTTTCCACCCGGGCGGGACGGCCACCGCCCTAGCGTCGGTCCGGGAGGTGCGTTCGTATGCCTGCATCGACACGGCCCCACCGGACCCTCGCGGTGCTCGTCCACTGCCTCGGTCTCCTCAGCGCACTACCGGCGCTGTCGACGCCCGACCCGCCCCGTGCGGCGGCCACACCGGCGACCCCGGGGACGGCCCCGGCGGTCCGGGTGCGCGTCGCCCCCACCGACACTCCGGCCCCGGCCTACCGGATCGAGGTACGCAACGACGGCAACGCCCCGGTCGACACCACCGTGCGCCAGGAACTGCCGCCGGGCGCCACGGCGGCCACGGTCACCGCCGGGGGCCGGGCGACCCGGCCGACCGGCGGGGCCGAGTCGGCCGAGGTCACCTGGCGGCTCACCCTCCCGGCTCGCAGCACCACCACCCTGAACACCGCGCTGAGCGCCGCCCCGGACCGGCCACTGACCGCACCGGCGTGCGCCTTCGACGGTGCCGGCGACCGACCGTACGACTGCGCGACGGCGACCTGGCGGCAGGGCGCTGGGGACGGGGGCGGCGCCGACGCGACGCCGTTCTGGCAACGCGCCACCACCGCGCTGGCCGCGGGCGCGGCGCTGCTGCCGGTGCTGGCCGGTACGGGCTGGTGGTGGCGGCGCCGACGAAGCCGGCCGGACGAGCGGGCAGCCGGACGGTCCGGTACCCCCGGCCCCGGCAGCCGGCCTGACGGACGCCCGGACGGCCGGGGCACGGTGTACCCGCGCGTGGCGGTGCCGGTGCCGGCGTACCGCCGCCGTAGGCCGCCGGTCTGGCTGGTGGTCGGGGTGGCCGCGGCGATCCTGGTCGCGGTGGCCGGCGCGGCGACCTGGACCGCGACCAGGCGGGTCTCCGCGATCAACCCCGGCGCGCAGCCCACCAGCGGCGCGTGGAGCGGGCAGGGCCACGCCGGCGCGCTCGGGGTGCCCCTGCGGGAGGCCGCGTTCGAGTTCACCGTCTACCGGATGGCCTGCGACCCGACGGCGGACCGACGACGCTGCCAGGCGACGGTCGGGGTGCGCAACCTCACCCCGCACCAGCAGGTCTGGCACGGGGAACTCCAGCGGGCGTACCTGCCGGACGGCCGGTGGGTCACCACCGACGAGCCGGCCACCCGAACGGCCAACCGGGGGCGGGACGTCTTCGCCGACCCCGTGGCGGCCGACCAGCGGATGGTGGTGCCGCTGGTCTTCACCGTCGGCGGAACGGAGCGGCCGAGACAGGTCGAACTGCGTAGCGGGGTCTTCTCCGCCGGGGTGCGGGTGGACGTGCCCTGACGGCGGCGCAGGCGGCGGTCGTACCCTGGGATCCGTGACCGCCGCCCTCGCCACCGTGCTCGACGCGCCGACCTGGCGGGCCCGCCGCCGGGCGCACGAGGAGCGGGTCGACGCCTGGCTGGCCCCGCACCTGGCCCGGCGACGCGGTGGCGTGCGGCACCCGGTGGAGGACTTCCTCTTCACCTACTACTCGCACCGCCCGGCCCAGTTGCGCCGCTGGCATCCGGGGGCGGGCGTGGAATTACGGGACGCCGAGCCCGCCGAGTTCGGCCCGGACTACCGTGCCACCGCCGCCGGGGTCACCGTCGACGTCGACGCGGTACGCGCCCGCCGCGCCGGGTCCGTCGACTGGATCCGGGACCTGCTGGTCGCGACCGCCGGGCGACCGGCGCACCTGGGCTGCTTCGGCATGCACGAGTGGGCGATGGTCTACCGGCAGCCCCAGGACGAGGTACGCCACAACGCCTGGCCGCTGCGGCTCGGCCCGGAGCGGACCGCCGCCGTCGTCGACGAGCGGGGCGTCCGGTGCAGCCACTTCGACGCGTACCGGTTCTTCACCGCGCCGGCCCGGCCGCTGAACGTGCTCAGCCCGACCCGGGAGAGCCAGCACGACCTGGAGCAGCCGGGCTGTCTACACGCCAACATGGATCTCTACAAGTGGGCGTACAAGCTCGCGCCGATGGTCTCCGCCGAACTCGTCGCGGACTGCTTCGCGCTGGCCCGCGAGATCCGCACCCTGGACATGCGGGCCAGCCCGTACGACCTGGCCGCGCTCGGGTATCCGCCGGTCCGGGTCGAGACGCCGGAGGGCCGGGCCGAGTACGTCGCCGCCCAGCGTGGCTTCGCCGAGCGCGCCGCCACGCTCCGCGCCCGCCTGCTCGCCGCCCTGGAGTGTTTGCAGGGGTCCCCTGCTCGACAAAAAGCGGTAACAAGGGTCCCCTGCTACCACCTCGGCGGCAGCGGCTCCGTCAGCGCTGGGAGTGCCCCCGGTGCGTCGTCCACTGGTTGAGCACCACCTCGCCGACGCACGCTCCGGTCGCGCGGTCCACCACCGCCAGGTCGAGCCGGTCGGTCTGCGCGTTGCTGGTGCCGTACCACTGGCGTAGCTGTTCCTCGTCGTGCGAGACGCCGATGCTGCCGGTGAGCCGGATCACCTCCGGATCGGCCAGAGCCGCGTACAGCGCCGGCAGGTCGTCGTCGACGAAGGGGCGCAGCAACACCCGTTCCCCGGTCAGCGTGGGCTTGTCGGCGAAGCCGGGGACACGGCCGGGCGCGGCGGCCACGGGATCGGTGTGCACCGGCCGATCCTCGCCAGCGCCGTTCACGCCGCCAACCGGTTTCCCGAAGGCTGCTTCCGGGCCGTCAGTCGCCGTCCACCCGGCGGTTGCGTTTGACCTGCGAGCGGCGCTTCTTCTCGTCCAGCCGACGCTGCTTCGCCGCCCGGGACGGGCGGGTCGGCCGGCGGGACGGCGGCGGTGGGGCGACCGCCTCGCGCAGCAGCGCGGCCATCCGTTCCCGGGCGGCCTCGCGGTTGGCCAGTTGCGCCCGGTGTTCGCTGGCGGCCACGGTGAGGACCCCGTCGACCAGCCGCCCGGCGAGCCGCTGGAGGGCCCGCTCACGCAGGTACGGCGGGAGACTCGGCGAGGTGGCGACGTCGAAGCTCAGCTCGACCCGCGAGTCGGTGGTGTTGACGCCCTGACCGCCCGGCCCGGACGACCGGGAGAACCGCTCCCGCAGTTCCGCGCCGGGCACCACCAGCCGCTCCGTCACCCGCAGTCCGTCGTCCATGTCCCGAGGCTAGTCGTGCGCATGGCGGGCACGCGCGCCCATTCGACCCGGCCGGCCCACCGGCCCACCGGCCCACCGACCCGCCGACCCGCCGGCCCGCCGACCCGCTGACCCGCCCGGCCCGGCTGGCGGTGACCCGGCGCGCCGGTCACGGTCAGCCGCCCCGGCCGATGATGGTGTCGGCGGTCTGCTGGACCTGGTCGATCGGGATGGCGAAACCGATGCCGATCGAGCCGTTGCCGTCGATGGTGGCGATCGCGGTGTTCACCCCGACCACCTCGCCCCGCGCGTTGACCAGCGGCCCGCCGGAGTTCCCGGGGTTGATCGAGGCGTCGGTCTGCACCGCCGTGTGCCGGTTGTCGCCGAGCCGCACCTGACGGTCCAGTGCGCTGACGATGCCGGCGGTCACCGTGCCGGAAAGGCCGAGTGGGGAGCCGACGGCCAGGACCGGCTCGCCGACCCGGGTCGAACCCGGTTTCGCCAGCGGCAGCGGGGCCAGCCCGGCCGAGGCCGGCACCCGCAGCACCGCCAGGTCGCTGCGCGGCTCCCGGCCCACCACCTGGGCCGGGACGCGACGGCCGTCGGGCAGTTCCACGGCCACCACCCCACCGCCCCGGGCCAGGATGTGGTCGTTGGTGATGATGTGCTGCTGGTCGTCCACGGCGAACCCGGAGCCGGTCGCGCCCCGGCCCCTACCGTCGCCGACCAGCACCGACACCACCCCGGGCACGGTCCGCTCGGCGGCGGTGACCAGTTCCGCCGGCACCGGCGCGGCCGTGGCCGCCGGTGACTCCGTCGTCTCGTCCAGGTTGGCCACCCAGCCGCCGGCCACCGCGCCGGCACCGGCGGAGAGGGCCACCACCGCCGCCGCGGCGGCGAGCAGCCGCCCCGGGGCGTCCGGGCCGCGCCGGTCCGGTCCGGACGCGGATACGTCCCCACGGGGACGCCCGTCCGGGTCCAGTTCGGGTGAGACGAACCAGGGTCCACGCGGCTCACCGAGTCCGGTCTGCACCGCCATACGTCCGCTCCTCATGTGTCGTCCGCTCCTGCCGTCCGTCCATCCGCCGGCTCCCCGGCTCGTCGCACCGCCCGCAGCCCGCCGCCTGTGCGCCGTTGTGTCCGGCACGTCGCACCGGCACCACCCGCCGCCTGTGCCGTTGCACCGCTGCGTCCGGCACGGCGGTGCGGACCGGTCAGGGCAGTCGGGAGAACCACCGCATCGAGCCGGCCGCCGCGCCCATGGCGAGGATCAACCCGAGCCCGATGAAGCGGGCCGACACGTCCTGCCGCACCGTCCGGTACCCGACCGAGGTGCCGATGTCCTCGTAGACGGCGCGCAGTTCGTCGCTCGTGCTGGCCTCGTGGAAGCCGCCGCCGGTCTCCTCGGCGACCGCGCGCAGGGTCTGGCCGTCGACCGGCACCTGGATGGGCCGTCCGCCCCGGTCCACGAAGCCGCTCGGGGTGCCGAACGAGATGGTGTGCACCGGCACCTTGGCCGTGACCGCGTCGCCGGCGGCCTCGATCGGGTCCTTGCCCGAGGTGTTCGCCCCGTCGGAGAGCAGGATGATCCGGGCCGGCGGCGGGTCCTTCGCCGCCTGGCTGTCCAGCGCCCGGACCGCGCCGAGGGAAGTGTTGATCGCCTCGCCGATCGCGGTGCCCTGGACCCCGGTCGCCCCTTCCACCAGTCGTTCGATCCCCTCGTGCAGCGCCTCCCGGTCGGTGCCGGGCGGGACCAGCACGGCGGCACTGCCGGCGAAGGCGACCAACCCGACGTTGAACTCCTCGGGCAGGCCGTCGACGAACCGCCGGGCCGCGTGCTTCGCGGCGGTCAACCGGTCCGGTTCGACGTCGGTGGCGAGCATCGAGGTGGAGACGTCCACCGCCACCATCACGGTGGCCCGTTCCCGGGGTACCCGGACCTCGGCGGTCGGCCGGGCGAAGCCGACCACCAGCAACGCCAGCATGGCCAGGAAGAGCCCGGCGGGCAGGTGCCTCCGCCAGGTCGGCCGCTGCGGCGCGACCCGGTCGAGCAGGCGCAGGTTGGTGAACCGTACGGCGTAACGGCTGTGCCGGCGCTGCGCCAGGACGTACGCGACGACGAGCGCGAGCACGCCGAGCAGCAGCCAGAGCCGGACCGGGGACTGCCAGGTCACACGCCACCTCCGCCGGTCGGGACGCCGCGGGCTGCCGGGGCGAGAGCCAGCCGGCGCTGGGCGTGCACGTGCCGGACGATGTCCGCACCCCAGTCCCGGTCGGTCCGCAGCGCCAGGTGTGCCGCCCCACACCGGCGCAGCGCCCGGCGGACCTGCTCCCGCTGGGCGGTCGCCGCCCGGGCGAACCGCTCCCGCAGCACCGGGTCGCCGGTCCACACCTCGCGACGCCGTCCGGTCTCCGGGTCGACCAGGGTGATCAGTCCGACGTCCGGCAGTTCCAGCTCGCGCGGGTCGGTCACCTCGACGGCGAGCACCTGGTGCCGGACGGCGAGCCGGCGCAACGCCGCTTCCCACCCGGCCTCGGCCCACGGGTCGTCGGGGAGGGCGTCGAGGAAGTCGGAGACCACGACGACCAGCCCTCGACGGGGGGCGAGGCGGTGCACCGAGGCCAGCGCCCCGGCCAGGGAGACGGCGTCGGCCGCACCGGCGGGCCCGGTGTCGGACGGCACGCCGGCGGCCGTGGAGGGTCGCCCGGACGGATCCGGTACGGCGGCGGCCCGGTCGCCGCGCGGGGTGGTGAGCAGCGTCCGGAGCAGGTTGACCAGGTGCCGGCGTCCACCCCGGGCAGGAAACCGGCGTACCCCGTCACGGGTGAGCACCTGGGCGCCGAGCCGGTTGCCGGCACCGGCGGTGAGGAACCCGACCGCCGCGACCGCCGCCACCGCCAGTTCCCGCTTGTCGAGGTCGGCGGTGCCGAACTCCATGCTCGGGCTGGCGTCCACCAGCAGCCAGGTGGTCAGTTCCCGGTCGGCGTCGACCTCCCGCACGTGCGGCACGGCGGTGCGGGCGGTCACCGCCCAGTCCATCCGGCGTACCTCGTCCTCGCCGGGCCGGTACTCCCGGCTGCCGGCGGCCTCGCTGCCCGGCCCGGGGAAGAGGCCCCGGTGCTGGCCGTGCAGCAGTCCGTCCAGCCGGCGGGTGACGGTCAGCTCCAGCCGGCGCAGTCGCTGGTCCGGGGTCAGCTCGGCCAGACCCGGGTCGCGCTGCGCGGAACCGGCCGGCAGCGGTGGGCGGCGGACCCTCCTCATGCCGCCGCCAGGTCGGGGGCGACCGGTCGGCGGTCGGGTGCGATCCGGGGCGGGGGTACGGCCTCGACGAGCCGGTGGACCAGCGCCTCGGCGGACACCCCGTCGGCGACCGCGTCGAAGGAGAGCACCAGGCGGTGGGCGAGCACGTCCACCGCCAGCTCCCGGACGTCCTCGGGGACGACGTACCCGCGACCGCGCAGCAGGGCCTGGGCCCGGGCGGCGGCGACCAGGCCGAGGGTGGCGCGGGGGCTCGCGCCGTACGACAGCATGGGGGCGAGCCCCGGCAGGCCGAAGCGTCCCGGGTCGCGGGTGGCGAGAATGAGCCGGACGACGTACTCGGCGAGGGCGTGGTGCACGAAGACGTCCCGGGCGCGGGCCTGGAGGGTGCGCAGCCGGTCGGGGTCGAGCACCCGGTGGGGACGCGGCCGGGAGGTGCTCATCCGGTAGAGGATGGCCAGTTCGTCGGCGTCGTCCGGGTAGTCGACGACCACCTTCATCAGGAACCGGTCCCGCTGTGCCTCGGGCAGCGGATACACGCCCTCGGACTCGATCGGGTTCTGGGTGGCGAGCACCAGGAACGGGTCGGGTACGCCGAAGCTGCGCCCGCCGATGGAGACCTGCCGTTCGGCCATCGCCTCCAGCAGCGCCGACTGCACCTTGGCCGGCGCGCGGTTGATCTCGTCCGCGAGCACCAGGTTGGCCATGATCGGGCCGAGTTCGACGTCGAAGGTCTCCCGGGACGCCCGGTAGATCCGGGTGCCGACGATGTCCGAGGGGACGAGGTCGGGGGTGAACTGGATCCGGGAGAACGTGCCACCGACCACGGTGGCGAGGGTCTGCGCGGCCAGGGTCTTGGCTACGCCCGGCACACCTTCGAGCAGACAGTGCCCGTCCGCGACGAGCGCGGTGAGCAGGCGCTCGACGAGTCGGTCCTGCCCGACGATCACACGTTTGACCTCGTGGAGGATCTGTTCCAACTCGATGCCGGGCGCGGGGGGATCGTCCGGGCTGGGCACGCTGGCCAGGGTGTCCGAGATGTCCGTCACGGTGCTTGCTTCCCGGGGCACCGCCACGACAAACGTCGGAATTTGAGCCGCTAACCTCGCTTTTCCCTCTCGAACGGGACAAGCTTCGCCGACCCGTGGCCCTCCCCGGCAGCCGACGGCCCCTTCCGGCAGCGGACGGCCCGTCCCGACAGCGGTGGCCCCTTCCGACAGCCGGCGGCGCCGGCCCCCGTGGCGCACGGGGGCCGGCGCCGGTCGGATGGCCGACCGGCCACCCGACGCCGTACCGGGGTCAGCCCGCCACGTGCAGGTGGAAGGACCGGTCGGCGGCGGTGCCGCTGGAGTTGCGGGTCTGGACGAAGACCCCGGTCGTGGTGCCCAGCCGGGGCGCCACCGAGATCTCACCGGCGCCGGGGATGCAGCAGTCCCCGGAGTTGCCGAGGGTGGCCACGTAGGCACCTCGGGAGACGACCCGGTTGAACAGCACCTCGTACTGGCCGGGGCCGTACCGGGTCACCGAGACCACGTCCTGCCCGCGGGCCAGGAGCCCGCTGGACTCCACGACGGCGAAGGAGACGGTGGTGGCGAGGGTTCCCGCGTCCTGCTTCAGCGCCTCCTGCGCCTTCCGGGCCGACTCCGGCGACAGCGGCGGCTGCTGCCCCTGCCGTGCCACCGGCTGGGCGCCGTTGCCCTCGTTGGGCTGGGCGGCGGCGATCCCCCCTCCGGCCAGGCTGAGCCCCAACACGGCGAGCGTCACCGCGACCGCCTTACGTGAGAACATTTTGGCCATGACAGATCTCCCTTGCTTCAAGCGAGGCGAGTAGAGCCGCTCCACAATTCATGGAACGGATTATTGCCGTATCAGAGGGCCGGGAAAACAGCGCAAGGCAGTCCCGACCGGGCAAGATTTCTCGGGTTTACGCCAGCACTGACCTGGTCAAACTACGGAGAGTATCGGCTCTAGCCACAGAGGAAAGTAGCACCGCAAAATGTGCCTGGTCAATACTTGACCATGAGTTTGGATGCTTTTCCGGCCCCCTGCGGACAGCAGATGGCGAAACGAAGAACCGTTCACGAAACCACGCGGTGACCGGGCGCGGAACGAGGGCGGCTACCGTGTCGGGATGACCACAGGCGCCGAGGGCCGACCGACGACCGGGTCACGACGCCAGGGCACCCTGCTCTGCTGGCTCGCCGTCACACCGGGGCTCGCTTTCGCCGCCGTCCGCCTGCCCGGGCTGGAACGGAGCGCGCTGGTGCAGGCGGTGGCCTTCACGCCGTACGTGGCGGTCGGAAGCGTGCTGCCCCTGGTGCTGGCGCTCGCCCTGCGGCGACGCGGCCCCGCGGTGGTCGCGGCCCTGACCGCGCTGGCCCTGGCGATCGTGGTCACGCCCCGGGTCCTGCCCACCGGCCAACCGGCCGCCGACGGACCGACGCTCCGGGTGCTCACGGCCAACCTGCTGGCCGGCGCGGGCGACACCGGGCGGCTGGTCGACCTGGTGCGCGACGGGCGCGTGGACGTGCTGGCGGTGCAGGAGTTCACCCCCGACGCGCAGGCCGAACTCGACCGGCTCGGCCTGACCGGGCTGCTGCCGTACCGGCAGCTCAACCCCGAGGTGGGCACCACCGGCTCCGGGCTCTACGCGCGCTTCCCGCTCACCGAGGTCGGCATCCGGCGCAACGTCGGCTTCGGCTTCAGCCAGGCGTACGGCACCCTCACCGTGGCCGGCGCGCCCCCGGTACGGGTCGAGTCGGTCCACCCGGCGGCCCCGTACGCGCCGTCGGTGGTCCCGGACTGGCGGACCAACCTCGCCGCCCAGCCCCCGGCCACCCCGGACGGGCAGCTGTCCGTCCTCGCCGGGGACTTCAACGCCACCCTGGACCACGCGCCGCTGCGGGACCTGCTGGACACCGGGTACGTCGACGCGGCCGACGCGGTCGGTGCCGGGCTGACCGGCACGTGGGGCCCGTACGACGGGGACCCGATCCCGCCGGTCGCCATCGACCACGTGCTGGTCGACCGGCGGATCGCGGTCCGCTCGGTGGCGGTGCGCCCGCTGCCGGGCAGCGACCACCGCACCGTCCTGGCCGAACTCCGCCTGCCCGGCCGCACCGCCTGAACCGGCCGCTGGCCGCGGGTGGCCGTAGCGTCCCGGCCCGGCACGGGGTCAGGCGTGTGCGCGGTCGAGACCGTAGGTCAGGGCGTCGACCAGGGCGTGCCAGCTCGCCTCGACGACGTTGGGATGCACGCCGACGGTGGTCCAGTCCCGGCCGGCACCGGTCGTCTCCACCAGCACCCGGGTGACCGCGCCGGTGCCCTGGCTCCCCTCCAGGATGCGCACCTTGTAGTCGGCCAGCCCGAAGTCGCGCAGCTCCGGGTAGTGCCGGGCCAACCCGACCCGCAGCGCCTCGTCCAGGGCGTTGACCGGGCCGTTCCCCTCGGCGGTGGCGATCACCCGCTCTCCCCGTACCCGGATCTTCACCGTCGCCTCGGAGACGACCGCGCCGTCCTCCCGGTGTTCGACGATCACCCGGTACGACTCCAGGGTGAACGGCTTCGCCGGGGAGTGGTCGGGCAGCTCGGAACGGACCAGCAGCTCGAAGGAGGCGTCCGCGGCCTCGAACGACCAGCCGCCGGCCTCCAGTTCCTTGACCCGGTTGGTGACCCGGGACAGCGTCTCCGGACGGCCGGCCAGGTCCAGCCCGAGCTCGCGGCTCTTGAGCTCGATGCTGGCCCGGCCGGCCATCTCGGTGACCAGGATCCGCATGTCGTTCCCCACCACGGCGGGGTCCACGTGGTTGTAGAGCAGCGGATCCACTTTGATCGCGCTCGCGTGCAGCCCCGCCTTGTGGGCGAAGGCGGCGGCCCCGACGTACGCCTGGTGGGTGTCGGGGGCGATGTTGGCGATCTCGGCGATGGCGTGCGAGACGCGCACCATCTGTTCGAGACACCCGTCCGGTAGGACGGGGATCCCGAGCTTGAGCTGGAGGTTGGCGACGACCGCGAAGAGGTCGGCGTTGCCGGGGCGTTCGCCGTAGCCGTTGGCGGTGCCCTGGAAGTGCCGGACCCCGGCCTCGACGGCGGCGACGGTGTTGGCGACCGCGCAGGCGGTGTCGTTCTGGCAGTGGATGCCGAGCCGCTCCGGGCCGACCCCGGTGCGGGCGGTCAGGTCGACGATGGCGGCGGTGACCTGGGAGGGCAGCATGCCGCCGTTGGTGTCGCAGAGCACCATCACCTCGGCCCCGGCGTCGAGGGCGGTCTCCACCACCGCCGCGCCGTACGCCGGGTCGGCGCGGTACCCGTCGAAGAAGTGCTCCCCGTCGACGAAGACCCGGCGTCCCTCGGCGACCAGGTGGGCCACGGTGTCCCGGATCATGGCGAGGTTCTCGGCCGGCGTGGTCCGCAGCGCCCGTTCGACGTGCCGCAGGTCCGCCTTGGCGACCAGCGCGATCGCCGGGGTCTCGGCGTCGAGCAGCGCACGGACCTGCGGGTCGTCGCCGACCGCGACCCCGGCGCGGCGGGTGGCGCCGAACGCGACCAGCAGGGCGTGACGCAGGTCGAGTTCGGTGCGGGCCCGGCGGAAGAACTCGGTGTCCTTGGGCACCGCGCCCGGCCAGCCGCCCTCGATGAAGCCGACGCCGAACTCGTCGAGCAGCCGGGCCACCCCGAGCTTGTCGACCACGGAGTAGCTGATTCCCTCGCGCTGGGCACCATCGCGCAACGTCGTGTCGTAGACCTGGTACGTCATGGGAGACCTTTCTGGAACCAACAAAAAGACCCCCCGCGGGATGCGGGAGGTCTGCGCGCTCGGCGGAGGGTCGCCGGCGCGCTAGGTGCCAATAATCAGGGCGGTCCTGGTCACAGTCCGTACTCTGCCACCTGCGAGCCGAATCTGGGAGGCAGAATCCACATCGCGGGACGGCCGGTGGCGGCGGGTCGTTCCGGCGGGCGACCGCCCCATGCCTGATCGGGGCATCGATCGGTGATCGACTTCACAGGTGGCCCGGCCGCCGGCCACCGGACTTGCGACTGCGACACAATCTGGAACCAGTCCAGTTACGGCCCTGCGCCACACGTCAAGGAGGACCTGTGCTCACTGTCGGTGACCGCTTCCCGGAGTACGAACTCACCGCCTGCGTCTCCCTGGAGGCGGACAAGGCGTTCGAGACGATCAACCACAAGTCGCACCAGGGCCAGTGGCGGGTCGTCTTCTTCTGGCCGAAGGACTTCACCTTCATCTGCCCGACCGAGATCGCCGAGTTCGGCCGGCTGAACGGCGAGTTCGCCGACCGCGACGCGCAGGTTCTCGGCGTCTCGATCGACAACGAGTTCGTCCACTACGCCTGGCGCAAGGACCACCCGGACCTGCGTGAGCTGCCCTTCCCGATGCTCAGCGACATCAAGCGCGAGCTGTCCGAGGCCTGCGGTGTGCTCGGCGAGGACGGCGTGGCCCAGCGCGCCACCTTCATCGTCGACCCGAACAACGAGATCCAGTTCGCCATGGTCACCGCCGGCTCCGTGGGCCGGAACGTCTCCGAGGTGCTGCGGGTGCTCGACGCCCTGCAGACCGACGAACTGTGCCCGTGCAACTGGAACAAGGGCGGCGGCACCCTCGACGCCACCACGCTGCTGGCCGGGGCCTGACCGATGGGCCTCGACGCCGTCAAGGCGGCTCTGCCGGAGTACGCCAAGGACATCAAGCTCAACCTCGGGTCCACGGTCGGCACCTCGACGCTGAGCCCGGTCCAGGCCTGGGGTACCGCGCTGGCCTGCGCGGTGGCCGCCCGCAACCCGGTGGTGCTGCGCGAGATCGCGGCCGAGGCGGCCGACCACCTCAAGCCGGAGGCGGTCGAGGCCGCCAAGGGCGCGGCCACCATCATGGCGATGAACAACATCTACTACCGGTCCAAGCACCTGATCGGTGACGAGTCGTACGCCTCGATCCCGGCCCGGCTGCGGATGCAGATCATCGCGAGGCCCGGTGTGGACAAGGGCGACTTCGAACTCTGGTGCCTGGCGGTGTCGGCGATCACCGGGTGCGGGGTGTGCCTGGAGTCGCACGAGAAGACCCTGCGCGGGTCCGGGTTCACCCGGGAGCAGGTGCACGAGGGGCTGCGCATCGCCGCCGTGGTGCACGCCGCCGCGGTGGCGCTCGACGCCGAGGCCGCGCTGGGCTGACGCCCCCGCGTCCGCCCGGGACTCCGGCCGGGGCCGTCCGATCGCTGGACGGCCCCGGCCGCGTCGTCTCCGGGTCCTCCGGTTCGCGCCGCCGGCCGATCCGCTCGTACCGCCGCCCCACCGCGCGCCCACGGGACCGGTCACGGCGGTCGGGTGTGCGACCGCGACCAGGGGGTACGAAGAGCCCTGACGGGAACAGTCTCCGCGATACGACGCAGTCGAGGCAGGAGGGCGGCGGAATGGACAGGCTCGATCCGGGTGCGGCGCACGCCTCACCGAAGCCGGTGACCGACGACGGACAGGGCGGGTTCGCCGGTGGCGCACCCGCAGGGGCGTTCGACCCCTGGCGCTACCGCGACGAGGCCGGGGTCACCGACGCCGACCTGGCCGGCTACAAGGTCGAGGCGACCGACGGGTCGATCGGGAAGATCGACGAGGCGAGCCACGAGGTCAACGCCAGCTACCTGGTGGTGGACACCGGCCCATGGATCTTCGGCCGGAAGGTGATGCTCCCGGCCGGCACGGTCAACCACGTCGACCACGACGCCCGTACGGTGTCCGTCGACCGGAGCCGCGACCAGGTCAAGGCCGCGCCGGAGTACGACGAGACCGACACCGACCCGGCATACCGGGACCGGCTGGGCGGCTACTACGACGACACGTACGCGCCCGTGCCACCGGGCACCGCCCGGTAGGTGACCACGACGTGACGGCCGGTGGGGTTCCGCCCCGCCGGCCGTTACCGTGTCGGGTGTGGACACCTCTCAGGTCAATCGACGAATCCCCTTCTCCGCGATGTTCAACTTCCGCGACGTCGGCGGCTACCGGAGCCACGACGGACGCACCGTACGGTGGGGCCGGCTCTACCGTTCCGACTCCCTGCACCGTGTCGACGAGACCGACCGGGCGGCGTTCACCGCACTCGGCGTCCGGACGGTGATCGACCTGCGCCGACCGACCGAGGTGACCCGCCACGGCCGGGTGCCGGCGTACGACGGGCTCACCTACCGCCACATCCACCCCGAGCACCGGTCGTGGGGGGAGCAGATGTACGACCCGGAGACCAGCCTGGCCGGCTTCCTGGTCGACCGGTACGTCGCCCTCGCCACCACCGGCGCGGCCGGGCTGGGCGAGGCGGTCGGGCTGATCGCCGACGCCGAGAACGCCCCGGTCGTGGTGCACTGCGTGGCCGGCAAGGACCGCACCGGCATCGTCTGTGCGCTGACCCTGTCGGTGCTCGGGGTGAGCGACGCGGACATCGCCGCCGACTACGCGCTGAGCACCGAGGCGTCGGCCCGGTTCAGCGCCTGGCTCGCCGCCAGCAACCCGGACGCGGAGGACCCGCCCGCACCGTTCCTCTCCTCACCGGCCGAGACGATGCCGCTCTTCCTCGACGAGCTGCGCGGACGGCACGGATCGGTCGAGGGGTACCTCCGCCACGCCGGACTGACCGACGCGCAGCTCGACGCGCTCCGGACTCACCTGCTGGAGTAACCCGCCGGGTGGAGCCGCCGGGGGCCCGCCCAGGACCGGCGGTGGCTCACGCGGTGACCGACAACTGCCGACATGCTGACTCCCTATGACGCACCAAAGGTTCTGCGTCAGCAAGATAGGTCAACATGGATGACCTCCGGTAGTCCGACGCGCCGGTCACCGACTGTGATCAGCGCCTCCACCGGCTGAAACAACGACATCCCGGGGTGATGTCCGATAGTGGACATCATCCCGGGACGCCGACGTGGAGGGGTCACGACCCCCTGACGGGTCAGAGCACCCGGTGGACCCAGCCGTGCGGGTCGGCGGTGACGCCGCGCTGGAGGTCGACGAGCTGTTGGCGCAGCTCCATGGTGACCCGGCCGGGCCTGCCCGCCCCGATGGGGAACTCGCCGTCGGGGAAGCGGACGTGCCCGATCGGCGTGATCACGGCGGCCGTGCCACAGGCGAAGACCTCACGCAACCGCCCGCTCACCGCGTCGGCCTGCCAGTCGGCGAAGCTGACCGACCGCTCCTGCACGGTCAGTCCCGCCTCGGCGGCCAGGGTCAGCACCGACTCCCGGGTGATGCCGGGCAGGATGCTGCCGGTCAGCGGCGGGGTCACCAGCGTGCTGTCGTCGTAGACGAAGAAGACGTTCATGCCGCCCAGCTCGTCGACGAAGCGCCGCTCGACCGCGTCCAGGAAGACCACCTGGTCGCAGCCGTGCTCGATCGCCTCGGCCTGGGCCGCCAGCGAGGCCGCGTAGTTGCCGCCGCACTTCGCCGCGCCGGTGCCGCCCGGCGCGGCCCGGGTGTAGTCCGGGGAGATCCAGACCTTCACCGGCTTGACCCCGCCGGAGAAGTACGCCCCGACCGGGGCGGCGATCAGGACGTAGAGGTACTCCCGGGCCGGCCGGACACCGAGGAAGACCTCACTGGCGAACATGAACGGTCGCAGGTAGAGACTGCCGTCCTCGCCGGTCGGGATCCACTCCCGGTCGATCTCGATCAGCCGGTGCAGCGAGTCGAGGAACGCCTCCGGCGGCAGCGGCGGCATCGCCAGCCGCTCGGCCGAGGCGACGAACCGGTCGGCATTGGCCTCCGGACGGAACAGCGTCACCCCGCCGTCGGCGGTGCGGTACGCCTTGAGCCCTTCGAAGATCTCCTGCGCGTAGTGCAGCACGGCGCTGGCCGGGTCCATCGGGATCGGGGCGCGTGCCTCGACCCGGGCGTCGTACCAGCCCTTGCCCTCCGCATAGCGGATCGTGACCATGTGATCGGTGAAGACCCGGCCGAAACCGGGGTCGACCAGCAGCGCGGCCCGGTCGGCGGCGGATACGGGCGCGGGGTTCCGACGGATCTCGAATTCGAGCTTGTCACCACCGCTCATCGCGCTGACCTCCCTGGGACGACGTCACGGCGCGCTGGAGCGCACGCCGAAGGACTGGTGTTGTGGAACTTACCCCGAACGGCCGTTCAGCGGGAGGGCCGACCAACGCCCCGGCGCTACGTTGCGTGACGCCGGGCCTGGTTGCAGGGGACCCCTCCTCATCACGAGACGGTAGGAGGGGCCCCCTGCAACCAGCGTCCGGGTAACGGACTGTGCGAGCGGTCAGCCGGCCGCGTACTCGGCCAGGCGGTCGCCCACCTCGTCGGTGCGCAGCGGTACGCCCGGCGCCCGGTTCGCCAGTTCGCTGGCTACGGCCTCGGTGACCCGGCTGGCGGCGTCGGCGTGGCCGAGCTGTTCCAGCAGCAGCGCGGCGGAGAGCACGGCGGCCACCGGGTCGGCGACGCCCTTACCG
Organism: Micromonospora inyonensis; assembly: GCF_900091415.1. Lineage (NCBI taxonomy): Bacteria > Bacillati > Actinomycetota > Actinomycetes > Micromonosporales > Micromonosporaceae > Micromonospora > Micromonospora inyonensis. Next base: position 3,185,478 of record NZ_FMHU01000001.1, on the reverse strand, counting down.
GCGATGTCCGGGGCCGAGCCGTGCACCGGCTCGAACATCGAGGGGTAACGGCCCTCCGGGTTGATGCAGCCGCTGGCGGCCAGCCCGATCCCGCCGGTGACGGCGGCGGCGATGTCGGTCAGGATGTCCCCGAAGAGGTTGTCGGTGACCACCACGTCGTACCGCTGCGGTTGCGTCACCAGGAACATCGCGGCGGCGTCGACGTGCTGGTACTCGGTGGTCACGTCGGGGTGCTCGGCGGCGACCGCCGCGAAGGCACGGGCCCAGAGCGAGCCGGCGTGGGTGAGCACATTGGTCTTGTGCACCAGGGTGACCTTGCGCCGTTCCCGGCGGCCCGCGCGGGCGAAGGCGTCCCGGATCACCCGTTCCACGCCGTGCCGCGTGTTCAGGCTCTCCTCGGTGGCCACCTCGGCGGCGGTGTCCCGGTGCAGCGAGCCGCCCGCGCCGGCGTAGAGCCCCTCGGTGCCCTCCCGGACCACCACCAGGTCGACCTCGCCCGGCTTGACCGTGGCGAGCGGCCCGGTGACGCCCGGCCAGAGGCGGGACGGACGGAGGTTGACGTACTGGTCGAAGGCGAAACGGAGCTTGAGAAGCAGGCCGCGCTCCAGCACACCCGGCGGGACGGTCGGGTCGCCGACCGCGCCGAGCAGGATCGCGTCGTGCCCGGCCAGCTCGGTCAGGACCGAGTCCGGCAGCACCTCGCCGGTGCGGTGGTAACGGGCGGCGCCGAGGTCGTACCCGGTGGCCTCCACCCCGGGGAGGACGGCGTCGATGACCTTACGGGCCTGCGTGACCACCTCGGGCCCGATCCCGTCCCCGGCCACCACCGCGATCCGCGTCACGTTCCACTCCTCAGCTCACCGTTGAACTCGTACGTTACGACGCCGTCCCGCCTCCCGGTACGTTACGCCCAGGATATGGGATATGGAGATGCACAGCAGCTTTCCAGGTGACATTCATGGTCCAGTCACCTCGGCCCCCTAGGGTGGGGTTCGCGCGGGTCACGGGGGCCCGTGACGGAGGGTCGGCGACGGCGCGGCACCGTCCGGAGGGAGCAGGCACATGCGCATCGAGGAACAGACGCGGACGCGGTGGGTGGACCGACCCACCCACGTCAGCCGCCGTCCCGACCTGCGGCTCGGCGGTCGCGGCCTGCTCGACCGCTGGGGTGGGGTGGCCACCGACCGGCTCACCGTCACGCACACCGTGCGCACCTCGACCGGTGAGTACACCCTCGTCCTGAACGCCCCCGACTGGCTCGGGCGGCGGGGGGTCGGCGAGGCGCTGCGCGACGCCGTCGCCGAGCTGCGCGCCGTCGACCTGACCTACGGGCCCGGTCGACCGCAGAGCCTGGTCTCCCGGCTGCGTCGGGGCGAGATCGGCACCGAGTCGTACGCGCCCCTGGCCGACCTGGTCAACCGCTGCACCGCGATGCGGGCCGCGACCGACGGCTGGTTCGACGCCTGGGCGGTGCCCGGCGGCTTCGACCCGGGTGGCCTGCTCGGCGGGTGGGCGGTGGAGCGGGCCGCCGCCCGGTTACGCGCCGCCGGGGTGCACGACTACGCCGTGGTCGCCGGTGCGGATTTGGTCGTCCGGGGCCACGCCCCGCACGGCGGACCGTGGCGGGTGGCGGTGCACCACCCGGACGGCGAACACGCCCCGCTGGTGCTGGAGATGACCGCCGGCGCGATCGGCACCTCCGGGGTCAGCGGCCGGCGCGACCACGTGGTGGACCCGCACACCGGGGAGCCGGCCCGCCAGATGACCGCCGCCACCGTGGTGGGGCCGGACCTGACGGTCGCGGACGCGTACGCCACCGCCCTCTACGCCGCCGGCCCGGCGGGGCTGGCCTGGTTCGCCGACGGGTCGCACTACCGGCCGCTCTTCGGCCACCGGCACTGACCCGCCTCGGCCACGGGCACGCCCGCCGCAGGCACCGGCACTGACCCGCCTCGGCCACCGGCACTGAACCCGCCTCACCCACCGCCACTGACCCGCCGACGGCTCCAGCACGACTCGCTGGGCACGGCGGGGTCAGGGGACGCGGACCGGGGAGAAACGCGATCGGCTCCCACGGTCGCGGCAACGACGGTGGGAGCCGGTCAGCGACGAGTGCGCGTGGCTCGCGCATCCGAGGGGTGCGGAACCGAAAGGTCGGACGCCGGACACCGTCACCCGAAGACAGGTCGACGCCGCGAGTTCGTTCAGTAACCGCACGTGTACGCTAGCGAACTCCCGTGGACCGCCGCAAGGGCCTCCACAGCGGACCGTCCCGGTACGACGCTGCGGCTTCCCCTCCGGACGGTCCAACGGGGTCGGTGACACGGCGCGTCGACCGGATGGCACGCTGTCCGCCGTGAGTTTCGATCTGAGCGTGTGGGCCCTACCGGAAGGGGCCTCCCCCGCCGACGTGCGGGCGGCCGTGCAACGGTGCCGTCAGGGACAGCACGTCGAGAGCTATCCCGACCCCCGGGTGGTCGCCTTCTACCGGGCGATCACCGCCAGCTACCCGGACCGTCCCGGGCCGGGATCGCCGTGGGAGGTGACGCCGTTGCACGCCGCCGCCGACCACGTGGCGATGTACCTCTATCCGACCTGTGAGGACCAGGTCCTCCTGGACATCGAACGGCTGGCCGCCGAGAACAACCTGATGCTCTTCGACCCCCAGGACGGCTCCGTCTACCCGCCGCCCGCGACCGTCCCTTCCCCCGTGCACCGCGGGTCCGCTCCCGCGCCCCACGGCACCCGCGTCGTCTAGGGCCGGTCACCGGGGGACGCCCTGGTGACCGGGAGCGGGCACCGACCCGCCGGGACGTCCGGGCCGGGAACGGGCACCGACCCGCCGGGACGTCCGGGCCGGGAACGGGCACCGACCCGCCGGGACGTCCGGGCCGGGAACGCGCGGGCCCGACGACGGCACCGGGGCCCGGCCGTCGCTGGCCGGGCCCCGGTGCCGTACGGGGTGTGGGACTACTCGTCGCGCAGGTCGGCGGCGGAGGCGGCGGTCGCGCCGATCGACTCGGCGGCCGAGGTGAGCAGGTCCGCGCCGAGGGCCTGGTCGACGGTGAGCGTCATCAGCGTCTCGCCACCGGCCTCGCGACGGGCCACCTGCATGGCCGCGATGTTGATGCCGGCCTCGCCGAGCAGGGTACCGACGGTGCCGACCACGCCGGGACGGTCGACGTAGCGGAGGAAGAGCAGGATGCCCTCCGCGCCGATCTCCACGTCGAATCCGTCGACCTCGGTCAGCTTGATGACGTCGCGTCCGCCACTGCTGGCGACGGTGCCCGAGACGCTGACCGTACGGCCGTCGGGCAGCGCGCCCCGGACGGAGACCAGGGTCGGCTGGTCGGCCTCGGCCTGGCTGGTCAGGGTGACCTCGACGCCGCGCTCGGCGGCGAGGTGCGGGGCGTTGACGTAGGTGACCTGCTCCTCGACGACCGAGCTGAACAGCCCCTTGGTCGCGGCGAGCTTGAGCACCGAGACGTCGTGGTTGGCGATCTCGCCGCGCACCTCGACGGTGACACTGGCGGCCACCCCGCCGGCCACGGCGGTGAACGCCCGACCGAGCTTCTCGGCCAGCGGCAGCAGCGGCCGGACGTCCTCGGCGACCACGCCGCCGGCCTGGACGTTCACCGCGTCCGGCACGAACTCGCCCTGGAGGGCGAGCTTGACGCTCTTGGCCACCGCGAGACCGGCCTTGTCCTGCGCCTCGTGGGTGGAGGCGCCCAGGTGCGGGGTGGCCACCACGTTGTCGAAGGCGAACAGCGGCGAGGAGGTGCAGGGCTCCTTGGCGTAGACGTCGACACCGGCACCGGCGACCCGGCCCTCGGCGATGGCGTCCGCGAGGGCCTGCTCGTCGACCAGGCCACCCCGGGCGGCGTTGACGATCCGTACGCCCGGCTTGACGATCGCCAGTTCCTTCTCGCCGATCAGGCCGACCGTCTCCGGCGTCTTCGGCAGGTGGATCGAGATGAAGTCGCTCTCCCGCAGCAGCTCCTCCAGTCCGACCAGGCGGACCCCGAGCTGGGCCGCGCGGGCCGGCTGGATGTAGGGGTCGTACGCGATCAGCCGGGTGCCGAAGGCGGCGATGCGGGACGCGAACAGGACGCCGATACGGCCCAGGCCGACCACGCCGACGGTCTTGCCCTGGATCTCGACGCCGGTGTACCTGGACCGCTTCCACTCCCCCGCCTTGAGCGCGGCGCTGGCGCTGGCGGTGTTGCGGGCCACGGCCAGCAGCAGGGCGACGGCCTGCTCGGCGGCGGAGACGATGTTCGAGGTGGGCGCGTTGACCACCATCACGCCCCGGGCGGTGGCGGCGGGCACCTCGACGTTGTCCAGACCGACGCCCGCGCGGGCGACCACCTTGAGGCGGGGTGCGGCGGCGACGGCCTCCGCGTCGATCTGGGTGGCACTGCGCACGATCACCGCGTCGGCCTCGGCGAGGGCGGAGAGCAGCGCCGGACGGTCGGTGCCGTCGACGTGACGTACGTCGAAGTCGTGGGCGAGCACCTCGATGGCGGCGGGAGCGAGTTCTTCGGCGATCAGTACGACAGGATTCATCGGTCCTCGTAGATATCGTCAGGGCGGTCGGCTACCTCGACGGGACGCCGCGCTGCGCCCTGTGCTTGACCGGGGCCATGGGCCGTGCGGGTGCCGGCAGCACCCACCGCGATGGCGTGCGGATGCCGGGAACACCTACCCGCGATGGTAGGCCGCCGCCCACCACGGCCGTCCCAGGTAGCGGGGTGAGGGCCCTCACACACCAGCCGGCCATGAGACGGTTCTCGACCGAACGTGCGGATTCGACGCGAGCACCGGAACGCCTCACCCGTCCGGCATCGTCCGTTCAACCGCTGGCCGCGGCCGGCCACAAGGGGAGACCGCACCCATACGGGGCGGGAGTCGCCGATGCCGCTCGTCGTCCGGATCGCGCTGCCACGCCCACCGGCCGGACGCCGGCCTCCACGCCGGGGTCCACGGCTGACCGAGGCGTTGATCACCCGGTCCCACCACCTGAGTGTGCTGCCCGGCGCGACCGCCCGGCGCGCGGCTGCGGCCCCGGTGGCGCTACCGGCGGTTGTCCAGCCTCCGGCGGGCCCGGTGGCTGCTCCGGTGGTCTGGCCTGCCTCGCTGCCGGGCACCGTGGAGCGGGCCGCGACATGACGGCGGCCCGTGGCCGGACGCCGGGGAGGCGTCGGCCACGGGCCGCGTCGGTACGCCCCGACCGGGTCAGGCGGTCTCGGTGAGCGGACGGTCGACCCAGCTCATCATGCCGCGCAGCTTCTGGCCGGTCTCCTCGATCGGGTGCGCCGCGCCCTCGGCCTGCCACTTGCGGTAGTTCGGGCGGCCCGCGTCGTCCTCGGCGATCCACTCGCGGGCGAACTCGCCGGACTGGACCTCGGAGAGGATCTTGCGCATCTCCTCCTTGACCCGGGCGTCGACCACCCGCGGCCCCCGGGACAGGTCGCCGTACTCGGCGGTGTCGGAGATGCTGTAGCGCATCCGGGCGATGCCGCCCTCGTACATCAGGTCGACGATGAGCTTCAGCTCGTGCAGGCACTCGAAGTAGGCCACCTCGGGCGCGTACCCGGCCTCGGTGAGCACCTCGAAACCGGTCTGCACCAGCGCGGACGCGCCACCGCAGAGCACCGCCTGCTCGCCGAAGAGGTCGGTCTCGGTCTCCTCCTTGAAGGTGGTCCTGATCACGCCGGCCCGGCTGCCACCGATGCCCTTCGCGTACGACAGGGCCAGGGCGAGCGCGTTGCCCGAGGGGTCCTGCTCGACGGCGACCAGGCAGGGCACGCCCTTGCCGTCGACGTACTGGCGGCGGACCAGGTGACCCGGGCCCTTCGGGGCGACCATCGCCACGTCGACGTCGGCCGGGGGCTTGATCAGCCCGTACCGGATGTTGAAGCCGTGGCCGAAGAAGAGGGCCTTGCCGGCGGTCAGGTTCGGGGCGATCGACTCGGCGTAGAGCTTGCGCTGCGCGGTGTCCGGGGCGAGGATCATGATCACGTCGGCCTCGGCCGACGCCTCCGCCGGGGTGAGCACCCGCAGCCCCTGCTCCTCGGCCTTGGCCCGGCTCTTCGAGCCCTCGGGCAGACCGATCACCACGTCGACGCCCGAGTCACGCAGCGACAGCGCGTGCGCGTGGCCCTGGCTGCCGTAGCCGATGACCGCGACCTTCTTGCCCTGGATCAGGCTCAGGTCGGCGTCGTCGTCGTAGAACACCTCAACGCTCATGAGAACTTCCCTTTCGTACGACGGCCCGGTCGGCCCGTCGTGGTCGGTGCGGCTGGGTTTCCGCGGCGCGCGACGCCGGTCCGGTCGGGTTCCGGCGACTCGCGACGCTCATCGGTCGGGTCAGGCGGCCCGCAGCGACGGACCGACGGTGATGGAGCGCGAACCGCGCCCGATCGCCACCGTGCCCGACTGGACCATCTCCTTGATGCCGAAGGGTTCGAGGTCACGCAGAAGGGCGTCCAGCTTGTCGGGGGTGCCGGTCGCCTCGATGGTCAGCGTGTCCGGGGCGACGTCGACCACCCGGGCGCGGAAGAGGTTCACCGTCTCCAGCACCTGGCTCCGGGCCGCGCGGTCGGCGCGCACCTTGACCAGCAGGAGTTCCCGGGCGACCGAGACCTGCGGGTCCAGCTCGACGATCTTGAGCACGTTGACCAGCTTGTTGAGCTGCTTGGTGACCTGCTCCAGCGGCGAGGACTCGGCGTTGACCACGATGGTGATCCGGGAGACGTCCGGGTTCTCCGTCTCGCCGACGGCGAGGCTGTCGATGTTGAACCCACGCCGGGAGAAGAGCCCGGAGACCCGGGCCAGTACGCCCGGCTTGTTCTCCACCAGAACCGACAGCGTGTGCAGGTTCATGCCACGGCCTCGCTTCGCTCGGTCGCGCCGGGGCGCGACATCCGACTGCGTCTGCTGATTCGTCCGCCTCGTCCACCCATGGTCAGACGTCGTCCTCGTCGAAGACCGGGCGGACGCCACGGGCGAACATGATCTCGTCGTTGCTGGTGCCGGCGGCGACCATCGGCCAGACCATCGCGTCCTTGCCGACCACGAAGTCGATCACCACCGGCGCGTCGTCGATCGCCATCGCGGCCTCGATGGTCTTGTCCACGTCGGCGGCGTTCTCACAGCGCAGGCCGACGCAGCCGAGCGCCTCGGCCAGCTTGACGAAGTCCGGGATGCGGTGCTTGTGGGTGCCCAGATCGGTGTTGGAGTAGCGCTCCCCGTAGAAGAGGGTCTGCCACTGCCGCACCATGCCCAGGTTGCCGTTGTTGATGATCGCGATCTTGACCGGGATGCCCTCCAGGGCACAGGTGGCCAGCTCCTGGTTGGTCATCTGGAAACAACCGTCGCCGTCGACCGCCCAGACCACCGTGTCCGGCTTGCCGACCTTCGCGCCCATCGCGGCCGGGACGGCGTACCCCATCGTGCCGGCACCGCCGGAGTTCAACCAGGTGTACGGCTTCTCGTACGAGATGAACTGGGCCGCCCACATCTGGTGCTGCCCGACGCCGGCCACGTAGATCGCGTCCGGGCCGACGACCTCGCCGAGCCGCTTGATCACGTACTGCGGGGCGAGGGTGCCGTCGACGGGCTCGTCGTAGCCGAGCGGGTAGCGCTCGCGCAGGTCGTCGAGCTGCGCCCACCAGTCGGTCAGGTCCGCCGTCCGACCGGCGGCGTGCTCGACGGTGACCGCCCCGATCAGCTCGTCGATCACCTGCCGGGCGTCACCGACGATCGGCACGTCCGCCGTCCGGCTCTTGCCGATCTCGGCCGGGTCGATGTCGGCGTGCACCACGGTCGCGCCGGGGGCGAACGAGTCCAGCCGGCCGGTCACCCGGTCGTCGAAGCGCGCCCCCAGCGCCACGATCAGGTCCGACTTCTGCAACGCATACACCGCGGCGACCGTGCCGTGCATGCCGGGCATGCCCAGGTGCTGGGCGTGCGAGTCGGGGAACGCCCCGCGCGCCATCAGCGTGGTGACCACCGGGATGCCGGTCAGCTCGGCGAGCCGGCGCAGCCCCTCGGTGGCCCCGGCCTTGAGCACGCCGCCGCCGACGTAGAGCACCGGCCGGCGGGAGCCGGTCATCAGCCGGGCCGCCTCCCGGATCTGCTTGCCGTGCGGGTGCAGGGTCGGCCGGTAGCCGGGCAGGTCGAGGGTGGGCGGCCAGTTGAACGTGGTCTGTGCCTGGAGGACGTCCTTGGGGATGTCGACCAGCACCGGCCCGGGACGCCCGGTGGCGGCCAGGTGGAACGCCTCGGCCAGCACCTGCGGGATCTCCTCGGGGGTCTGCACGAGGAAGTTGTGCTTGGTGATCGGCAGCGTGATGCCCTGGATGTCCGCCTCCTGGAAGGCGTCCGTGCCGATCGCCGGGCGCGGCACCTGGCCGGTGATCGCCACCAGCGGCACCGAGTCCATGTACGCGTCGGCGATCGGGGTGACCAGGTTCGTCGCGCCGGGGCCGGAGGTCGCCATGCACACCCCGACCCGGCCGGTGGCCTGCGCGTACCCGGTCGCCGCGTGCCCCGCGCCCTGCTCGTGCCGGACCAGGATGTGCCGGACGCGGGAGTCGTAGAGCGGGTCGTACGCCGGCAGGATCGCCCCGCCGGGGATGCCGAACACCACGTCGACGCCGAGCGCCTCGAGCGAGCGCACCAGCGAACCGGCACCGGAGACCTCGAGGGGGGTGACCGGAGCGGGTACCGCCGGAACGGCGACGCGGTCGGTGGCGGGCTCGGCGCTCGTGCGGGCTCGCCGAGTGGAGTGGGCGAGGGTCTCTGGCGTGGGTCTCGTCATGGCGGTTCTGACCTTCGGCTCGGGTGAGTGGCTCGTCAAGCAGTGCAACGCGGGCGGGGCCCGCCCCGATGGGTCCAACGGCAACAAAAACGGCCCACGTGCAGACACGCACGGGGCCAGCGCACTCTCACGAGGAGGAGAGTGCGCTCAGGTAAGTACTCGCGGGAAGCGGAACGACGGCATGGGGACAGCCTGACGCATCTCACGCGATGAGTCAACTGGTCTCAGATACTGGTCAACGGTGTGCCGCGCCACCGCGTATGTCCGGCGCCACACCCGGCCCGACCTGCGTCGACGCCACGTCGTTGGCGATCTGGTCGGACGCACCCTCCGGCAGGGATGCCGGGACGGCGCGCGGTGCCGGGGGCGACGCGGGAACGGCGCGCGGTGCCGGGGGCGGTGCCGTCCCGGCGCGCGGTGCCGGGGGCGGTGCGGCGGTCGGCTCCGACGGCCGGCTCTCCGCCGGGTCTGCGCCGGTGACCGGGGCCGGCCGCGCCAGGGTCGCGGCGTCGAGCATCGCCTCCAGGTGCTCCGCCGGTACGCCCCAACCGAAGAGCGCCCCCTGCCCGAACCGGCAGCCGGCGGCGACCACCGCGGCCAGTTCGGTCGGCGAGGTGACCCCCTCGGCGATCACCTCCAGGCCGAGCTGGTGGCCCAGCCGCATCACGACGTCGACCATCGGCGCGAACGGCGGCCCGTCCCGGTCCACCGGAGTGACCGGCTCGTGCTCGGCGACCAGACTGTGGTCGATCTTGAGGATGTCGATCGGCAGCCGGCGGAGCTGCCCCAGGGACGAGTACCCGGCCCCGAAGTCGTCCAGGGCGATCCGCACCCCGGTACGCCGCAGCGCGGTCAACCGCCGGATCAGCTCGTCGACGTCGGTCGCCACCGTGTGCTCGGTCACCTCCAGCACCAGCCGTTGCGGCGGCACCCGGTGCGCCCGCAGCGCCTCGGCGACCTGGGCGACGTACGCCTCGGCGTGCAGTTCCCGGGGGGAGACGTTCACCGACACCCAGACGTCGTGACCGTCGGCCAGCCAGCGGGACAGCTGGAGGCATGCCTGGTCGAGCACCCACGCGCCGAGCGCGGCGATCATGCCGCACTCCTCGGCGAGCGGGATGAACTCGTCCGGGCGGACGCTGCCCAGCTGCGGGTGGTGCCAGCGCAGCAGCGCCTCCGCCCCGACCGGACGCACCGACGGCAGGGAGGCCACCGGCTGGAACGCCAGGCGCAGCTCGCCGCGCCCGATCGCCCCGCGCAGCTCGTGCTCCACCGTCGTCCGGCGACGCAGCATCCGTTCGTACGTGGCGTCGTACCGCTCGACCCGGTTCTTGCCCTGCTGCTTGGCGTGGCGCAACGCCAGGTCGGCGTGGCGCAGCAGCACCTCGACGTCCGACTCGTCGACGTGGCGCGGCACCGGCGTGCCGTCCGGGCCCGCCTCGCCGGGCGACCGGTCGGCCTGCTCCGGCCCGGCCGCGCCGTCCGGCCGGTCGGCCTGCTGGGGAACAGCGGCGTCGTCCGGCCGGTCGGGAACAGCCGCGCCGTCCGGGTCGCCCCGTCCGGCCACACCGACGCTCACCGAGAGGAAGACCGGCCCGTCCGGCTGCTCGTACGCCTCGCCCAACGCGTGTAGCAGTTCCCGGGCGAGGCGGTCGACATCCTGCGGGCTCCGGTGGGTCAGCACCGCGAACTCGTCCCCGCCGAGTCGGGCGGGGAGGTCACCGGGGCCCTGGTGGGCGCGCAGCCGCCGCCCCACCTCGGCGAGCACCGCGTCACCGACGTCGTGCCCCCGCATGTCGTTGACGTGCTTGAACCCGTCCAGGTCGAGACCGAGCAGCGCCACCGGCTCACGGCCGGCGACGGCGGACGCCAGCGCACGCAGCAGCCCTCGCCGGTTCGCCAGCCCGGTCAGTGGATCGGTGTGGGCCAGTTCACGGAAGTGCGCCTCCCGCTCGGCCAGCCGGGCGGCGTACCCGCGCATGTCGTGCAGGGTGAGGTACTGGCGGGTGACCAGCGCGAAGCCCTCGAGGCTGCCGGCGGTGATCGCGAAGGCGTCGAAGCGGCCGTCCTGGAGGAGGTGGTACGCCGCCGACGCGGCCATGGCGATCATCGGGATGAAGGCGTACTCGCTGTCCCGGCGGATCAGGTCGGCCGCGACCTGGCCGGGCGGGTCGGTGGTGTGCACGGCGAGCCCGGCGCTGAGCAGCCCGACGGCGAGCAGCACCGCACCGGCGAGGGCCAGCCGGGTGCCGCCCCCGCAGAGTCCGCCGGCCACCCCCAACCCGCCGAAGACCGTGTTGGTGACGCCGCAGCAGAGCCCGGCCAGGCGGGCCCGGGGGCGGGGCGCGCGGGCGGCGACGACCGCGTTCAGCCCGGCGGCGAGGGCCGCGCTGACCGTGGCGAACAGGATCGGCGCGCAGGTCAGGTGCGTCGCGTCACCGAGCAGGCGGGTCGGCTCGGAGAAGAGCACCCAGCCGACGAACCAGAACGCCGCCGCCGTGATCACCCCGTCGAGGAGCAGCCGGACCGCCCCGGACGGCGATCCGACGACCCCGGGCATCCGGAGCAGCCCGGCGCAGCCCAGGAAGCCGCTCACCGCGATGCCGATCGAGACCGCGGTCGCCCAGCCTGTCCGTTCCCCCGGGTGGGACCCGTGGACGGCGGCGGCGAGCAGCCCGGTGGCCAGGCTGAGCGTCGCGACCGCGGCGCCGGCGGCCAGCAGCAGGTGGGCCTGTCGGTAGCCGCCGCTCCGGTGCCGGACCGAGACGAACAGCAGACAGGTGGCCGCTGTCGCCCCGAGCCCGCTCAGCGTCGCAACCGCGATCATGACCGGGGAGAACTGCACAGGGTCAACTCTGCCGGACGGCACGCGGGCGCGGGGGGCGGGGTGTGCATCTGTTGGGACACGGCCTGATCGCCGCCGACGGACCGGGCCGGTGGTGCCACACTTGACCCCATGCCTGAGCTGCGGTCGAGGACCTCCACCCACGGTCGGACGATGGCCGGCGCCCGGGCCCTGTGGCGGGCCACCGGGATGACCGACGACGACTTCGGCAAGCCGATCGTCGCCATCGCCAACAGTTTCACCCAGTTCGTACCCGGACACGTCCACCTCAAGGACCTCGGCGGCCTGGTCGCCGAGGCGGTCGCCGAGGCCGGCGGGGTGGGGCGGGAGTTCAACACCATCGCGGTGGACGACGGCATCGCCATGGGGCACGGCGGGATGCTCTACTCGCTGCCCAGCCGGGAGCTGATCGCCGACGCGGTCGAGTACATGGTCAACGCGCACTGCGCGGACGCCCTGGTCTGCATCTCGAACTGCGACAAGATCACCCCGGGCATGTTGCTGGCCGCGTTGCGGCTGAACATCCCGACCGTCTTCGTCTCCGGCGGCCCGATGGAGGCCGGCAAGACGGTGGCGATCGAGGGGATCGTGCACTCGAAGATCGACCTGATCGACGCGATGATCGCCTCGTCGAACGAGGCCGTCACCGAGGACCAGCTCGGCGAGATCGAACGCTCCGCCTGCCCGACCTGCGGCTCCTGCTCCGGCATGTTCACCGCCAACTCGATGAACTGCCTCACCGAGGCGATCGGGCTGGCCCTGCCCGGCAACGGCTCGACGCTGGCCACCCACGCCTCGCGCCGGTCCCTCTTCGTCGAGGCCGGCCGCACCGTCGTGGAGATCGCCAAGCGCTGGTACGAGGGGGACGACGCCTCGGTGCTGCCCCGGGCGATCGCCAACCGGTCGGCGTTCGAGAACGCCGTCGCGCTGGACGTGGCGATGGGGGGCTCGACCAACACGATCCTGCACCTGCTCGCCGCCGCCCGCGAGGCGGAACTGGACTTCGACGTCGCCGACATCGACGCGATCTCCCGGCGGGTGCCCTGCCTGGCCAAGGTCGCCCCGAACTCGCCGCAGTACCACATGGAGGACGTGCACCGGGCCGGCGGCATCCCGGCCATCCTCGGTGAGCTGGACCGCGCCGGCCTGCTGCACCGGGACGTCTCGTCGGTGCACTCGCCCTCGCTGGAGCGCTGGCTGGCCGACTGGGACGTACGGGGGCGCTCGCCGAAACCGGAGGCGGTCGAGCTGTTCCACGCCGCGCCCGGGGGCGTCCGCACCACCGAGCCGTTCTCCACCACCAACCGCTGGTCCACCCTGGACACCGACGCGGCCGGCGGCTGCATCCGGGACCGCGCGAACGCGTACTCCGCCGACGGCGGCCTGGCCATCCTGCACGGCAACCTCGCTCCGGACGGCTGCGTGGTGAAGACCGCCGGGGTGCCCGAGGAGTGCCTGACCTTCCGGGGGCCGGCGAAGGTCTACGAGTCGCAGGACGACGCGGTGACGGCGATCCTCGCCAAGGAGGTCGTCGCCGGGGACGTGGTGGTGATCCGGTACGAGGGCCCCCGGGGCGGGCCGGGCATGCAGGAGATGCTCTACCCCACCTCGTTCCTCAAGGGACGCGGGCTCGGTCGGTCCTGTGCGCTGCTCACCGACGGCCGGTTCTCCGGCGGCACCTCCGGCCTGTCGATCGGGCATGTCTCCCCCGAGGCCGCCTCCGGTGGGCTCATCGCGCTGGTCGAGCCGGGCGACGAGATCGTCATCGACATCCCGGGCCGGTCGATCTCCCTCGACGTACCCGAGGACGTGCTGGCAGCCCGACGCATCGCCCAGGAGAAGCGCGACAAGCCGTACACGCCGGTTGACCGGGAGCGTCCGGTCTCCGCCGCGCTGCGGGCGTACGCCTCGATGGCGACCTCGGCCAGCGACGGCGCGTACCGCCGCGTGCCGGAGTAGCGCCGGGCGGCCGGCGCCCGCTCAGGTGTTTGCAGGGGACCCTTCCTACCGTTTTTTGACGAGCAGGGGTCCCCTGCAAACACCCTCCGATGGCACGCCCAGGCGGTTGCCGGGACGCGGCGACCGAGAGCCGGGAGTACGCGAACGACGGCGACCTGGCCGACACGGTGGCCGCCGTGGGTCTGGCCGTGCTGCCGTCGCCGGCGCTCGCGTTGACCGCGCTGCCGCACCTGGACGCGAGCATCGGCGCGGTACCGCTGCCCCTGCACGCGGGCGTCGTCCACACGGCCGCATTCGCCTGACACGCCATCACGCCCCGCCTGTCGATGCCGCGACCTTGTCGGGGTCCGAGCCGGACTCCCAGCTCGGTGGATCGGGGCTCGGTCAGATGTTGGACGCCTCGGGAGGCAGGTCGGCCGGCGGTTGCGGGGAGCCGGCACCGTCGGGGCGGCTCCGCGCGGTGAGTCCGAGGGCGTACGCCGTCATCGACAGCGACCCGTACGCGTAGCCGTCGACAAGGATCTCGGTGGCCGGCGCGTCGGCGGCTCCGGCGAGGCCGGCGAGGTACAGCGCGGGAATGAAGTGGTCGGGGGTGGGCACCGCGAGGCCGTAGTCGCGGTGGGCGTCGAGGGTCGCGAACTCGGTCGGGTCGGTGAGCATGCGGCTCTTGGCGTCCTCGTCGAACCGCTGAGCCCAGTCGTAGCCGGCGTCGGCGAGCGTCCAGTCCATGCCGCGCAGGTTGTGCACCACGTTGCCGCTGGCGACGATGAGCACTCCCCGCTCGCGCAGGGGAGCCAGCTTCGCACCCAGTTCCAGGTGGTAGTCCAGCGGCTTGGCGGCGTTGATGCTGAGCTGGACGACCGGGATGGACGCGTCGGGAAAGGCGTGCACGAGCACGGACCACGTGCCGTGGTCGATGCCCCAACTGTCGACGTCCGCCCCCACCCACGTCGGGTGGACGACGTCGCTGACCTCGGTGGCCAACTCCGGCAGCCCGGGTGCGGGGTACTGCACCTCGAACAGTTCCCGCGGGAAGCCGTAGAAGTCGTGAATGGTGCGCGGCCTCGGCATCGCGGTCACGGCGGTGGCGTTGATGTACCAGTGGGCGCTGACCACCAGGATCGCGCGGGGTCGCGGCACCGTCTCGCCGAAAGCCTTCCACGCCGCGGTGTAGCGGTTGGCCTCCAGGGCGTTCATCGGGCTGCCGTGACCGAAGAAGGCCGCCGGCATCAGGACGTCCGAGGTCCTGACCGGGTCTGACGTCATGATCCGAGCCCTCCTCGATGCCCGTGGTGGCTTCGTCGCAGCCTGTCGTCAGGGCACGAAGGTCGCGGTGATCACGCCGCAGCCAGCATATCCACCGTCGTTGGCGCTCGCGCCGCTTCGCCCGTAACGACGCCGAGCGTGAATGGACGGACAAACCTGTGAGCAGCGAGATCAGTGGACGGATGGCACCGCCGCCAGCACCCGACCGGTTACCCCACCGGGGTGGTGAACCGGACCGGCTCAGACAGCACCGCCTGTGCTCCGGCCAGGTCCGCCGTCCGCGCCGCGAGTGTCGCCTCGGCCAGCCGGCGCGGAAGGGCCGTGCTGAACTTGAGGCCGGCCAGCGCACGCGCACCGACCTCCGGGAGGCAGAGCCGCTGTGCGGCATCCCCGACCAGCGAACGCCAGTCACCGGGCAGGAGGTTCTCCCGAAGCCGGACGGAGTGATCGTCGAAGCGCTGCGCCGGATCCACCACCTCACCCAGGCTGGCGGCCAGGGTGGCGTTGGCCCGCAGACCCGCCCACGTCCACCAGCGCAGGTCGCCGTTACGGCCTCGGACGACCAGGCTTCCGCCGGGGTGCACCAGCGGCGCCTGTTCATCCCGTTCGACGGCGAGGCGGCTTCTGGCGCGGGCAGTCAGCACGACCGGTGGGTCCGCGCCGAGCAGCACCTCCCGCATGGCCCGGGTCACCGGGAAGCTCGCTCCCACCCAGCCGGACGACGTCCACCGCGCCCGGCCGCCACCGTCCGCGGGCTCCACGAAGCAGCGGCGGCGACGCCAGTCGACGTACGTCACCCGCCAGCTACGACCGCCGAGCAGGAGGCGTCGCTCACCCTGCACCTCGTCGGTGAGCAGGCTCGGGTCGATCCGACCCAGCTCGGCGCGGCCGTGCAGCACGGCAAACTCCGGCGGCCCGGTGAAGACCGCCGTCAGCTCCATGAAATGGCGACGACCGAACCGCCGTTCCGCCTCCGGACCGACAAACAGCAGCCCGTCATCGACGTCCAGGTAGCCGTTGTCGACGAGATGCGCCACGATCGGCTCCGCCCCGGGACCGAAGGGAGGCAGGCCGTTCCAACACTGCGCCCACGTCCGGTCGCCGACCCGGCGTTCCTGCAGGCAGAGGGCGAGCACCTGCTGGGCGACGATGTGCCGGGGCTCCGGCGGCGGCATCACCGGCTCCACCCACCCGCGTCCCCAGAGCAGGAGCACGGCTGCGGCCCGGACCAGCTCCTCGCCGCTGCGGCAGAGGAAGAGGCAGTTCCGGACGGTACCGGGTCGCCGTCCGGTCCGCCCGAGCCGCTGCAGGAACGAGGCGACGGTCGCCGGGGCGTCGATCTGGATGACGCGGTCCAGGTCGCCCACGTCGATACCGAGTTCCAGAGTGCTGGTGGAGACGATCACGCAGTCCCGGGCCTCCGCGAACGCCTCCTCGGACCGGCGTCGTTCCTCCGCCGAGAGCGAGGCGTGGGAGAGGAAGGTGGTGACTCCCCGCTCCCGGAGCAACTGGCCGAGTTCCTCCACGGTCTGCCGCGATTCGCAGAAGACCAGCCGCTTCTCCCCGGCGTGCAGGGCGGCGATCACGGTAGCCGCGTTGACCAGCGAGCCGACGTGATCGAGTTCGATCCGACCGGGTGGTGGCTGGGCGACCGGGGCCGCGCTCTCGGGAGCGACCGCCGTGGCGGTCAGATCAGGGGCGACCACCCGGCCGGTACGGGTGCGCACGCCCGATCCCTGCAGCCAGTGCAGCAGTTCGGCGGGATTGCCCACCGTCGCGGAGAGACCGACCCGTTGCAGCGGATGTCCGACGACCCGGGTCAGGCGCTCGAGCACCGCCAGGAGGTGCCAGCCCCGGTCGTCGCCCGCGAAGGCGTGCACCTCGTCGACGACCACCGCGCGGAGGCCGGCGAAGAAGGCCCGGTGGTCGACGTTGACGCTGATCAGCATCGACTCCAGCGATTCCGGGGTGGTCAGCAGGACGTCCGGCCGCTGCCAGAGCACGGACCGGCGGGCGGACGTGCCGACGTCCCCGTGCCAGAGCGCGGCCGTACGCCCCAGCCAGCCGGCGTACCGCTCCACGCGGGGGTGGAGATTGTTGAGCAGGGCCTTGAGGGGGCAGAGGTAGAGCAGGGACGTTCCGGCCCACCGTTGCCCCGTCATGCGGGACAGCAGCGGGAAGAGGGCCGCCTCGGTCTTTCCGCCTGCGGTCGGGGCGAGCAGCAGCGCGTCGTCGCCGCGAAGTAGGGGCGAGACGGCGGCCCGTTGCAGTGGACGCAGGTCCGGCCAGCCGAGGCTGTTGACGACGTGGTGCAGCACGACCGGGTCGAGCTGTTCCTCCGGACGTCCGCCGGTCACATCGGCAACTGGATGTCGTCGGCCGAGGCGGCGTTCCGTTCGACCTCGGTCAGCTCGTCCACGCGCAGCGTCAGCTCGTAGTGCCGGCGGGGATCCCAGTCACCGAACTGGTCGACCCGGTCGAACACGTCCGCGACGAGCTTCTTCAGGTAGACCCTGGGCGCGATACCGACCTGCCGGCCGAGCCGGCCCGCGACGGCCCGCGCCAGTTCGCCGAGGTACGCGTCGTCGCACACCTGGCAGACCCGGGCGCTGCCGTAGATGTCGCGTACCCGGACACCGAGCCGGACGAGGGTCTCCTCGGTGAAGCCGGGCAGCCGGAGCTGGGTGGCGCGCGGGTTGTCCCAGCGCCACTCGGCACCGAAGTCGGTGGCGAGGCGCTGAGCCAGCGGGGCCAGGCGCTGCACGCCCTGCTGCCCGTCGTAGAAGGCCGGCGTGCCGGTGATCAGCAGGAACAGACCGGGGAAGCGTCCGCCGTAGATGTCGTCGATGAGTTGGCGCAGCGAGTTGAGCGCCTTGTCCCGGGCATCCGACCGGACCCGTTGCAGGGTCTCGACCTCGTCGAGCACCAGGAGAAGACCGGGGTGGCCGCTGTCCCGCAGGACGGTCAACAGGCCCTGCAGGAAACTGAGCGCGGCGAAGTGGTCGATGTCGCCCTTGACGCCGGCCGCCCGCCGCGCCGAGGCGGCCACGTGCGGCTGGCCGCCCAGCCAGGCGGCGAGGCCGTCGGCGGTGGCCGGGTCGCCCTCCGCAACGGCGGTCCGGTAGCCGCGCAGCGCCGCCGAGAACCCTGGTGTGTTCCGGGAGATCCCGGCCAGCCGCCGTTCGAGGAGATCGCCCACCGCCCGGTCGAGACCCTCCGCGTCCTGCTCGCTGACGGTGCCAGCAGCCAGGACGTCCTCCTCCAACGCGAAGATCCACCCGTCGAGGACGGGTCGTAACGCGCTCGGTGGGAACTGCTCGGTGGTCAACTGTTCGACCAGCCGGCGGTAGACGGTCTCCATCCGGTGCAGCGGCGTCTCCAGTTCGGAGATCTGCACCTCGGCGACGGCGAACCCGCGCCGCTTGGCCCGCTCTCCCAGCCAACGGGTGAAGAAGGTCTTGCCGGCACCGTACTCGCCGCGGACCGCCTTGAAGACGCTCCCGGCACCGGCCACCCGGTCGAGATCCTCGTCGATCGCGGCGGTGAACCGATCGAGCCCGACCGCGAGGACGTCGAGGCCGTTGGCGGGTACGGCACCCCGACGCAGCGCGTCGATGATGTCCCGGCGTCGCCGGGCACTGACCTCGACGGTCATCAGTTCTCCAACCCGAACTGCTCGACCAGCAGCGGGATGTCGAGCTTGGCGGTCCGCCCGTCCGGGTCGAGGCTGAGCACCGGATAGCCCTCCACCTGCAGCAGCCGGCGTAGTGCGGCGAAGAGCCCGGTGATCCGGTGGGCGGGGACGCCTGCCCGGGTGGCGAGCGTGTCCAGGGTGGCCCGGCCGTTACCGGCCACCAGCGTGGCGACCAGGGCGGCCACCCGTTCGTCGGCGATGGGTGCCCGGGTGTCGCGCCGCTCGGCGTAGATCGGACTGGCGAGCAGCGCCTCGACCAGCGCCTCCGCCGGATCAGCCGGTGGTGCGGTCGGGACGGGCGGCGGCGCGGCGAGCGGCGGTGACGACGGCAGGTCGAACAGGCCCTCGTCCTGCGCCGGGGTGCGGGGCCTGCGCGCCACGCGACCCGTGGTGCCGGACCCCGTCCGGGTAGCGGCGTCCGGCGTCGAGCCGGCGGCTCCGTTCTCCGGTGACGCCTGTCGCAGCGGCTCCCGCCACCACTCGGGGCTGCTCACCGGTGCACCCGCCCAGCCCGGCACGGCTGTCTCGTCGTGTGCCGCGAAGAGCAGCAGCGGGATGACGGCCTCGGCAGCTGACGCGCCGCCGTGGTAGCCGGCCTTACGCGGCCCGTACCGGAGCTGCTCCTGCCAGGGCAGGACGACGCTGCCTCCGCCCAGCGCCACCCGGCTGCCGCTGAAGAACAGCTCGCCGTCGCCCGGAGCGGTCGACGCGGGACGCCAGCGGTTCTCACTCGAGTCGGAGGGACGGAGTTCGGCCTCGGCTCCACGATCGACGACGTGCCCGTGGTCGGAGAGGAGGACAACCACCCGGTCCTGGGTGACCGCGAGCAGGTCCCGTAGCCCGTTGACGGTGTCGGGCCCCCACTCGGTGGTGCCTGGGTCGCTGCGGTCCAGGGCGTCGTCGATGGTGTTGATGACGGCCGCCACCATCGGCACGGCCGGGTCACCGAGGGCCTGGGCGACCTCGGGGTCGACGGCCAGGCCGGCGGGGGTACGCAGGTCCGCCTTGTGCAGCAGGACGCTGCCGGGGAAACGGGCGGTGAACTCCCTGACCTCGACGTTCCGGTCGCCGACGGTGATCCGGCCGCTGAAGAGGCTGCACCGGTTGACCATGGTGACCGTCGGCAGGGCGGCGAGGACGCCGGTGCGGGCCCCACCGCCGGGGGTCAACTCCGTCCAGGCGCCGTTGCGTGCCAGCGTCTCGGCGATCTCGATCCCGGCTGCCGCGCCCATCCCGTCCAACAGCAGCAGCAGGACCCGCCGGCCGTTGTCGAGGATCGGGCGGACCACCCGGTCGAGTACGTCCTCCACCCGCAGCAGCGCGCCGGGTTCCCGTTCGGCGGCCGTGGTGTCCTGCAGCAGTTCGGCGAAGTGCCGGTCGTGCCGGGACCGCCGGTGGTCGACCGCGGCGTGCAGGGACCGGTACGCCTGGGCGACCTGGGTGTCGGGGTCGCCGGCGAAGATGTCCAACCGGGCCCGGTCCACCCAGCCGTCCTCCCGGACCTGCCGGTGCACCGCCGCCAGCATGGTGGCCGGTGCCGACGCGTCCGGGGTGGCGAGCCAACGCAGCAGGCGGACCGCCATCCGGGCCGTCTCGACCCGTTTACGGTCAGCCGAACGGTGTGCCTCGACGTCGGTGAGCCGCTCCTGCGCCTGCTCGATCAGGCCGGCGTCGACGAGGTGCGACCGGGGCACGGGCACGGCGAGGCGTACGGCGGCGGCGAAGGCCCGCATCCGCTGGGTGAACCCGAGCGGCAGCAGGTCGGACGCGACCAACCGTCCGGTCATGTCGATCTCGGCGGCGATCTCCTCGGCCCGGCGGAGCATCCGACGGGCCTCGTGGCGGACCTGGTCGTCACCGTCGAGGGCCCGGTAGATCCACGCCTCTGCGGCTTCCAGGTACGCCGTCGCCTGCGCGTCGGTGAGCCGGGCTCCGCCGAAGTACCGCTCCAGCCGGGTCCGGGCGACGGCGGTCTCGACGTCGGTCGCGCTGCCGCCGCCCCGGGGCCACAGCACCCCGGCGAGGAGGCCGAGCGCGATCGCGTCGACCCCGTGGCCGGCCCGGACGGCCGCGACCACCGGTACGGCGACCGGACCGGCGATCTCGACCAGATAGGTGCCGATGCCGTCCACCCACTCGGCGGACAGGTCGAGGAAACGCATCTGGGTCGGGGCGTCGGTGCTCCACTGGAGCAGCCCCGCGCCGTCGAGTTCGTCGGGGTCGAGCCCGAGCACCGCCCCGGCGAGGTGCCGGAGCGCGTGGTCCCGGGTGACGATGGTGCCGGCCGGCGGTGCCCAGCCGTCGACCGGAGCCAGCTCGGTGAGCGCGTCGGCGACCCATCGGCCGGTCCGTACCAGCGTCGGGTCGAGATCCAACCGCGTCTGACCGCCGAACGCCTGCCGGACCAGCTCCCACGGGTCGACGCTGCGCGAGGTCTGCATGCTCACGTGGGCGAGGAGTCCGTCCCCGAGTTCGGCGTCGGACAGGTCGGTGAGGAGCACCAGCTTCTCGTCGGCGGCCCGGTCGGCGAGCGCGGCCCGTGCGGCGATCGGCGTCGGGCAGGGCACCACCCGCACCGGGGTGCCCGCCACGGTCAGCACCGGCTCGTCGGTCCATTCGGGACGGGCGAGCAGCACGATGGCGTCCGTGCCGTCCTGCTCGGCCAGCCACGCCTCGACCTTGCGCCGGACAGCGGCCGGCCGTACGGCGACCCGGGCGAGGCTCACGCCGACCGCTCCGGTGCGGTGACATGCCAGGTCACGGCAACCGTCCGCCCTGCGGCGACCTCCGCCCGGATCTCCTTGACCAGCCCGGCCAGGTCCGCCTCGGCGGCGATCATGGCGCTGTGCACGACGGCCGGGGGCGTGGCCCGGTCCCGAAGGTGCCCTGGCGTCCGCTGCCCAGGGATGAGCCGTGGTTCGTCGTCCACCCGCGTCGGTCGGCCCTCGGGTGCCGGGTCCTTCCCGGGCTCCGGGTCGTGTGGTTTTTCCGGTGCCAGCAGGGCAGCGGCACCGGCGACCGCCTGACGCAGCGCCTCGGCCAGATCGGAGCCGTGGTGCTCGTCGCGGGCGGCAGCCGTGAGCTGCGCGATGATGACCCGGGCCCGGTTGTCGGTCTCGGCCCGCAGGGCGATCGCCTCCAGCAGGGGCCACTGCGCGTCGGCGAGAGCCTTCAGCAAGGTCTGGGCCTGCTTGTAGACCTGGCTGGTGGCCTGCCCGTCGAGGCCGCCCAGGCGCTCCTGACCGCCGGCCACGATCCGGACCAGGACGACGTCGTCGCGTTCGTGGGCGACCTGGGTGAGCAGGTCGGTGACCCGTCGGGCGGTCGCCAGCCGGCCGGTGGGGGCCGCCACGTCGAGGCCCAATGGCTTCGCGTGTCGTTCCAACGCTGCCACGAGGTCACCGGCGGCGTTCTTGTGGGCGTTGGCGATCCGCCGCATGGTGGCGGCCATGGTGCCGAGGTTGGCCGGGTTACGGAAGAGGGGCAGCACCTCGCCGAAGAAGGGCTGGCCGAACTGGACGGCGGCCTTCCACTCCTCGTCGGTGGGCAGCTCCGGGTGGCGCAGCTCGAAGCGGTCCTCCACCCCGTTCACCGCGACGACAGCGACCTTTCCGCCGTTGTCGTACCAGCTGAGCTGCTGTTCGAGTGCGAAGACGGCGATGATCAGGTTCTGCAGGTCACGCTCGAAGCCCCGCCGCTTCGGCACGTCGAGGATCTCCCGCAGCACGTGCACCGGGAAGTGGTCCCGGTAGTCCCGCCGGGCGGCCTCCTGCAGCAGGTGCTGGCTCCAGTAGCAGGTGCTGATGTCGAGCACGTACCGGTGGTTGTCGACCAGCTCGCCGAGGCGCAACGGGTTGCAGATGCGCTTGAGGGCACGCTGGTCGGCGGCGGGGACGGCGACACCGTGGGTGGGGTCGGCGGCGGCCTGCCGCGCGTACTCGAGCACCTTGCCCAGCTCGGCGCGGGTGAGTGGCTTCTCGTCCACCGGCAGGGCCGGCGTGCCCGGGTACGCCCATTCGAGCAGCTCGCCGGTGAGGTTCCGGAAGGCGTCGGCGAGCGTGCCGCCGCGCGGGTCCCCGATGCGCAGCCCCTCGGCGAGGGTGTGCAGCACGCCGACGGTGTCGTCCTGGACGTCGGAGGGTTGGGGGTTGGCCGCCCCGTACGCCTGCTTGAGCGCGGTGACCAGCCCTTCGCGCAACTGGCTCTGCCGCTGCTGGAGGTAGACCCGGCCCTGCTGCCGGTCGGCCTTCGGCCAGTCGGCGGCGAGGGTGTTGAGGCGTTCCCCGGCTCCACCGACCCCGAGCAAGTAGTTGATCTTCGCAAGCTGGGCGACCCGGCCCATCATGTCGTCGGTCAGATAGAGCGGCAGCCAGAAGACGGTGTGCGAGCCGCGGGGCAGTTCCTCGATCCGGGCCCGGTCGGCGCTGCGCGGCAGGTCCTGCGGGTCGAACGGGTAGTCGATGACGATCCGCCACGAATCGCCCGGGGCGAGGAGAGCGGCGACAGGCATCGAGTCGCGGTCCCGGACGTTGCCGAACTTGACCTGGACGACGTGCCGTCGCCCCCGCCAGTCACGGGGCTGCTGCAGCTCGCCGTGGCTCCCCTCGGCCCCGGTCAGGCCCATCTCGGCGCTGATCAGCTCCCGCAGGAGCTGCTGCCGGACGCCGGCCGAGGTCTCGTTGTTGGGCACGAGTTCGAGCAGCTTGTCGAAGTCGACCGTGTGCAGCTTCAGCGAGACCACCGGGTCGTGGTCGTCGGTGAGGTGCAGTTCCCCGGCGTCCTGCTCGATCTTGCGGAGCCGGTTGAGCACGATGGTGTTCTCGTAGCCGGGAATCGGTGAGGCGATCGAGCCGAAGTTCAACGCGTGCAGCTTGGCGGCGGTGAGGTTGTGCAGCGCCGGCACCTCGGGCACCAGCGCACCGAGCAGGATCGTCTTGACCAGCTTGTCGTCGAGCTGGAACTGGGTGTGCCCGGCGGCCCGCTCGTCGTCGATGCCGTTGAGGGCGAGCAGGATGGGCCGCAGCTTGCGCAGGTAGAGGCTCCGGGCGGCCTCGAACTGCTGGCGGAGCTTGGGGCGGTCGGGCAGTTCGCCGTGCAGCACCAGCGGGTCGAAGAGGGCGGCCACCCCGATCAGGTCGTTGACCTTCAGGGTGTCCCGCCGGTCGACCAGCAGCTCGGTCATCACCTTCAGGGCGGTCCGCTCGCGCTGCAATGCCTGCGAGAGGGCCACCAGGGTCGCCACCAGGGCCGGCGAGAAGGGGTAGAGCTGCCGGAAGGCGGTGGCGTCCGAGCCGATGCCGGCGTCACCGTACTGTGCGCCGAGCAGGAGGGTGTCCCACACCTCGCGGTTGTGCTTCACCGCCGCGAAGGCGTTGTCGATGACCTGCCGGGCGGCGTCGTCATGGGGTTTGAGCAGCCGCTTCTCGGTGATCTCCGGCAGGTTGGTGTCGGCGAGGACGATCTCGCCGAGCCGTCCCTGCACACTGCGCATCACGTGCGCGAGCGCCTCCCGCTCGGTGCCGCCGACCTGCGGGCCGAGGAACTCCTCGAGGTTGCGCTGCCGGGCCACGAAGGAGACCAGCGGCAACGGTCGGGCCGCGTCGGCGGACTCGACCAGCTTGTTGAGCTTGGCACCCTCGGTGTTGACGAAGGTGTGGTCGGCGATCCGGCCGGAGAGCCAGAGGATCAGCTCGTCGAGGAAGAGGACGAGCGCGTCGTACCCGAGGGCCCTGGCGTGCCGGGTGATGACGGCGAGGCCGGTGTCCAGGTCGAGGTATTCGCTGCTGTGCACCGCCCCGCTGAAGAAGGTCTGGGTCAGCGCGCTGACCAGGGCGTCGCGGTCCTTGGTGCCGGGCGGCTGCGCGGCTGCCTCCGCGTACCGCTGCGGGGTCCAGCCCTCCCGCCGGGCGCGCTGCGCGGCCAGGCCGCCCCCGGACGCCCCCGGCGCGGCCCCGCCCTCGCGCAGCGCCGCGAAGAACCTGTCGTCGCCGAGGGTCTGGCGCAGCCGGGCGGCGTCCTCCAGCATCGCGTCGGAGCGGTGCACGGCGGGGACCGGCGCGTCCGGGTGGCGGGCGGTGACGTGGCGCAGGTATCCCTCGAGGATGGCCTGCTCGACGGAGCGGGCGTCGAGCATGTGCAGGGTCAGGGAGAGGAAGCGCCGCCCCTTGAGCCAGGGGTCGGCGGCGACCACCGGCCCTTCGAGGCCACGGATCTGCCGGGCGTACGGGTTGTGCGCGAGGATCTCCCGCAGCACGGCCATGAAGTGTGACTTGCCGGAGCCGAAGGAGCCGTGCAGGAAGACCGCCTGGGAGCGGCCGGTGTTGACCGCGTGCCCGATCCGCTGGAGCGCGCTGGTGAAGTTCTCCCGGAGCTGGTCGGTGACCACGTACCGGTCGAGGTCGGCCCCCTCGGCCGCCTTGACGACGAAGTCGCCCTCGCCGACCGACGTCGGGATGTCGATCAGGTCGCGCAGCAGCGTCACCGGTGGTCCTCCAGCCTCCCCAGGGTGCCCGACACGGTACCCACGGCCACCGGGACGCGAGTACCTCTCCGGATGGCCCCCACCTGGCCTGATCGACGGGACTGCATGACCGGTGAGGAGCCGCCGACCCCTCGACCGGTCGAAGCGCAGCTCAACCGGGGCTTCGGCCGAACCGTCAGCACACTCCACGAGGGAGTGTCGGATTGCCGACAGAGTCCAGTAAGCAGTATCCACAACAGACTCAATACCCAGTGAACATGGACGACCACGTTCAGTGTCCATACAATTGCCATCGATCATCGCCAACGTCTACGGGGTGCGGATGGGGACGTCGAGCAGGCTGCCAACACCCCGGGTCGCCTCCTGGGGACGCGTCCTCGGGCAACTCCGCAGCTGGTCGGCCGGTGCGGAGGGCCCGGGTGACGCTGCCGGCTCCGCACCGGACGGGCCCACCCCGGACACGACGCCAGTGGATGCGGCGACCACGGCCGAGCAGGACGCGGAGCGCTTCCGGCGGCTGCTGGCGAAGGCACTCGGCGAGGACCCGGACATGTCCGGGCTACGCCCGGCCGCCCTGGGCTCCGGAGCGCGCCTGGTCGACGCCCTCGCCGACCTGTTCGCCGGCAGGTCGGGTCTGCTGTCCGGCATCCCGGACGGGACAGCCGACGACCGCGAGGACGCTTTCGTCGCCCGGTTCGTCGCCGCCGTCGGTGGCGACGGCGGACTGATCGGTGACGCCGTCGCCCGACGCGCCGCCCGCCGTACCGCCGAGAGGCTGCTGGCCGACGACCCGACGCTGGCGTCGGCGGTCCACTCCGGCGTCCCGTCGGCCCGCGTCACCGGAGAAGTGTTCTGCACCGCCTACCGGTTCTTCTTCGGCGAGTTCATGGGTGAGTTCGTCCGGGCCAGCATCGCCGAGAGCGTCCCGTTGGTGCTGCCGGTCGACCCCACCGGTCTGATCACCGCAGCCGTCGCCCGGAAGGTCGTCGACCTGATCCCCGACCCGTGCGACGGGGCCGAGCGTCGGGCACCCGGCCCCGGCCGGCTCGCGGAGACCGCGCGGGAGCTGGTGACCGACGCGGTGGAGCTTGCCCTCGGTCTGCGGGAGGAGCATCCATGACCACCGGCCGCCACGCCTACCACTTCACCACCGGCCGCTACCGCCGGTTCCCCGGGCACTACCGGGCCCTGGACGAGCGGCACTTCCGCGCCGGCCCGAGCGCGATCACCAACAACCTTGCCCCGGCCCCGGACGTACCGCCGGTCTGGGCCCAGGACCTGCTCCAGGTCGCCAAGGCGGTGTACCTCGTCGACAAGCTCTCCCGCCGGGCCACCGCCCCGGACCGGTGGACCCGGGATCTCACCCTGTCGGTCCAGGTCATCGAGCCGGAACGGTGGTCCGACCGGGTGGAGCCACTGCTCACCGCCCTGTTGGAGCTGCTCACGGCGGACCGCTGGACGGTGGGCTTCCACGGCGGTGCGGCAGCGCTCCGGACCGTACCGACCCGGTTGTTCGAGGGTGACCCGGCCGAGGAGGTCACGCTCTTCTCCGGGGGCCTGGACTCCACCGGTTGGGTGGCGCAGCGGATCGGCGTGGACGCTGGCCCGCTCCTGCTGGTCTCCTACTACGAGGGGACGTTGAAGACCCGCCAGAACCAGGTCTTCGCCGCCCTCCGCCGACTGGGCGCACGAGCGGTGGAACGCCGGCAGGTGCTGCAACAGGTCAAGGGGTTCGGGCCGCCACTGGAACTCAGCTCGCGCTCGCGGGGGCTGCTCTACCTCGCCACGGCGGTCCACGTCGCCGCCGCGCACCGGGTCCGCGAGGTCGCCGTACCCGAGAACGGGCAGCTCGCGGTCAATCCTCCGCTGACCGCCTCCCGGCTGGCCGCCTCCTCCACCCGATCGGTGCATCCGCGCACCCTGCACCTGCTCAACCGGCTCATCGCGGCCGTCGGCGGAGACGTGACGGTGGTCAACCCGCTGGTGGACGACACCAAGGGTGACGTGTGCCGTCGGGCGCTGACCGCCGGCCTGCCGCTGCCCACCCTGGCGGAGACGGTGAGCTGTGGTCAGCCTCCCGAGAACCGTGGTGCCAGCCGCTTCGCCCAGTGCGGGTGCTGCTATCCCTGCCTCATCCGCCGTTCCGGGCTGCTTGCCGGGACCGGTCGGGACGACACGGCGTACCGGACGGACGTGTGGGCCCTGCCCGACGACGCCGACCTCGCCCGGCACCGCCGTGCCCTCGCCGCCTGGATGTCCCGGGGGTTCGGCATCCGCGACCTGACCACGGACGTGCCGCTGCCACCGGGGGCGGACCCGGCGGCCCTGCTGCGGACCGTCCGGCGCGGACGCGACGAGATCCGCCAGCTCTTCGAGCGTTTCGCCCCCGGGACCCTTCCGGCCGGCACGTGACCACCACCCCGGGCGGGCTGTCGACGTCACGCCGGAAGGTGACCCTGGTCCGCCAGCCGGCGTACGCCGTCGTCGTCATGCCGGTGGGCGGTGTGGCCGGCACGGGTGAAGCGCAGCGTGACCGCCCGGCCGGGGTGCGCGGCGGCGAGCCGCAGCAGGCCCGGCTCCGGGTCCGGCACCGGCGCGCAGGGGCTCGTGCCGGGCACCGGCAGCGGCACGTCCGGGTCGGCCGGCACCAGCCCGGCCAGGTCGTCGGCGAGGTGGACGAGGCAGTCCTCCAGGGCCGCCGCCAGGCTGGGTCGGGTCGGCAGGTCGTCCGGGTGCACCGGGGCGTCCCGGGGGCGCAGCTCCACGGCCCAGTATCGACCGTCGGCCCGTAGCGGATGCCCGGCGTGCTGCCGCAGGTCGAGGAGGCTGACGTGCAGCGCCAGGTCCAGGCCGACCACCAGCCGGACCAGCTCGGCCAGCGGGGGCACGTCGGGTCGTAGCGCGGTGACGACGAGCCGGCCGGCGGGCAGCCCCCGACCCACCGCACGGAGGTACTCCCCCACCGGGTCGGCACCCGGCCAGGGCAGCGTGACGCACCCGTCGCGCAGCTCACGGGGGATGGCGTGGCCGCCGTCGGCCTCCGCCAGGTCCTCCGGGCGTACGCCGAACACGCGC
The DNA here is from genome assembly GCF_900091415.1 of Micromonospora inyonensis. Taxonomy (NCBI): domain Bacteria; kingdom Bacillati; phylum Actinomycetota; class Actinomycetes; order Micromonosporales; family Micromonosporaceae; genus Micromonospora; species Micromonospora inyonensis. Next base: position 3,157,334 of record NZ_FMHU01000001.1, on the reverse strand, counting down.
GCCCAGGCGCCCAGCCGGTACCGCTCGGGAAGCCGCACCACCGGCCGCCCGCCGGGGGTGGTGGTGACCTCGCAGGTCACCTCCGGGGTGCCGGCGTGCCAGGTCAGGTGCACCACCCGGTGCCGCAGGTCGGTGATGGTGACCAGCACGCTGCGGCGCAGCCGCCGGTTGCCGCCGCAGGTGGCGCAGCGCAGCGCGGACCGCCGTCGGCCGGTCCCGCGGCAGCGGTCGCAGTCGGTGGCCGGGCGACCGCCGGCCACGCACCGGCAGGCCCGGGTCAAGCTCTCCGCCCGGCAGTCCGGGCAGGGGCCGCCGGGCACGACCTCACCGAGGTACGCCGGGTCGGGTGGCTCGACGACCCGGTACAGCGTCGGCTGGTCGCGTGGACCGTCGGGGCGGGCGGGAGCGCGTAGGCCCGAGTGCCACCAGTGGCCGTCCCGCCGGGTGGCCTGCGCGCCCGGCCGGTCGGTGCCCTCAACCGGCGCGACCAGCTCGGCGCGGACGCGCCGCTCCAGCCGGCGGACCGGATCGTCGACGTGCCCGGCGGGCGGCACCGGGGTCAGCGGCCCGCCCGGCCTCGGGCGCGGCGACCCATCGGACGGCACCGGACCCATCGGCCCGCCGGGCGGCGCACCCGGGAACGCCAGACCCGCTTCGAGCAGCCGGGCCGGCGCGGTCAGTCCCCGCTCGGCGAGACCGGTCAGGGCGTCCGGCACGTCGGTGCGGACCAACGCGGTCGCCAGGTCGGGGCTCCCGACGAACGGACCGGCCGGAACAGGCGAGCCGGGAACCTCGTACCGGACGGCCCAGCGGAGGGTGTCGCCGTGCCGACGCACCTCCACCACCAGGTCGACCAGGAGCAGGTCGGCGAGGCGGCAGAGCCGGGCCAGCCGGGCGGCCGGGTCCACCGGGGGCACGGCGGCCGGTCCGCCCAGCCAGAGCCGCCACGGCTGGCGGCGTGCCGCGTCGGCGAGGGCGTCCGCCAGGTGGGCGTGCCGGTCGGCGGCGGGCAGGTCGGGCCGCCACTGCGGCGGCAGGCGCACCAGCAGCGGGTCGGGGTCGAGCGCGGCGGCGACGGTGGCGGCCAGCTCGCGTACCCGGGGCGTCAGGTCGGCCACCCAGCCACCCGCCGGGTCCGGGCGGGGGTCCAGGTCGGCGGGCGTCACCCGGTGCGAGGCGACCGCGCCGGTGTCCCGGTTGGCGACGGTGAGCAGGATCTGGGCCCGGCGGCGACCCCGCCAGTGGCAGCGCGGGCAACCGCTGCCGGCACACTCCGGGCAGCCGGCCACATCGCCGGCCGGGGCGGTCCCGCTCATCGGGGCCTCTTCGGTGAGCAGGGTCCGTCGTGGTCGACCCGGCGCACGCAGCGGCGGCGGTCGGCCAGGGGCAGGTCACAGAAGACCCGATGCCGTACGCCCTGCTCGTCCTCGAAGCTGACGGTGACCTCGGCGGCGTCCACCTCGGACAGGAAGCTCACCGAGCGGGCCAGGGTGCCGGCGAACTGCCGGGCGGCGGGCAGGTCGGTGGCGGTGAACGGCAGGTGCGCCACGAACCGTTCGCTCACCGGGCACCCGCCATTGATCCGCGCTGGGCCATCTCGGTCTGCCACTGCCGCAGGGCCTCCCTGACCCGGTCGGCCTCGGCGTGGGCACGGGCCACCTCGGCGTAGCAGGCGGCCAGGTCGTCGGCGACCCGGTCGAGGAAGATCCGCACCTCGGCCGCGTCCACCCCGTGCCGGCCGCGCGGGGTGAACAGCCGGTCGCGCACCTGCCAGGGCCGCAGCGGTCCGGCCGCCCGACTCCGGTACGCGGTCCCGCGCCCGCTGGGAGCCTCCGAGCGGACCGGTTCTCGCTGGGATTCCCACCGAATGCCAATCGCGCGGCGACCAATTTCGACAGCTCGACGGAGAAATGCGCGCACGGGGCGACCCGCTCCTTTCCGTAATCGCGAAGACGACCTATACCCGCAGGTCAGGACGTCAGAGAAGTGGACGCGGCGGCCGGAACCGGGGGAAGCGGAGACCGCCGCGCCACGGCCATCCTGCGGCCCTGACCAGCACTGGCGCAACATTTTCCGGCCCCGATTCTTGACTTATTTATGCCCAACAGTTAGGTATTCCAGAGGCGGTGTTCCGGATGTTAAAAAAACGGATGGAGGCGTGATCGTTGGCCGAAGACATGGGTTCGACGGTGCCGCGACGGCAGCTCGGTCGGGCGCTGCGACAGTTGCGCACCGAGGCGGGGGTCACCCTGGACGCGGCGGCCGAGGCACTGGAGTGCAGCCGGCAGAAGGTGTGGCGGATCGAGAGCGGCCTCGGGTCGGTGCGCTCGGTGGACGTCCGGGCGATGTGCCAGCTCTACGACGCCACCCCGGAGCTGACCGGTGCACTGGCTGCCCTGGCGAGCGAGACGAAGGCAAGAGGCTGGTGGCACGCCTACGGCGACGCCATACCGGAGTGGTTCGAGCTGTACGTGGGCCTGGAACAGGCAGCCCACCGGCTCAGGTTCTTCTACGACGCGATGATTCCGGGACTTCTGCAAACGAGGGAGTACGCCCACGCCGTATACCAGCACCGATCCGAGGTCGGTGACGACGAGCGGGAACGGCTGGTTGAGGTGCGACTACAGCGGCAAGCGCTCCTGAGCCGCCGTTTGCCGCCGGCTCCTCGATGCGCGGTCGTTCTCTCCGAGGCAGCGCTACTGCGGGTCGTAGGTAGCAGCGCAACGATGGCGAGCCAGCTCCGGCACCTGCTCGCGCTCAGCGAACGACCGAACGTCTCGATCCGCGTGCTGCCGCTTACGGCTGGGCTCCATCGTGGCGTCGAAGCTGGCACGTTCGTGATGCTGGAGTTCCCGCCAGGCACCCGGACAACACCCGAACCGCCAGTTGTCTACAGCGAGTCGTGGACCGGTGCGCTGTACCTCGACCGGCCCCAGGAATTCGCCGCATATGAGAAGGTCTGGATGAGCATCGATGAACTCGCTTTCGACCAGGGACAATCGAGGCGGCTGATCGACAAGATCGTTGGGGAGGTACACCATGGCTGATCTGACCGGTGCCCGGTGGCGCAAGAGCACCCGCAGCGGCAGCAACGGCGGCGAGTGCATCGAGGTGGCTGACAACCTGCCCGGCCTCGTCGCCGTACGCGACAGCAAGGACCCGGCAGGCCCGGCCCTCACCTTCACCCCCACCGCCTGGACCACCTTCGTGCGGGCCACGAGAACCACCCACTGACGCCCGCGCAGTACGAACGCCCCGGCCCGCCCGGGGCGTTCACGCGTCCTGGCCCGCTGCTCGTCGCGCAAACCATGGGGCCTGAGACGGGGCAGCAAGCGGCACCTACGACTTTCTTCGATCGGACCAATACTGGTAGCAGGCGGTCTGCTCAGTCCCTGCGTCTCCGATGAAGGCATCCCCTGGCTCACGCGTGTCACCGCGGGTTACCAACGCAGCAAGCGATGGTTCATCGTGATCAAAGCAGTCCTGCGACAGCACATCAAGAAGATCACCAAGCTGGCGGTAGTGGTACCGCTGGTCGATGGCAATCGAAAGCTCTTTGTAGGTGATCGTCTGGCCGCGAAGAGCAACGGAGATCAGGACGCCCCGCATGATGGGCAGCGTCTCCTGCATAAGCTCGGTGAAGTGGACCGTTCGCCTCCTCCACTGGCTGTCGACCCGCTGACCGACCGCGTAGGCAAAATGCCCAGTTCTTCCCACAACCCGTCCCCTCTGCTCACCCTGCCAAGGTGGTTAGCGCTGTAGCTTCCTGTCGCCCTGTTCGAGCCTGTCAGTCCTCACCGGCTACGCATTCGACGATGGACCGGGGCACGACGAAGCCCTCTGCCTTGCCGGGCCGGAGATAGTGGGCGCGCAAGGCCGGTTCGAGCCCTCCAGGCAGGTCGCCCGTCTCCTCAAGGGTGCGCATCGCGTTGATGATCGGCCGAGTGAACCCGACCAGGAGCCGTTCGTCCGGGTACTCGCCGAGTTCGTAGATCCGGCGACGAGGGATGAAGCCCTTCGGGTCCCGCGCCGCCTCCCGGAGCACATCGACCCGCAGCGGATAGTTCCACTCGTCAAGTCGGGTCAGCAGCGTCTCGAACAGTTCGCGGGTCCACGGCAGCGGTCCTTCGGGCTCGGGTTCCTCGGCCATACGCTCGGTGGTGTCGAGCGTGCTCTCGCTGACCTCGACTTTGAACGCCTCGGCCGCCAACTCCAGGAAGTCCTGCGGCAACGCCATAAAGAAGCCGACGCCAGCCCGGTCGGCCATCTCCTTGATCAGCTCGACCCGCGGCCCGATGGGCTCCCGAGCAGCATCGAGCCGCCACCAGTCCTCCTTGCGGTCACGGGTGACGAAGAGGAGATCCTTGCGCTCGGCTGCGGCGTACGCGATCAGTTGCTCCCAGATCAGGTAGTCGCCGGTGCCCTCCTCCTGCTGATCCGCCTTCTCCGCGTCCAGGTAGCCGGGCGGCAGTCGACGCGCGAACCGCTCCCGACCGACGGCGACCAGCTCCGCGAACCGCTCGGGGGTGAAGGGCTCGCCGGCGCGACCGTCGAACAACGCTTCGAGCCGCGCCAGCACGGGATCCTCCTTGAGATCCCGAAGCGCGTCACGAAGGTTGAGCCCGCTCCCACCCTGCTCGACGCGAGCGATCACCTGCCGGAAAGCGGCATCCAGCAACGTATGCAGCTCTGCGGCCTCGCTGCCGGACATCGTCCGGTTACCCCAGGCGGAAATCTCACCCGCCGCCTTCTTGCGGGCCTCCCGAAGGCCACCCACCGAGTTCGTGGCGATGACCTCCCGCATGACCTCGTCCCGGTTGCGCCAGAACTCCGTCAGCACCTGCGCGGGCAAGAACAGCGCGCCGGCCACCGCCTCCAGCGCGGAGAAGATCTGGTTCCGGGGCTCCCGCGCGTACCGGTACAGGTCGAGGAGCACGTTCGTGTCCAAAGCCACGATGCCCGAACGGAGCACCCGGTCCAGGTCTGCGACCCGCGCACTGCGGTAACCCTCGAAGCCGTCGAAGAAACCGCGCAGCTTCCCGGCGCTCGGCACGTCACCCATGCTCCTACGCACGGTCGCGGCCTTCGACGGCAAGGCCCCGCAGCGTCAGCAGGGTCGCCCGGTCGGCACCGAGCTGCGACAGCTCGGCGTCAACAAGGTCCGTGAAGAACTGCGCCGGGGAGCCGGGGAAGTCGGGGCGTTCGTCGGCGTACCACTGGTGCAGCCACGGCTCCAGCTCGTTGATCCCGGCGAGGATCGGCAGTAGCCGCTCCGCCGGCCAGGCCGCCTGGAGCTTCCGGTCGAGGTAGACGGTCGCCAGCGCCTGGGCCTGCGCGAGGTGGTCCCACCCGGCCCACCCGAGCAGTTCCGTGCCGTCGCTGTCGCGGCCCGCCTTTGGGTACGAGATGAAGCGCTCCTTCGGCACGTCGAGCTTGCCCCGCGCCCGCCAGTACGACGGCTTGGCGAAGTCGGCCGAGGTGTACTTCGGCGGGACCTTGATGTCCACGCTCTCGCCCGCGTCCTCCAGGCGCTGCTGCGCCCAGGTGCGCTCCCACTGCACCCGCTTGCGCAGCCCGGACGGCTTGTAGCGGTAGGCGGGCAGGTAGGGGACGTGCTCCTCAGCGACAAGCTTGGCGAGCGTCTTGGTCAGGTCGTAGTCGTCCCGCCCGACCCACAGCTCCAGCACCGAACGGAAATCCTCGTCGTGGCGCACCTTGTCGGCGAGCTGCGCCACGGACTGCGGCGTCGGCCGGTCACCCCACAGCTCGGGAGCCTCCAGCCGGTCGAGCAGCCACTCCCGCAGCGCCTTCGCCTGCATGGCGTCCCAGCCCTCGGTGGCCCATCGCCGCTTGCACTCCGGCCGCTCGATCAGCGCGATGTTGCGATCCGACTCGATGACCTCGATCCGCCGCTCCACCAGCCTTCGGTACTCCTCCGGCCAGTGCGCCGGCAGCTCCGTGATCGGCGTCGACCCGTGCCGCGCGAACCACTGCGTCTCCACCTCGCCGGCCGCCATCTTCCGCGCCAGCACAATCTCGAACGCGCGCTCCCCCAGCTTCAGCTCCGGCGGCTCGGCACAGGTCAGGTCCTCATCCAGCAGCCCATAAAGCCGATAGACCTCCCAGTCCAACTCCTCCTGCACGGCAATCATCTGCGCGCGGGTCGAGTGGTAATCGACGCACACTAGATTCATCCGTTCACGGCCCGGTACAGCAGCGACCGCTGCGGGCGTCAGACTGGCGAGTTGCTGCGCCAGCGAGTCGAGTAGCCGCGCTCGCCCGAATGGATAGACCTCGGGCAGCGGAAAATCTTGAAGCTTGGTCCCAGTAAACTCATACCTTGGCTCCCAATCTTCGTCGCCAATCCCACCACCAATTCCACCATTCCCCTTGTTGTGGCTAACCTGTTTCAGCCAAAAGCAGGCGGTTGAACTGTTCAAGTAACCAAGGAGTCGTAGATGATCATCTTCACTCGCCTCCTCCGGCAACTTAATGACCGGCGCAGACTGCTTAAAAACCTTCCCCCCTCGGTCCAACACGAAGTGGTTATGCGTCGCCACAAAAGCAAAGGCAATTGAAGAGCCAACACGATAGCGTTTGGGGAAGAACATACTGTGATCCCACCAGCGCAGCCCACGCTCCTCCGGGGTGCTGCCGAAATCCAGCCTGGATCGTAGCCACGCGCGCGTCAGCCAGTAGTAACCCTCCTCCTTGCTCGAAAGGGGACGCGGATTACCGGCTTCGTCATAGGGAAACATGGTCACGGTCGGCGCTGTCAGATTAAAATCCCGGACGTCTTCGCCGAGAACTACCGGCACAACCGCCTCGGCCAATCCTCGCGTCGCCGCCGAGGTAGCAGGCAGGTAAAACGCCTCGTCCAGTCCAGTATGGGTCGTGCGGCCGATAACCTCGATCTCAGAATCCAGTCGCCGCCGGCCAAGGCTTAGGGCGGAGTGCAATTCGCCAGCACCACCGCCGGACAGGCTCCACGGATAGGCGTTCAGGCGAGACCTATCGGTGTCATGAACGCTCACCCACTCAGAGCCAGACCCCTGGGAATCGATGTTGGCTACAATCGATGACCACACCATCCCCTCTGCAGGTATGGCCGGCTGCGACGGTTCTCCTCGGATACCGAGGACCGCGCGGATGGTCGCGTGGCGACGCCGGTCCTTGGCGCGACCAACGAGAATTACGGTCGGTGTGCCATGACCTGGAATGTAGGCACCGGAAGTATCGATGACTTCAGTCAGTTCAACCTGGTAGGCGAAGTAATCCTCAATTAGCTTCCTGCCGAACTCACGCTTCATGAAAGCGTTGCCGGTAATCTGGCCGACGTGACCAGCTCCCTCGCCGTTCTCGTCCGACCTTCTCGCCAGATCAAAAAAGCGCTTGGCGAAAGGCACCGTAAGCGCGTACTGCCGATGGCAGACCTCGGGGTAGATGCTTCGGTAGAGCTGATTGCGGGCCTGGTCTGCGACGGTGATGTAGGGCGGGTTGCCGACCACCACCGTGTACTGTCCCTCTTCGAGGTAATGGCCAAGCACATCGGCATCCTCGGTTGCGTACGCAAAGGCGTCACGCCCCTCAAGCTGCGCCATCAGATCACCCTGGTGCCGGGACGTCCGTCCCCAGTGCAACAGTGAGTCGCCCGTCGCCACCCGTACCGGCCAACCCGGCGTGCGTTCGAGCGACGTCAGCCCGCACTCCTTCATTCCGGCGATGAGCAGCCGGAAGCGGGCGATCGCCACCGCGAACGGGTTGATGTCCACGCCCGTCACCTGGCCGAGTGCGCGCTCCACCAGTACTCGGATGTCGGTGGCCGGTTCGCGCTTCTTCCATAGGTTCACCAGGCGCTTGAACGCGCCCAGCAGGAAGTGGCCGGAGCCGCAGGTCGGGTCGATGACGGAGGTTTCCGACAGGCCGAACTCCTTGACCGCCGGTTCGAAGGTCCGGTCGAGGATGAACTCCTCCACGAACTCCGGGGTCTGGAGCAGCGCGTAAGTCTTCTTCGCGTGCGTGGACAGGTCCTGGTAGAGGTCGCCCAGGAAGCGGGTGTCCAGGTCGTCCTTGCGCAGTGACACCAGCCCGGGGCCGCGCCGGAAGAAGTCGGAGAGCTTCTCGGCGGCCTCGCCGCTGATCGGGAAGCGCCACACCGGGTTGTGCTCGTCGAAGATCTTGCCAGTCGCCTTGAGCGTGCGCAGGTAGCCGAACGCCTCGCGCAGCCACTCCCGGTCGTGGTGCCGGGGGTTCTCGATCAGGTGCTGCTGGCGGTTCGCCAACGCCCGCTCGACGGGGGCGGTCGGCTCGGGGCCGCCGATCCAGAGCGGCTCGACCAGGTTGTTGTCCTCGCAGAAGCGGACGAAGACGCAGCCCAGCACCCAGGCCACCGCCGCCTGGTCGAGGATGTCCTCCAGCCAGGTCTCGAAGGCGCCGGCGGTCCGTTTGGCCTCCGTGGCCGCACCGTGCTCCTTCTCCAGCGAGGAGTGCAGCTCCGAGTCCCGGTAGACCTGACCGCGCAGGTCGTCGGTGAGGGCGGTGACCTGGCCTTGCAGCGCCTTCAGCGCGATCATCGAGCGGTGTTCCTTCCGGGGGTGGTGGCGGGGGTGGCGGCGTCGATCCACTCCTCGGGCAGCCACAGCGACTGGCTGGCCGGCGAGGTGAGGGGGAGCTGCTGGCCGTCGAGGGACACCGATCCGGCGCTGCGGACCGGCACGAGCAGCAGTCGGGCGGCCGGGCGGGGTCGGGTCGGGTCGGCCAGCTCCTGGATCAGCCGGAGCTGTTGGTAGCGGACCAGCGGGGCGGCCTCGGTGATCAGCACCGGCCGGTCGGTCCCGGCGAGGGTCTGCTCGATGGTCGGCATCACCTCGTGCTGCACCAGCTCGACAAGGGAGCGGAAATCCGGGTCGGTGGGTGAGCCGTTGTCGGCGGCGACGATCGACTCCCAGGGGAAGCCGAGCGAGCGGAGCCGGTCGAGCAGGATCGCGGTGACGTCCACCTCGACCGGGTCGAGCCGCTCCAGCAGCGCCCGGCGGGCGGCGGCGGGCCGGCGGATCGAGGTGAGCACCACCAGGAAGCCGCGCCGGTCGATCGTCTGGTGGAGCCGGGCGGTGGTCCGGGCGGCGGCGTCCGGGGCGAGGATCGGCGCGACCGTGCTGACCATCCGGGTGCCGGTGACCGAGGACGTCCGGTCCGGCGGGGTGTACCGGCTGTTCGGCGCGTCCCACACCAGCGGGATGTCGCGCAGCAGGGCGTCCAGCGCCGGCCGGGGCGGCAGCTCCTCGGCGCGCGGAAAGCGGGTGCGCACCCGGGCGCGTACCGTGTCGGCGTCAAGGGTCTGGCCGACCAGCGCGCCCGCGGCGAGGCGGAGCGCGCGCCCGGCGGGCATCCCCACCGGGTAGAGCTGGCCCTGCGCGTTGACCGCGACGCCACCGCCGCTGCCGGCGGCGGCGAGCTGCAGCAGCCGGGCGTCGCTGAGCGCGGGCATGCCGGCCGGCGGCGGCTCCAGGGCCCGCAGCTCGTCGACGGCCCGGCCCCGGCTGGGCAGCGGGTCCGCCGCCGCCAGCGCGCCGGCCCGCCTCCCCAACCGCGTCACGTACGCGAGGAGGTCCGCCGCGCTGCCCTCGGCGGTCGGGTCGTCCGGCTCCCGGCCGATCAGGACGGTTTCGGTGCCGCGCAGCCGGTGCATGGCGATCCGGGCGTCGCCGCCCCGCGCCAGTTCGGTCTCCACGGCGGCCCGGACCAGGCCGATCGCCTGCGCGGTGCGTTTCGGCTCGGGAGTGTAGGAGCCGCGCGCGGCGATGAGGGCCTCGGCGATCTCCTCGGCGGACATCACCCCGCCGCGCCCGTCGAGCAGGACCACGATCTCGTCGCGGACCAGGGTCAGGGCCGGGTGGGGCTGCCAGTCCCGGTCGACCGCGCGCCGGATCGCGCGGAACAGCTCCGGCTGGCTCTTGCCGACCGCCCGTGCCGCGTCCGCCTGGGAGGGCCAGCGCAGGTAGTCGCCGTCGCCGGTGGCGGCCTGACCGAGCAGCACCTGCAGGGCGGTGCGGTGCCAGGTGGCGCGGCCGGTCGGGGCGGGCAGCAGGGTGGCGCAGAGCGCCTCGATCCCCTGCGCCTGCGGGGCTGTGGTCGGGCCGGGCGGCGCGGTGCCGGTGGCGTCGAGCAGGTCGCGCAGCTCGCGGGTGCGGGCCAGGATCTCCTTGCGGGTGGCATCCGGGACGCCCCTGGCCCGGGTGAGCGCGGAGGGTTCGGCGTCGAGCAGTTCGCCGACGGTGGTGATGCCGAGCCGTTCCAGGGCGGAGCGGGCGCGGGCGGTCAGCTCGGTGCCCTCCAACGGCGAGGTCCGGCCGAGCGGCGCGGGACTGCCGGTGTCGTCGGTGACCGCCGCCGGTTCCGGGATCTCCCGGAAGATGGCCCGCCACGCGTCGGTCATCTCGTCGAGGGTGTCGAAGCGGGCGGCGGTGTCCCGGGCGAGGGCCTTGGCGAAGAAGGCCACCAGCCGGTCCGCGACGGCCGGGTCGAAGGCGGCCGGGTCGAGGGTGACCTCGACGCTGACCGTGGCCGGGTTGGCCCCGTCACCCCACCTCGGCAGCGCGCCGGTGGCCATCTCGTAGAGGGTGACGGCGACGGCGAACCGTTCGGCGGCGGCGTCGTAGCGCAGCCGGCGCGGCGGCCCGAGGAACGGGTCCAGGTAGCCGGTGGTGCCCGCGCGGAGCTGGTCGGCGGGGACGGACGCCAGGGAGAAGTCGAAGATGCAGAGGTGCGGCTGCTTGTCCTTCGGCCGGGGGCGGGAGGCGAGGTTCGCGGGTTTGATGTCGCGGTGCCAGACGCCCTGACCGTCGAGGAAGGCGACGATCTCCAGCAGGTCCCGGCCGTAGCGTTCCAGCAGGTCCAGGGCGAGCCGGCCGCCGCGCAGCTCCTCGGCGAGGGTGCGTTCGCCGGCGTTCTCCAGCAGTAGGGCGGTGCGGCGGCCGACCTTCACCGGGCCACGGGCCAGCGCGGCCACCCGGGAGTCGCGGAGCTTGTCGACGGTACGCGCCTCGGCGGCGAAGCGGTCGGCGTACTGTTCGTCCCGGGCCACCTTGAGCACAAGCTCGCGCCGCCCCTCCGGGGTGTCCTCGGCGACCAGCAGGGCGATGGCGGTCGCCCCGCTGCCCAGGTTGCGCAGCACCTGCAGGCCACCGTCGAGCACGTCGCCCCGGTGGGCGTGCAGGGGGTCGACCACCGGCTCCGGCTCCGGCGCGGTCAGCTCCTCCCACACCGCGTCGAGCCATTGGAGGAACTCGCCGACCCGCTTCATCCGCTGGGCCGGATCACCCCGGGTCGCGTCGTAGATGGCCTGGACGAGGTACTGCGGCATGCCGTCGGCGACCGCGGCGAGTTGCAGGCCGCCGTCGGCGACCGCGACGACCAGTTCCTCGGCGGAGGCCGCCGGCTCCACCCCGGAGAAGATCCGGTACGCGAGCGCGCCGAGTGAGAAGAGATCGAGCTGGTGGCCGGGGAGGCTGTCGAGGGTGGCCGCCTCGGGGGCCTGGTAGCGGCGGACCGCGTCGTCGAAGAAGAGTTCCAGGCTGGCCGGGTCGGTGGCCGCGCCGAGCGAGGTGAGCCGGGTGCCGGGGATCCGGCCGCCGGTCTGCCAGTCGGTGACCACCAGGGTCGGGCGGGCGCTCTCCGGGTCACAGACGTAGACGGCCCGGGGGTTGAGGGAGCGGTGCGAGAGCCGCCGGGAATGCGCGTGGTCGACGATCTCGGCGAGATCCTGGACGAGTTGCAGCCGCTGGGCCAGTTGCAGCTTGCCGTCCCGCTCGCCGAGCCACTGGTCGAGGCGTACCCAGTCCTTGTGGTGGTCGAAGACGACCGCCGGCCCCCACGGGTGCTCGACCAGGTCGAGCGCGCGGGCGATGCCCGGGTGGTGGATGCCCTGCAGCAGGCGGAACTCCCGCTCGGCGGCGTGCCGGATCGCCGGTACGTCCTCCTCGGCGGCCCGGCTGGTCAGGTAGAACCTGACCCGGCGCAGTTGGGTGGGGTCGACGGTGTGGTCGGCGAGGAAGTCCTGCCAGCCGTTGCCCTCGGCGAAGGGACGCTGGTGCAGTTGCAACTGGTTGACCCGGCGGTCGGCCACCGAGGGGCGGATCTTCGCGCCTTTGACCAGCTCGACGATCTGCCGGCCCCGGACGGCGTCGACGTGGTGCCGGACGTCCGTGGGCGGGGCGAGGAGCATCCGCTTGAGGCTGTCGAGCCGGCCGGGGTTGCCGTCGAGGCCGTAGACGTGCTGGCGGCCGATGTCGTCCAGTTCGGAGCGGATGGTGCGGGCGTGCAGGAAGACCGCCGCGTGGACGAACGGGATCTTCGCGGTGGGCGGGGCGTACTGCTGGATGACGCTGCGCAGCCGCTTGGCCTTGCGGTTGGCGAGGATCAGCGGGCTGTCCTCCACCCGGACACGCCCGCTGGGGAGCCTGCGGCGCCACTGCTGGCCGTCCCCGGCGATGCTGCCCTGCCAGTGCTTCAGCTCGATGACGTAGAGACCGCTTCGGGTGAGCACCAGCGCGTCGACCTCGTTGATCGAGCCGTCGGTGCCGACGAACTCCACGTTCGCCCAGACGTGGTACGGCTCCGCGTCCGGCAGGTACGACGCCAGTTCGCGCAGGCCCTCCTGCTCGTGCTGGAACGCACTCGGGTTGATCTGCTCCCAGCGCGGTGAGTCCTCACGCATGTCGCACCGTGCGCCCCCGCGCGATCATTCGCACCACTCCCCGGTTGTCAAGCCGCCCTACGATCCCGTGCACGGTACCGGCCACTGTGGAAGGACGCCAGGGTCGACATTCCGTCAGCCAAGCGACAATGCCGTCCCGGCTCGCCGGGATACCCTCGACGTCACGCCTGAACTGCGGAGATGGCGGAACGGCCGGAGCTGGACGCCACCCGTCGCCGGGGTGTCCGGCGACGGTGAAGTACGCCCGCGACCTGTCGGTGAACGCGCAGACCCGGCCGACCAGCTCCTCCACCGCTGTACCCAGCGTCGCGCGCTGGTGGCTACCGGTCCCGGTCGACCTCGTACCGGGTCTCCGGGGCCCGCTCGACCCGGACCAGGCCACGCAGGTGCTCCCGGGTCTCCGGGTCCGTCGCGTAGATGACCGTGCCGCGCAGGCCGCGGGTCAGCAGCACCTTGTAGGTGTTACGGATCAGCCGGTCCGCCTCGAGGTCGCTGACCGCCTTGCGGCTGCGGAACGCCGGATCCTTCGACTCCGCGCGCCGGGTGACCAGCTTCCCGTCCCGGGCCACCAGGTCCGGGCCGATGATCACGCCCGACCAGTCGTACTCGAAGCCCTGCGCGGTGTAGACGCATCCCACCTGACCGAAGCCGTTCGGATCGGTGGCCCAGAACGCGCTGCCCGGCGCGTCGCCCACGCTCCGCTCGCTCTTGACGTTCCACGGCCGGGCCCAGCCGCCGACGGTCACGTCGGGCACCAGCGTGCCGTCCGGGCGGGGATCGCTCCAGGGCCAGCAGTACCCGGCGGACATCCGCGCGGTCCCGCTCACACCCTGCCGCTCGGCCAGGTATGCCTCCAACTCCTCCGGCGAGTCGACCACGTGCACGTCGAACCGGCCGTCGCCGGTCCAGACCGTGGGTTCCCCACCGTCGAGGCCGAGCAGGTCGAGGACCCACTGTTCGTACGCCTCGCTGCCGCCGCAGCGGAACTGGTCGTGCAGCGAGACGACCTCCACCTCCAGCCCCAGCTTCTCCGCGTAGGCCGAGATGACCTCGACGTTGCCCAGCTCACCGGGCTTCACCACCTGGTGCTCGTCGAGCAGGAAGACCGGCACACGGGCGGCGGCGAACAACTCCTCGATCTGCGGCCGGGCGGCGGTCCGCCGGTCCTTCGTGGTGAACCGGTTGACCGAGGTCTCCCGGATCCGGTGCGCCTCGTCGCAGATCAGCACCTCGACGTCGTTCGGTTCGGCGCTCATGAAGCTGTTGAAGTACTTGAACAGGCTCTGCAGCCGGGTCGACCCGCGACCGGCATAGCGGCGCAGGGTCTGGGTGAACGATCGGGATCCGGTGGCGTGCAACACCGTCCGGTTACGCCGGGCCAGCTCACCGAGGACGGACAGCGCGATGACGCTCTTGCCGCTGCCCGGTCCGCCGGCCACCACCACGGCCCGCTTGTGGTTGCCCGTCCGGGCCCGCTCCACCGCGTGCATGACCAACTCGTACGCCACGCGCTGCTCGTCGAGCAGGATGAAGTGCGAGCGTTCCTTCAGCTCCGCCGCCGCGTACGCCAGCAGGTGCCGGCTCGGGCGGACGGTGCTGGTCAGGAAGCGGTCGCCGGCACCCGCACCGGAGTCCGGAGCGAAGCGGCTCCGCAGGTGGTCGAGCCACTGCCCGCGCCGCTGCTTGGTGAAGATCCGGCTCTGTTCGGTCGCCGGACGGTCGAGCAGGTCGGCGACGTCCCGGTCGACCGCGTTGTGCAGGTACGCCGCGCCCCGTAGCGGCTTCGCGTCCCGGCCGAGAATGCCGAGGAAGTCGGTCAGGTAGCGGCAGTACTCCTCGACCTGCACACCCGGATGCAGCCGTGGACCCGGCACCTGCTCCACGGCGACGAGCGTGTCGGAGTCCTCGTACGCGGTCGCGTAGGACCACTGCTTCAGCTCGACGACCAGATAGCTCACCGGTACGGGGGTCGACGCCGGCGAGCACCGCGTCGACCCGGCGGCTGGTCAGCGGAAGCTGATACTCGACGAGCACCTCTACCTGGCTCAGCCCGGCGTCGACAAGATCCTGCGCCAGCACCGGCAGGCTCCTTGCCCACGACCGCTTCTCGGCCGGGCCGGCACCATGGCCGTTGAACCGGGCGTGCTCGGTCAGTACATCCACGAGCGTGTCCTCAGTGGACAGACGCAGCAGACCATTTGCGGACGTTCGGTACGCCGACATCGACAGGAGCCCCCGGGCAGCACGAAGTGATCGTGCGGATGGGGGGCATATCCCTGGTGCGGAAGCCCGTCGGACCGCTTACTGCCCACGACTCTAACCGGAGCCGGTCTGACTACTCCCCGGCAGCCTTGGCGGCTGAGCCCCGGGCATTTTCGACGGGGTACCGGCGGGCCGAGTCGGCGAGCTTGTCGGTGGCCGCCTCGACCAGGTCGATCCCGAGGGCGTCGGCCAGCCGGACCAGGTAGATCATCACGTCGCCGATCTCGGCGCGGACCCGGCCGCCGGCCCCCGGGTCGGCCATGACCGCTACGGATTCCTCCGGGGTCAGCCACTGCAACTCGGCGAGCAACTCCCCCACCTCACCGGCGAGCGCCATGGCGAGATTCTTCGGCGTGTGGAACTGCCCCCAGTCGCGCTCGTCGGCGAACCGTCGCAGTGCGGCGGCGAGGGCGTCGATCCCCGGGTCGCTGCTGGTCGTCATGGGAAGCGACCCTAACGCCACCACGCCGGCCTCGATCGCCATCCTGCTGACGGGTGACGACCAATGGATGTTTACCCTCTGCAGTCAGGACGGCACCCAAGGCTAGGTTTGTGGCCTTCCCACGAATGGAGGTCGCCTGTGACCACCGTCCGAAGATTCGGCATCGTGATCGTCGCCGTGATCGCCGTGCTGCTACCCACCTCCGCCGCCCAAGCCTCCGACGCCGCCTACGTCGTCAACCCGACCGGCCCCGTCCTGTACCAGACCAACTGGTGGTACTCCAGCACCACCGTCAACGCGCCGTCCAGCGCCCCGGCGGCCTCATCGATCGACACGATCTACTGGTCGTACTCCATCTCCAACCAGTCGAACGTGATCGCCCAGCTCTGCAACCCGAACGGCCCGGGGCAGTTGCTCTGCCTCGACCTGCCCAACGGCTGGGCCACCGGCAACACCACGGCCTGGCAGGGCCTCTCCGCACAGCGCGGCTGGCTGTTCCGGCTCGCCGTCCTGGACCCGGTGACGAAGATCCTCAGCCCGTACCGGTACGCCGGGCAGCACCAGGTGATCGTGAACTACAGCTACGCCACGCCGTCCCCGGCCCACACCCAGACCTCACCCCTCCGGCTCGTCTCCCGCTGACCGCCGCCACCCCAGCACCAAGCACGAGGCGCGAGCCGACGGCCGGTGCTGGGGCCGCCCCGGTCAGGCGAACGCGCCGGGTGACGGGTGCTCCTCCAGGAGCGCCTCCACCCGCTCAGCGGTCGCCGGGCGGGAGAGCGCGAAGCCCTGCCCGTACCGGCAGCCGGCCTGGTACGCCCGGTCGACCTGACCTGTCGACTCCAGTTCCTCCACCACGACCTCCAGCCCGAGCCGCCGGGCCAGGTTCGCCACCACGTCGACCAGGGGCTGCTCCCCCTCGCCGCCACCGACCGCCCGCGGATCGACCTTGACCAGGTCGATCGGCAGCTCCCGCAGCCGCCGCAGCGAGGCACGGCCGGCGTGGAAGTCGTCCAGCGCGGTCCGGACGCCGAGGGAACGCAGCCCGGCCAGCCGGGCCACCACGGTCGGCAGGTCGACGTCGAGCCCGGCCTCGCCGACCTCGACCACCAGCCGTTCGGCCGGCACCCCGTACCGGGCGAGGGTGTCCGCCACCCGGGTGACGACGTCCGCGGCGGTCAGCTCCTCCGGGGTCACGTTGACCGCCATCCAGAGCGACGGGTGCACCGCCGACCAGGCGGCGAGCTGCCGGCAGGCCCGGTCCAGCACCCACTGCCCCACCTCGCCGAGCAGGCCGAGGTCGACCGCGACCGGGATCAGCTCGGCGGGAAGCACGGTGCCGAGCAGGGGGCTGCGCCAGCGCAGCAGCGCCTCGGTGCCCACCGGCACCCGGTCGGCCAGCCCGTGCACCGGCTGGTAGACCAGGTCCAGCTCACCCCGGGCCACCGCACCGGCCAGTTCCCGCTCCAGGTCCAGCCGGCGGACCAACTGCTCCTCGAGGAAGACGTCGTACCACTCGATCCGGTCCCGGCCGAGCTGGCTGGCCCGCCGCCGGGCCAGGTCCGCCTGCCGCAGCACGTCGTCGGCACTGCCGGCGGCGGTGTCGGCCAGCCCGATGCTCACCTCCAGGCGCACGTACGCGCCGGGCAGCCGGTACGGCGCGGTGAGCGCGTCGAGCAGGCGGAGGGCGAGCCCGTACGCGGGCACCGACCCGCTCCCGACGACCACCGCGAACTGGTCCCCGGCCAGGCGGGCGACCAGGTCGTCCGGACCGGCGGTGGCGCGCAGCCGTCGGGCCGCCTCGACGCGCACCCGGTCGCCCGCGGTCGGCCCGCTGCCGTCGTCGACGGCGCAGAGGCCGTGCAGGTCCAGCACGAGCAGCGTGGCGGGTTCCCCCGTCCCGGCCCGCCGACCGGTCAGCGCCCGACGCAGCTCCCGCCGGTCGGCCAGTCCGGTGAGGTGATCGGTGCCGGCGAGATCCGGCACCGGCTCCGGACGGCGTCGCTCGTCGGCGTCGCGGGCCTCCCGCTGGCGTCCCTCGTCGGCGTCGCGGGCCTCCCGCTGGAGTCCCTCGTCGGCACCGCGGGCCTCCCGCCCACCGAGGCGACGGGTGTCCGCGACGGTCAGCAGCTCGCGGACGACCATCGGCGGGATCACCGCCAGGCCGAGCACGACCTCGGTGCGGTCGAACTCCCCGACCCGGACGAGGTGGTAGCCGGCGGCCAGGGCCGCGATCACGGCCGGGGCGGTGATCCGGGGCCAGAGCCCTCCCGGGGCGGTGCGCTGTGGCGGGGCCGCGCGGGCCAGCCGGCGGGCACCGGACGCGGTCAGCAGCGCCCCCGCCGCGGTCAGGAGAGCCACCGGCAGCGTCGCCTCCTGCGGGGCCCGGTAGGCGTGGAGCAGCACCAGCCCGGCCAGGCCGAGTTGGCCCGTCACGGCACCCGCCCGCCAGACGACCGCCCCGACCGGGGACGGGCCATCGGTCGGGGCGGTGACCAGGACCGCCGAGATGCCGACGGCGGCGACCACCAGGGCCGCCCGGACGGGCACCGGCGCGGCACCGGCGGGCAGCAGCATCCAGCTGGCGAAGGCGAGGCCGAGCCCGAGGCCGACCGCCTCGGTCGCCGCCCGCAGTCGGACACCGGCCGGTCGGGGCGCGCGTCCCGGCACCGGGAGCGGCCCGACGGCGTGCAGCAGGGCGACGGCGCACAGTCCGCCGGTGGCGACCGCGGCCCGGCAGGCGGGGGTGGCCGGGCCGGCGACGACGAACAGCAGCACGACCGCGACGACGGCGGGCTCCGGCACCGGTACGGGAACACGGGGTGGCGGTGCGAGGGACACGTCGGTCACCTCCAGGGGCGGGGTCGGGTGAGGCGGATGCGAAACGGATACACCTCTGCTCCCGAAACGACCCCGGGCGCGTGCCGGTTACGCGCCCCCGCCCGTGACCCCGGTCACCGTCGTCCGGTGCGGCGCCGCCCGACGCCGGGGCGGGTCCCGGGAGGTGGGATCATCGGGGGGTGAGTCGCACCGACACTCTCCGTTTCCGGCACAGCCAGGCCCTCCTGGTCGCGGCGGTGGTCGCCGTCATCGGCGCGCTGCCGATCGCCGACGCCCGGTGGTATTTCCTCCCGGTGCTGCTCGTCCCGCTGGTGATCGCCATCTGGGCGTGGCGGGCCGGCACCGACGCCGACCCCCGGGAGGTCCGGGTCCGCGCGCTGTTCGGGCAGCGTCGACTGCCCTGGGCCCGGATCGTCGAGCTGGCCGCCGACCCGAGGGGACGGGCGGTCGCCCGGCTCGACGACGGCGAACGGGTGGCCCTGCCGGCGGTACGCGGTGCCGACCTGCCCCGGCTCGTCGCGGTCACCGGCCAGACCCTCCCGGACCGCGCGGACGACTGACCCGCCGGGCCCGGCCGTCAGCGGGGAACCGACCGGCCGTCGAGCCCGGATCCGGTCGCGGCCCGGCTCAGTAGCCGTCGGTGACCACGTTCGCCAGCGGCCGGCCCGCCGCCAGCCGGCGCAGCTGCTCGGCCACCAGCCGGTAGGCCCGGGGCAGCAGGCCCCGCACCGAGCCGGCGACGTGCGGGGTGATCAGCACGTTGGGCAGCTCCCACAGCGGGTGGTCGGCCGGCAGCGGCTCCGGGTCGGTGACGTCGAGGGCGGCGGCGATCCGGCCGGTGGTCAGCTCGGCCACCAGTGCCGGGGTGTCGACCACCGGCCCCCGGGCCGCGTTGACCAGCAGGGCCCCGTCGGCCATCGCGGCGAGGAAGGCCGCGTCGACCAGGCCCCGGGTCGCGTCGGTCAGCGGCACCAGCAGCACCACCACGTCCGCCTGCGGCAGAAGCGCGGGCAGTTCGTCGACGCCGTGCACGCCCTCGTCGGGACGGGCGGTCCGGGCGACCAGGGTGAAGCTCACCTCGAAGGGCGCCAGCCGGGCCCGGAGCGCCGCGCCGATCGACCCCGCGCCGACGATCAGCACCCGCTTGCCGGCCAGTTCGTCGGTCGGGGCCACGTCACCGTAGGCCCACTCGCGCCGACCCTGTGCCCGGGCCAGGGTGTCGAAGCGGCGCAGCCGGGACAGGATCGCGGTGACCACCCACTCGGCGGTGCCGGAGTCGTGCACGCCCCGGGCGTCGCACAGGGTCACCCCGACGGGCAGCCGACCGACCCAGACGTCCGCCCCGGCGCTGAGCAGCTGCACCACCTCCAGGTCGGGCAGCCTGCCGGCCAGCTCGACCACCTTGCCGGTGGAGAGGAACGGCGGCACCCAGAACCGCACCCCGGCCGGGTCGCCGGGGAGCCGGTCCGGGCTCTCGGCCGCCTCGACGGTGACGCCGGGCAGCTGGTCGAGCAGGGCCCGGCCCTGCTCGTGCGGGATCCATACCTTCACGCCCGCCGACCCTAGCCGTCAGCGCAGCGGCAGGCCCACCGGGGCGGCGGGCAGGTGGATGTCGTACCCGGGCACGGTCGTCCGGGTCACCGGCGTGCCGGAGACGGCCAGCCAGTCGGCGACCGCCCGGCTCAGTGCGGTGCCGGCGGGCAGCACGTACGCCACCCGGTCGGCCCCGGCCACCCGCGCCGGGTACGCCGGATGGCGGTCCCAGCCGGCGCGCAGGTCGTCCCGGATCACCCCGCAGGCCAACCGTTCCCGGCTGGCGAAGACGATCGGGTAGCAGGTCCAGTAGTCGGTGTAGAAGTGCCGGATGCCGAGCCGGTCGAGGGCGGCGACCAGGTCGTGCCGCCGGTCGTCGGCCCGGGTGAGGTCGTCCGCCTCGGTGACCAGCGTCCCGGTGGCCAGCAGCGCGCTCCCGGCCACCGCGGCCAGTCCGGCCCGCCCGAGGCGCCGCAGCCCGGCGGGGAGCCGGCCGGGGTGCGCACGGGCCGCCGACCAGAGTGGCCAGAGCAACGCCGGCAGGGAGACGAGTAGGCAGGACAGGTAGCGGGAGCTTTCCACCGGGGTGGTGCCGGCGGCGGCGCTGCCGGCGTACGCGGCGAGACTCACCGCCGCCGCCCCGACCAGGGCCAGCCGCCCGCCCTGCCGGATCCGCGCCGTCCGGATCGCGGCGTCGTCGGGCAGGGCCGTCCGGATCGCGGCGTCGCCGGCTGGTGCCGGGCGCAGTCCCCACAGTGCCCGGAGGGCGAGCAGTCCGGCCAGGAGCAGCAGCAGCGGGGCGACCGCTCCCCACCAGAGCTGCCAGTCCGCGCACCGGCTCGGCGCACAGAACCCGGTGCCCATCGGCAGCCCGAACAGCACACCGCCGTGCAGCCGGTCGGTCCAGTCGCCGGGCGTACCGCCGCCGAGCTGCCGGTAGGCGGCGAGCGAGCGGTGTTCCGGCGCGGCGGTGAGGTTGTGCGCCACGATCGGCAGCAGCCCGACGGCGAGCCCAGCGGCCAGCGCGGCGCCACCGCGTCCGGCCAGGTCCCGACCGGCTCCGGCGAGCAGGAGCAGCCCGGCGGCGGCCACGTACGGCAGGACCAGCCAGTCGTCCCAGAGGGTGAGGCCGGCGACCAGGCCGAAGGCGGCGAAGGCCGGCGCGCGACGGCGTACCGCGCCGAGGCCGAGCAGCACCGCGAGCAGGACGAGCAGCGCTCCGGCCGGGTTCATCTCCGGGTAGCCACCTGCGGCGATGAGCTGGTTCTTGAGGATCCGGTCGGAGCCGAGCGCGAGCAGGCCGACCACGGCGGTGGCGAACCACGGGTGGTAGAGCCGGCGGGTGAGCTGCCACATCAGGACGAGGAAGAGGGCGTAGAGCACCAGGTTCGGCAGCCGCAGCGCGACCAGGCCCGGGCCGGTGAGCGCGAACAGCCCGGCGGCGAGGTACGCCTCCAACGCTCCCATGTAGTGCTGTCCGTAGAAGAAGAGCGGGAACTCCCGGGCCTGCGCGACGTGCGTGGCGACCAGGCCGGTGACCGCCTCGTCGCTGTTGGTCGGCGGCAGACCGGCCAGGAGCGCCGCCGCCCGGTAGGCGACGCCGAGCGCCCCGAGCACGAGAGCCGTCCGGCCGGCGGACACCGTCCGACGCCGGTCCGGCACCCCGGACGGTACGGGGTCCCGCGCCGGCCGGTCGGTGATCACCACGGCCGCCAGTGTCGCAGGACGCGCGGTCGACCAGCTGACATATCCGTCTTTGTCGGCGTGTTTCCGGGTGGAGCCCCCGGATCGCGTACCGGAGCCCCGCCCGGTGAACGGCTAGTCTGGTCCGGGTGAGCGCCCGTCTCCCGTACCCCCGCTTCGGCCGCCTGATCGCGACGGCGGCGGCGTCCTGCACGGCGCTGCTGATGGTCACCGCCGGGTGCAGTCTCGGCGAACCGGAACCGGACCCGGCCGGCGAGCCGCCGAACCTCCCCACCCCCTCCGCGACCGCCAACGAGCAGGGTGAGCAGGAGGTCGTGGCCACGGTGCTGGCCAAGGGACTGCGGGTCCCGTGGGCCGTCGCCTTCCTGCCGGACGGCGGGGCCCTGGTCACCGAACGCGACAACGGACGGGTCCTCCAGGTCGGACCGGAGTCCGGGCCGGACGGGCTGAAGGTCACCCCGGTGCAGACCATCGCCGACGTCGAGGCGTCCGGTGAGGGTGGCCTGCTGGGCATCGCCGTCTCCCCCGCCTACGCCACCGACCGGACGGTCTTCGTCTACCACTCCACCGCGCGGGACAACCGGATCGTCAAGTTCACGCTCGGCGGGACACCGACGCCGATCCTCACCGGCATCCCGGTCGCCGGTATCCACAACGGCGGCGGCCTGGCCTTCGGACCGGACGGCTTCCTCTACGCCAGCACCGGCGACGGCGGCGACCGTCCGCTCTCGCAGGACGTCAGGAGCCTCGGCGGCAAGATCCTCCGGATCACCCCGGACGGGAAGCCGGCCCCCGACAACCCGTACCCGAACTCGCCGGTCTGGTCACTGGGGCACCGCAACGTCCAGGGCATCACCTGGGACGCCGGCAAGCGGATGTACGCCGTGGAGTTCGGGCAGAACACCTGGGACGAGGTCAACCTGGTCACCAAGGGCGGCAACTACGGCTGGCCGCAGGTCGAGGGGAAGGCCGGCGACCGCCGCTACCGCGACCCGATCGTGCAGTGGCGCACCGCGGACGCGTCCTGCTCCGGCGCGGCGGTGGTGGAGCGCCTGCTGGCCGCCGCCTGCCTGCGCGGGGAACGGCTCTGGCTCGTCGAGCTGACCGACACCGGCACCGTGCTCGGCCAGCCCCGGGAACTGCTCACCGGCCGGTACGGCCGGCTGCGGGCGGTCGCCGCCGCTCCCGACGGCTCGCTCTGGGTGAGCACCTCCAACCACGACGGCCGGGGCGACCCGGAACCGGAGGACGACCGCCTGCTCCGGTTGGTCTTCGCCGGTGGCGGAGCCGGTCGCAGCTGAGCTGGACAGACGTCGACGAGCCACGGCGGCTCGGCAACCCGGGGTTTGCCAAGATCCCCCATTGGGCAGGTCAGAATCTCACCATGGACGGGCAGGACGAGAACACGCGGCAGCGCCCCGGGGACGATCGTCCCCCGCGGCGAAGGTGGGTCGGCACGCTGCGTCGGCTCGGAGTGGGGCTGGCGGTCCTGGCGATCAGCCTGACCGGTGCGCTGCTCGGCGTCCTCGCCGGCGGCCAGGTCGACACCGACATCGGGCCGTTCCGGGCCCGGATGGCGCTCACCCCGAACCTCGACGGGGGCACCACGATCGACATCCCGCCGCTGGGCGCCCTCCTGCTGGACAGCCACGACGGACCAGCCCACCTCGACGTCGAGCTCGGGGCGCTCGACCAGGGGCGGGTCGAGGCGCTGATCGACGACCCGGCGAGCATCAACCGGGCCAGCCAGTCCGCCGTGGCCGACGTCCGGCACGGTGTGCTCCGCCTCGGCCTGCGTACCGTCGGTGCCGCCGTCGCCGTCACGCTGATCCTGGCCGGACTGGCCTTCCGGGACACCCGCCGCACGGCCTGGGCCGGTGGGCTGGCACTGGTGGTCACCGCGGGCAGCCTCGGCATCGCCGCGTCCACCCTCCGCCCGCAGTCGATCGAGGAGCCCCGGTACGAGGGGCTGCTCGTCAACGCCCCCGCCATCGTCGGTGACGCCCGACGGATCGCCGACGACTACACCAAGTACGCCGAGCAGCTCCAGCGGCTGGTCGGCAACGTCAGCCAGCTCTACACCACCGTCTCGGCGCTTCCGGTGTACGAGCCGGCCCCGAACACCACGCGGGTGCTGCACGTCTCCGACATGCACCTGAACCCGACCGGTTGGCAGCTCATCCGGACCGTGGTGGAGCAGTTCGACATCGACGTGGTGATCGACACCGGCGACATCACCGACTGGGGCAGCGAGCCGGAGGCGAACTACGTCGGCTCGATCGGGCTGCTCAAGAAGCCGTACGTCTACATCCGGGGCAACCACGACTCGGGCCGGACCGCCGCCGCCGTGGCCCGCCAGCCCAACGCGATCGTGCTGGACAACGCGACGACGACGGTCGCCGGGCTGACCATCGCCGGCATCGGCGACCCGCGCTTCACCCCGGACAAGAGCACCGCCCCCGCCGCTGGCGGCCTCGACCAGCCCACCGCCGACCAGGTGATCACCGTGGGCGAGAAGCTGGCCACGACCGTGCGGGAATCACCGACGCCGGTGAACATCGCCCTGGTGCACGACCCGGCCTCGGCCGGGCCGCTCTCCGGCACGTGCCCGCTGGTGCTCTCCGGGCACACCCACGACCGGCAGGTCTCCAAGCTCCCCCCGCAGGTGGGGAAGACGCCCACCCAGCTCATGGTGCAGGGCTCCACCG
Source organism: Micromonospora inyonensis (assembly GCF_900091415.1). NCBI lineage: Bacteria > Bacillati > Actinomycetota > Actinomycetes > Micromonosporales > Micromonosporaceae > Micromonospora > Micromonospora inyonensis. Next base: position 3,133,129 of record NZ_FMHU01000001.1, on the reverse strand, counting down.
GCGGGGCCGGGCTGCGCGGGCTGGAGGGCGAGGAGCCGACGCCACTGTCGATGAGCGTGCTCTACTTCGACGAGAACAAGCTGCTCCAGGCGTACGACGACATCACCGTCGGCGGCACCGGCCAGGCGCAGGTCAATCTGGAACGGCGGGTGGTCCGGGACCCGAAGGTCGGCGCGGACGCGCCGGTCACCCCCACCCCGACCCGCTGACCCGGGCCTGACCCGTGTCGCTCAGCGCAGGGAGAGGGCGGCCAGGGCGGCGTTGACGATGCTGCCGGGCAGCAGGTCGTGCAGCTCGTGGACGGTGCCGGACTGGCCGAACTCGTCCACCCCGAGCGGGTGGACGTTCACCGTTGAACTCCTACCGAGGGGGTGGTGGTGGGGGTGCGTGTAAGCAGGGGCCCCCTGTTACCGCTTTTTGTCGAACAAGGGGCCCCTGCAGGCACGGAACGAGGGCGACCAGCGCCGGCTAGGAGACGCCGAGGCGGGCCAGGACCAGTTCGCGGACGGTCTTGGCGTCGGCCTGGCCGCGGGTGGTCTTCATGACCGCGCCGACCAGCGCGCCCGCCGCGGCGACCTTGCCGCTGCGGACCTTCTCCGCGATGTCCGGGTTGGCGGCGATGGCCTCGTCGACGGCCGTGGTGAGCGCGCCGGTGTCGGAGACGACCTCCAGGTTGCGGTTGGTCATGATCTCGGTCGGGGTGCCCTCGCCGGCCACCACGCCCTCCAGGACCACCCGGGCCAGCTTGTCGTTGAGCTTGCCCGCGTCCACCAGCCCCTGGAGTTCGGCGACCTGGGCCGGGGTGACCCCGACGTCGGCCAGTTCCCCACCGGACTCGTTGGCCCGCCGGGACAGCTCGCCCAGCCACCACTTCCGTGCGGCGGCCGGGCTGGCCCCGGCAGCCACCGTGGCCTCGATCAGCTCGACCGCGCCCGCGTTGAGCACCGACTGCATGTCGTGGTCGGAGATCCCCCACTCCTGCTGGAGCCGGCGGCGGTGCAGCCGGGGCAGCTCCGGCAGGGCGGCCTTCAACTCGGCGACCCAGGCCGGGTCCGGCGCGAGCGGCACCAGGTCCGGCTCGGGGAAGTAGCGGTAGTCGGTCGCGGTCTCCTTCGACCGGCCCGGGGTGGTGTCCCCGGTGTCCTCGTGGAAGTGCCGGGTCTCCTGGACGATCCGGCCACCCGAGTCGAGCACCATCGCCTGACGCAGCATCTCGGAGCGGACCGCCCGCTCCACCGCGCGCAGCGAGTTGACGTTCTTGGTCTCGGTGCGGGTGCCCCACTCGGTCGAGCCGGCCGGATGCAGCGAGGTGTTGACGTCGCAGCGCAGCGAGCCCTCCTCCATCCGGACGTCGGAGACGCCGAGGGAGCGGATCACGTCGCGCAGCTCGGTGACGTACGCACGGGCCACCTCCGGGGCGAGCGCCCCGGTGCCGTCGACCGGCTTGGTGACGATCTCGACCAGCGGGATGCCGGCCCGGTTGTAGTCGACCAGCGACTCGGTGGCGCCGTGGATCCGGCCGGAGCCGCCGACGTGCAGCGTCTTGCCGGTGTCCTCCTCGAGGTGCACCCGCTCGATGCCGATCCGGACCAGTTCGCCGTTCACCTCGACGTCCAGGTAACCGTCGACGCAGAGCGGCTCGTCGTACTGGCTGATCTGGAAGTTCTTCGGCATGTCCGGGTAGAAGTAGTTCTTCCGGGCGAACCGGCACCAGGAGGCGATGGAGCAGTTCAGCGCCAGGCCGATCCGGATGGTCGCTTCGATCGCGGCGGAGTTGGCCACCGGCAGCGAGCCGGGCAGGCCCAGGCAGACCGGGCAGACCCGGGTGTTCGGCTCACCGCCGAAGTCGGTCGGGCAGGCGCAGAACATCTTGGTGTTCGTGCCCAGCTCGACGTGGGTCTCCAGGCCGATCACCGGTTCGTAACGCGCGACGACGTCGTCGTACGCGGGCAGGGTCGTGGTCATCGCAAACCTCCGTGGAAACCCCCGGCTTTAGCCGTGGGGAGGAAACGGAACTCCGGCGGAGCCGGGCGGGGAAAGCCGGCCCGTCGCCAAGGCGGGTCGGTGTCCGTCCCCATGCCATCGGAATGCTTACCAGCTAGCTTGTTAGGCTGTGAGCCGTGACCAGGGCCGTGAAGCGGGCATTCAAATTCCGCTTCTACCCGACCGACGCGCAGGCCGCCGAGCTTGCCCGTACGTTCGGCTGTGTCCGGCTGGTCTACAACATGGCGTTGGCCGCCCGCACCGAGGCGTGGACGCTGCGCCAGGAACGGGTCAACTACAACGCCACCTCGGCGATGCTGACCACGTGGAAGAAGACCGACGACCTGGCGTTCCTCAACGAGGTGTCGTCGGTGCCGTTGCAGCAGACCCTGCGGCACCTGCAAGTCGCGTTCACCAACTTCTTCGCCAAGCGTGCCCGGTACCCCAGCTTCAAGAGCAAGAAGAAGTCGCGCCGGTCGGCGGAGTACACCACCAGCGGGTTCCGGTACCGAGACGGCCAGCTCACCCTGGCGAAGATGGCCGAACCGCTGGACATCGTGTGGTCCCGGCCGCTTCCCGAGGGCGCGAGGCCGTCCACGGTCACCGTGTCGCAGGACGCGGCCGGACGCTGGTTCGTGTCCCTGCTCTGCGACGACGTGATCGAGCAGGCTCCGGCTTCGGGCATGGTCGGCGTTGACGCCGGCCTCGACAGCCTGCTGACCCTCTCCACCGGAGAGAAGATCGTCAACCCGAGGTATGAGCGCCGCGACCGGGCCGCGCTCGCCAGGGCGCAGCGGGAACTGGCCCGCAAAGCCAAGGGGTCCCACAACCGGGCCAAGGCCCGGCTCAAGGTCGCCCGCGTGCACGCCCGGATCACCGACCGCAGGCGGGACCACCTGCACAAGCTGACCACTCGGCTCGTTCGTGAGAACCAAACGATCGTGATCGAGGATCTGACCGTGCGCAACATGGTCACGAGTCACAGCCTGGCCCGCGCCATCAGCGACGCGGCCTGGCGGCAGTTCCGCACCCTGCTGGAATACAAGGCCGACTGGCACGGCCGCGACCTGGTGGTCGTGGACCGCTGGTTCCCGTCGTCCAAGCTGTGCTCGGCGTGTGGTGCGCTCGCTGAGCGGATGCCACTGAACGTGCGGTCGTGGACATGCCGATGCGGGCAGACCCACGACCGTGACGTCAACGCGGCCCGCAACATCCTCGCGGAGGGGCTCTCCGTGATTGCCTGTGGAGGCGGTGTAAGACCCCAACGGACGGACGTCCGGACGGGGCGGTCGTCGACGAAGCAGGAAACCCAGCGGGCGACCGCTGGAATCCCCCGCCTTTAGGCGCGGGGAGAAAGTCAACTGACGCTCCTGACTCACAGTGCCGGTGGGGTGAACGTGCCGACGGTCGACTCCAGCGCGGCGGCGACCCGGTACATCCGGTCGTCGGCCATGGTCGGGGCCATCACCTGGAGCCCCACCGGCAGCCCCTCGGAGAGCCCGCAGGGCACCGAGATGCCCGGACCGCCGTAGAGGTTGGACGGGATGGTGAACAGGTCCGCCAGGTACATCTGGTACGGGTCCGAGGTGCGCGAGCCCATCGGGAACGCCACGAACGGCGTGGTCGGCGAGATCAGCGCGTCGACCTGCTCGAAGGCGGCGGTGAAGTCCCGGGTGATCAGCGTCCGGACCTTCTGCGCCTGCCCGTAGTAGGCGTCGTAGTAGCCGGACGAGAGAGCGTACGTGCCGAGCATGATCCGGCGCTTGACCTCGGGACCGAAGCCGGCGTCCCGGGTCAGCGACATGACCTCCTCCAGCGACCGGTTGCCGTCGTCGCCGACCCGCAGGCCGAACCGGACCCCGTCGAAGCGGGCCAGGTTGGACGAGCACTCACTCGGCGCGATCAGGTAGTACGCCGGCAGCGCGTACTGGAAGTGCGGGCAGGAGACCTCGACGATCTCCGCGCCGAGCTTGGTCAGCGCCTCGACCGAGTCGCGGAACGCGGCCACCACGCCCGGCTCGGCCCCGTCGCCGGAGAACTCGGTGACCACGCCCAGCTTCACGCCGGTCAGGTCGCCGGTCGCGCCGCGCTTCGCGGCGGCCACCACGTCCGGCACCGGCTGCGGGATGGAGGTGGAGTCGCGCGGGTCGTGCCCGCCGATCACCGCGTGCAGCAGGGCCGCGTCGAGCACCGTACGGGCACACGGGCCGGGGGTGTCCAGCGAGGAGGAGAAGGCGACCAGGCCGTACCGGGAGGTGCCGCCGTAGGTGGGCTTCGCGCCGACGGTGCCGGTGACCGCACCCGGCTGGCGGATCGAGCCGCCGGTGTCCGAGCCGATGGACAGCGGGGCCTCGTACGCGGCGAGCGCGGCGGCGCTGCCGCCACCGGAGCCGCCCGGGATCCGCTCCAGATCCCACGGGTTGCGGGTCGGACCGTACGCGGAGTATTCGGTGGAGGAGCCCATGGCGAACTCGTCCATGTTGGTCTTGCCGAGCATCACCGTCCCGGCGGCGCGGAGCCGCTCGACGATGGTCGAGTCGTACGGCGGACGCCAGCCCTCGAGGATCTTCGAGCCGACGGTGGTCGGCACACCCTTCGTGGTGAGCACGTCCTTGACCGCGACCGGCACGCCGGCCAGCGGGCCGAGTTCCTCGCCGGCGGCGCGACGCTCGTCGACGACGCGGGCGGCGGCCAGCGCGCCCTCGGTGTCGACGTGCAGGAAGGCGTGGACCCGGTCGTCGACGGCGGCGATCCGGTCCAGGTGCGCCCGGGTCACCTCGACGGCGGAGGTCTCCCCCGAGGCCACCAGCGCGGCCAGCTCGGCGGCGGTGAGCCTGGTCAAGTCACTCATGCCGCCGCCCCGCTCCGCTCGCCGGCGCCCTGAGCGCCCCGCACACCAGTGCTGCTGATTCGCTCGCTGTGCTCGCTCATGAAGCCACATCCTCGTCCAGGATCCGCGGAACGCGGAACCGCTGTTCCTCGGCGTCGGGCGCACCCGACAGCGCCTCGTCGGGGGTCAGGCCGGGCCGGACGACATCCTCGCGCAGGACGTTCGTCAGTGGCACCGAGTGGGAGGTCGGCGGGATGTCCGCGGCGGCGACCTCGCCGACCTGGGCGACGGCCTGGAGGATCACGTCGAGCTGGCCGGCGAAGGTGTCCAGCTCCTCCTCCGTGACGGCGAGCCGCGACAGGCGCGCGAGGTGCGCGACCTCCTCGCGGGAGATGGCGGCCATCGGTGCCCCCTTCGTGATGGTGCTGCTGATTCGGGCGGTACGCCGACCGCGGGGTCGACTGCCCGCGCGGTGACCGGAGCGAGTCTATTGGCTGGCACGTCAGCCGCGCCCCCGACTCCCCCGCGCGCCGGTCGGCGGCACCGACGGCGGTGGGGCCGGTCAGTCGGTCGGGCGGGAGCGAGCGCCGGCGACCCCGGCCGGTCGGACCGGTCGGTACCGGGCCAGCCACGCGGTCAACTCGTCGGCCGGCATCGGGCGGGCGAAGAACCAGCCCTGCGCCAGGTCGCAGCCGGCCGCGTGGAGCAACCGCCAGGTCCGCTCGTCCTCCACGCCCTCCGCGACCACCCGCAGGTTGAGCGCCCCGGCCAGTTCGATCATCGAGCGGACGATCGCGGCGTCGTCGGGGTCGTCGGCCATGCCGAGGACGAACGAGCGGTCCACCTTCACCTCGGACAGCGGCAGCCGCCGCAGGTGCTGGAGGGAGGAGTAGCCGGTGCCGAAGTCGTCCAGTGCGATGGCCACCCCGATCCGGTGCAGCCGGGAGACCGTGTCGAGCACCCGCCGGGGGTCGGCCATCAACGCGCCCTCGGTGATCTCCAGTTGCAGCCGGTCCGGGCGGATCGCGTGGCGGGCGAGCAGGTCACCGATCTGGTCGGCGATCTCTCCGGTGTGCAGGTCCCGGACACTGACGTTGAGCGCGGCCCGCAGGGTGCTGCCCGCCGCCGACCAGCGGGCCAACTGTCCCACCACGTCGTCGACGACCCGGCGGGTCAGCAGCCGCATCACCGCGCTCTGCTCGGCGACCCGGATCAGCTCCCCCGGGTCGACCATGCCCCGCACGGGGTGGCGCCAGCGCAGCAGCGCCTCCACGCCGACCACCTCGCCGGTGGCGATACGGACCTGGGGCTGGTAGTACATCGTGATCCCGGCCGGTTCGTCCACCTCGACCCGGGGCTCGGCGCCGGCCGCGCCCGCCCCGACCAGTTCGGCAGTGACCCCGGGCAGGCCCGCCGACGGCGCGCTCGTCGCGGCCGCGGTCCACCCGGCACGGCGCCGGACCGGGTCGGCGCCGGTGATGATCTGGTTGATCAGTTCGTCGGGGTGCGCGGTGGTCCGGTCGCGCCGCCGGCCACCCCACCGCCGGGAGCCCTGGCGGACGTGCGTGCCGTCGTCCCCGGTGGGCAGGGCGGCCCCGTCGCCGCCCCGGGCAGCGGCCTCCGGCGCGGTGGACGCCGCCGGATCGGTCGGCCCGGACTCCAGCACCCGGCGCAGGTCGGCCAGGAGTCCGAGCCGCTCGGCGGAGTTGTGGTCCGATTCGGCGGCGTACACGGCGACGGTGTCGTTGCGGTGCTTGGCGTCGTACATCGCCACGTCGGCGTGGCGCATCAGGGTGGCGAAGTCCTCGCCGTGTTCGGGGAAGAGCGCGATGCCGATCGAACCTCCGACGTCCAGCGGCAGCCCGTCCAGCGGAACCGGCTCGGCGAGGGCGCGGACCACCCGGTCGGCGACCCGGCGGGCGTCGTCCACCCCGGTCAGCCCGCCCGTGACGACGGCGAACTCGTCGCCGCCGAGCCGGGCCACCATGTCCCGGGAGCCGAGGGCCGAGGTGAGCCGGTCGCTCACCGCCACCAGCAGCCGGTCGCCGACCGCGTGGCCGAGCGCGTCGTTGACGCCCCGGAAGCGGTCCAGGTCGATCAGGAGCAGCGCGAGGTGCGCGTCGGGCATCCCCTGGGCACCCCGTTCGGCGTGCCGGCGGATCTGCTCGGCGACCTCGGTGAGCAGCGCCTTGCGGTTGGGCAGCCCGGTCAGCGGGTCGAGCGCGGCGAGATGTTCCTGGTCGGCGGAGAGGCGGGCCATCCGGTAGACGGCGAAGAGCGGCACCAGCACCAGCGGGATCAGTGCCGCGCTGGCCCGGGCCGCGGCCACCAGCACCGGGGCGAGCAGCAGCAACGAACCGGTGGCGAGCAGCTCGAAGCCGAGCCCACGGCGGACGGTCGGCCACCACGGGTCGCCGAAGCGCAGCCGTACCGCCGTGCTGACCAGGCCGTAGCTCACCACGAACCAGGCCACCGCCGCTCCGGCCAGCGCCACCGCCCCGGTCCAGTGCAGGCGGTCGTCGGCGAAGGCCGCGCCGGGGCCGAGCCGGATCACCTCGTCCGCGGCGGCCAGCGCGCAGGCGTACTGGGCGGCGTTGAACACGGTCCGCCAGGCGACGTGCCGCAACCGCCAGCCGGAGACGACCACGGCGGCGGTCTGCACCGCCACCGCCGCGCCCGGTCCCCAGGCGACCAGGATCGCGAAGGTGAAGCAGATCGACGGGAAGACCGCCGAGGTGTGCCGCTGGCCGGGCGGTACGAAGGGCCGGGCGTCGCAGAGGACGGCGAGCGCTGCCATGATCCAGAAGGCGCCGGGCAGCGTGGCGAGGTCGGCGGGAAGCGCGACCAGCGGCCCTGCGGTGAGCCCGAGGGCCAGCACGGCGGTCGCGCCGACGAACCCGAAGAACGGCCCCACCCGGGCAGGCGGTACGGCGTTCCGCAGGTCGGCGGCTTCCATCGCACCTCCCGAGGTGTGCGGTCCGGATCGCACGGCGTGACCTTGTGCCACACCGTGCTCCCCATCAAACGCCCCCGGCGGGAAATTTGACGGTAGGACAGCCGCGAATCGGTCGTAGTCGTAACTAAGTTGGTATACGCGGCCAGTTGCCCGTAAGCCACATCGCCCGATCCGCCCTCCGGACGGCTCACTCCTCGCGGCGCGCGACCTCCCGCGCGGCGTCCGGGCCGGACTCGAGCAGCACGCGGAAGCCCTCCTCGTCGAGGATCGGCAGCTTGAGTGCGGTGGCCTTCTCCGCCTTGGAGCCGGGGTTCTCCCCCACCACCACGAAGCCGGTCTTCTTGGAGACCGATCCGCTGACCTTGCCACCCCGGGACTGGATCGCCTCGGCGGCCTGGTCCCGGGAGAACCCGGCGAGGGTGCCGGTGACCACGACGGTGAGCCCCTCCAGCGGGCGCGGCCCCTCGTCGACGGCCTCCTCCGCCATGCGGACCCCGGCGGCGGCCCACTTGTCGACCACGGCGCGGTGCCAGTCGACGGTGAACCACTCGGTCAGGCTCGCCGCGATGGTCGGCCCCACCCCCTCCACCGAGGACAGTTCCTCCTCGGTGGCCGCTTGGATCTTCTCCACCGAGCCGAAGTGGCGGGCCAGGGCCTGGGCCGCGGTCGGGCCGACGTGCCGGATCGACAGCGCCACCAGCATCCGCCAGAGCGGACGCTGTCGCGCCTCGTCCAGGCTGGTCAGGAAGCGGGTCGCGTTGCTGCCCAGGCTGCCGTCCTTGTTGACGAAGAACGGCACCCCGGTCAGCCGGTCCGGGTCGAGGGAGAACAGGTCGCCCTCGTCGGTCAGCGCGCCCGAGTCGAGCAGCGCCGCCGCCGCCTTCTCGCCGAGCACCTCGATGTCGAGCGCGCCCCGGCCGGCGAGGTGGGTCAGCCGTTCCCGCAGCTGCGCGGGGCAGGTGCGGGAGTTGGGGCAGCGGATGTCGACGTCGCTCTCCTTGGCGGGAGCGAGCGGGGAGCCGCAGGCCGGGCAGTGGGTGGGCATCACGAAGGCGTGGGCGTCCGGCGGCCGGAGGTCGACCACCGGGCCGAGCACCTCGGGGATCACGTCCCCGGCCTTGCGCAGCACCACCGTGTCACCGATCAGCACCCCCTTGCGCTCCACCTCGCGGGCGTTGTGCAGGGTGGCCAGCGCCACCGTCGAGCCGGCCACCCGGACCGGTTCGAGCACCGCGAACGGGGTGACCCGGCCGGTCCGCCCGACGTTGACCTGGATGTCGAGGAGCTTGGTGTTGACCTCCTCCGGCGGGTACTTGAAGGCGATCGCCCAGCGGGGCGCCCGGCTGGTCGATCCCAGGCGGCCCTGGATCGACACCGGGTCGACCTTCACGACCACACCGTCGATCTCGTGCTCGACGTCGTGCCGGTGGGCGGCGTAGTGGGCGACGTACCCGGCGACACCGGCCAGGTCGGGCACCACCCGCCAGCGGTCGCTGGTCGGCAGCCCCCACGCCTTCAGCGCCGCGTACGCCTCGGACTGGGCGGTGGGCCGGAAGCCGCGCCGGGCGCCGATGCCGTGCACCACCAGCCGCAACGGCCGGGACGCGGTGATCCGCGGATCCTTCTGCCGCAGGCTGCCGGCGGCGGCGTTGCGCGGGTTGGCGAAGGGCGGCTTGCCCTGCTCGACCAGGCCGGCGTTCAGGTCGGCGAAGGCGGCGACCGGGAAGTAGACCTCGCCCCGCACCTCCAGCAGCTCCGGCGCCGGGCCGAACTCCGCGGAGCTGGTCAACTCGGCCGGCACGCCCCGGATGCTGCGGACGTTGGCGGTGACGTCCTCACCGGTGCGGCCGTCGCCCCGGGTGGCGGCCCGGACCAGCCGGCCGCGCTCGTAGGTGAGGTTGATCGCCAGCCCGTCGACCTTCAGCTCGCAGAGGTACGGCACCTCGCCGCCCGCGTCGCGGACCACCCGTTCGGCCCAGGCGGCGAGTTCCTCGTCGGCGAAGGCGTTGTCCAGCGAGAGCATCCGCTCGGCGTGGGTCACCGGGGCGAAGTCGGTGGAGAACGTGCCGCCGACCCGCTGGGTGGGCGAGTCCGGGGTGCGCAGCGCCGGGTACTCCGCCTCCAGCGCCTCCAGCTCGCGCAGCAGGGTGTCGAACTCGGCGTCGCTGATGACCGGGGCGTCCAGCACGTAGTAGCGGTACTGGTGGTCGGTCAGCTCCTGACTCAGGGTGGCGTGCCGGTCCTTGACCCCGGCCGGCGGCTCCGCCCCGGCTGCCGCTGCCTGTGCCGGGCTGACCTGCTGGGGGATGGCTTCCTCGGACACGTGCGACCCTCCACGCCCTGAGGCCCCGGACACCCCGCGACCTCGCTGATCACGCTACCTGAGGCACCGTATCGGGCGGGTGGGACAATCGGCTGTTCGCCCGGCACGGGTCCGGGCCGACAGAGAAGCGGGGTACGCATGCCGGAGTGGCTGCCCTGGACGGTGGCGGTCCTGCTGGCGGTCGCCGCCGGCTGGGCGTGGAGCAGTTGGCGGCACCGGCCCGCCCCACCGTCGCGCCCGGCGGGCCGGACCCGGCCGCCGCGCCGTACCGGCCGGTCGACCGCGCCGCCGCGTCCGCGCGACCGGCGGACCACCACGCGTACGCCCCGACCCGGCGAGATCTGGTGGGCGGACGTGCCGTACGCCGACGGCACCGGCTCGAAGGTACGGCCCTGCCTGGTGCTGCGCGCCGACCGCCGGGGCGCGGACGTGCTCAAGATCACCAGCCAGGACAAGAGCGACCGCGACGACCACGTACGCATCCCCACCCGCAGCTGGGACGCCGACGCCGACCACGACAGCTTCCTCGACCTCGGTACGACGCTCCGGGTCGACGCCGGCGCCTTCCGCGACCGCGCCGGCACCTGCGACCCCGCGCTCTGGCGCCGCCTCCAACCCCACCTCTGAGGCGTCCCGGCCAGTCCCCCGCTTCCCTGGGCCACCCGGGACACTCTCCCCGGTTCCACCACCCGGACGGCCGCCGCGCCAAGATCAAGCGTAGGGACTTCCCCCGCAGCGCGTGATCCCACCCCGCCCTCCCGTGTGGGCGTCCTGCGCGCCGGCGCTGAGGCGGACCTCTCGTTCAACGCGCTGGGCGGACCGTGGGATGAGGGCTGGGCGGACCGTGGGATGAGGTGGCAGGGTCAGTCGAGCGGGGCGGAGAGGGTGCGGAGCTGGTCGGCGTACTCGATGCGGGCGGCCCAGTCGGCGGGCCAGGCGGCCATGCCGTGGGCGGCACCGACGAACGCGCCGGCCAGCGCGGCGATCGAGTCCGAGTCACCGGCGGTGGTCGCGCCCCGGGCCAACGCGCCGACCGGGTCGTCGGCGTGCCGGACGGCGCAGAGCAGGGCGGTGGCCAGCGCCTCCTCGGCCACCCAACCCTCCCCGGTCGCCCGGCACGGGTCGCCGCCGTCGTCGGGCCGGGCGAGCGCCGCGGTCAGCCGCGCGAGCACGGCCAGGCACTCGTCCCAGCCCCGGGCGATGAAGTCGACCGGGTCGCCGACGCCGGGCTGCTGCCAGAGGTCGCCCAGCCACCCGTGCCGGTAGACCCGGCGTTGCCGCCGGGCGTGCCCGACGAGCATGCCGGGTAGTTCGGGCAGGGTCACCCCGTCGCGCAGCACCCGGACGGCGTACGCGGTCAGCTCGCTGGAGGCCAGGCCGGTCGGGTGGCCGTGGGTCAGGCCGGCCTGGAGCTGGGCCAGTCCGGCGAGGGTGTCCAGGTCGACGTCGAGCAGACCGACCGGGGTGACCCGCATGTTCGCCCCGCACCCCTTCGAGCCGGCCTGGGTCGCCTCCTGCCAGCGCACCCCCCGCGCCAGCTCCCCACAGGCGCGCAGGCAGGTCATGCCGGGAGCGCGGTTGTTCTCCGGGCTCACCGACCAGGCGACGAAGCGCTGCCGCAGCAGCGGCTCGACCGCCTCCGGCGTCAGCGCCGGGGCCTCCCGCAGCGCCCAGGCGACCGCCAGGGCCATCTGGGTGTCGTCGGTGACCAGGGCGGGGTCACCGACGAGTTCCCGGGGACCGCCTGGGCCGTACCGGCGGACGATCTCGTCGACGGTCAGGAACTCGGTCGGTGCGCCCAGGGCGTCCCCGTACGCGAGGCCGAAGAACGAACCGGAGGAACGCCGTACCGAAGACTGGATCATGGCTCCCATCCTGCCCGCCTCCCGCAACCACGCCCAGCCGCCCGACCCGACACCCGCCCGACACCCGCCCGCCGTCTGGGTGGTCGCGCCTTGGTGTTTGCAGGGGTCCCCTGCTACTCAAAAAGCGGTAACAGGGGACCCCTGCTACCACGCATCACTCGAAGACGAGACAGAACGGGTGGCCGGCCGGATCGGCGTAGACCCGGAAACCGTCGCCCTCCCCGGGCAGCCGTCGCGCCCCGAGTGCGAGCACCCGCTGCTCGGCCGCGTCCACGTCGTCCACCTGCACGTCCAGATGGAACTGCTGGGGGCGCTCCGGGTCGGGCCAGGCCGGCGGACGCAGGTCGGGGGCCATCTGGAAGGCGATCCGAGGATGCTGCCCGGGTGGGCCGCCGAGCACCACCCAGTCGTCGTCGGTCTCCTCCTCGGCGATCGACAGGCCCAGTAGTTCGCCGTAGAAGGCCGCCAGGGCACGCGGGTCGGGGCAGTCGATCACCACGGAACGTAGCTGTCCAATCATGGCGTCATGCTGCCCACCGGGTACGACGGGAAACCTGTCATCCGGCGATCCGCCGCCCGGAACCGCGCCCCGGAGACCGGCACCTGCTCCGTCCACGAGCCGGCACCGGTCACCTGCCCGTCCGCGACTCCGGCGACCGGCGCTCACTCCTCGGCGAGTCGCCGGCCGGCGTCGCGGCAGGCGGTGAGCACCTCCCGCACGTACCGGGGAGTTGCCCCGGCCAGGCCGCAGGCCGGGGTGACCACCACCTGCTCGGGCAGCCGGGCACGGGGGAAGCCGAGCCGGTCCCAGAGCTGGCGTACCTGGTCGGCAACCTGGGCGGAGGTCGGCGCGCGACCGGCCGGCGGCGGCAGCGCCGGGGCGGCCCCGGCCAGCAGCCCCAACCCGGCGTCGATCGCCTCGCCCAGCGGGTCGAGGTCGGTGACCTGGGCGAGATCCAACGCCACGGCCACCGCGCCGGCGTCGCGGAGCAGTTCCAGCGGCACGTCCGGTGCGCAGCAGTGCACGATGGTGGGCACCCCGGCCGCTTCGACCACGGTACGCAGCGCGGTCCGCGCGACCTCGGTCTCCATGGCGCGGTACGCGCCGAGCCCGCTCTCGGTGGGGACCCGACCGGCCAGTACGGCTGGCAGCGACGGCTCGTCGACCTGGAGCAGCACCGTCGCCCGGGGCACCCGGCGGGCGACCGCCTCGACGTGCCCGCGCAGCCCTTCGGCGAGCGAGCCGGTGAGATCCCGGACCGCGCCCGGGTCACGCAGCATGCGACCGCCGATCGGCAGTTCCAGCCCGGCGGCCAGGGTGAGCGGGCCGGCCACCTGCACCTTGACCGGGCCGGTGTACTCCTCGGCCTGCTCGGCAAGCTGGTCGAGATCGCGTTCCATCAGGTCGCGGGCGCGACGCACGTCCCGACCGGGGCGTGGGGCGATCCGCCAGCGGGCCGCGTACAGCTCGACCGGCAGTTCGACCAGGAGTCCGGCGCTACGGCCGATCAGGTCGGCGCCGGGGCCACGGGCGGGCAGCTCGGGCAGGTGGGGCAGGGCCGGCAGCTCGCCGAGCACGATGCGCTGTGCCTCGGCCACGTCCGTTCCCGGTAGGGAACCGACACCGGTCGCCGCGCCACGGGGCCAGGGCCACACCTGATCAGTCACGGTCGACAGGTTAACCGGCCGGCACGCCGGCTGCCCCGCTGACGGGTGGGAAGCGGCGCGGCAGTGGTTGCAGGGGGCCCTTGCTCGACAAAAAGCGGTAACAGGGGACCCCTGCTACCACCTCACCCAGAGGCGGCAACAGCGCTACCGGGCTCAGCTGGTGATGGTCGCGGAGCCGAGCACCACGTCGCCGGCCGGGTCGGGCCGGTACGCCACGATCGCCTGACCGGCGGCTACCCCGCGTACCGGGCGGCGCAGCGCGGCACGCAGGCCGTGGGCGTCGACCGTGACGGTGGCCGGCACCACGTCACCGTGGGCGCGCAGCTGCACCTCGCACTCGACCGGGTGCCCGGGGCGGGGTCCACCGGTCCAGACCGGACGATCGGCGCGGACGTCGGTGACCTCCAGTGCCTCGCCCGGCCCGACGGTGACGGTGTTGGTCTTCGGGGTGATGGAGAGCACGTACCGGGGGCGGCCGTCCGGGGCGGGGCGGTCCAGGTGCAGCCCCCGCCGCTGCCCCACCGTGTACGCGTAGGCGCCGGTGTGGCTGCCGACGACCGCGCCGGTGAGCGCGTCGACCACGTCGCCGGGGGTCTCGCCCAGCCGCTCGGCCAGGAACCCCCGGGTGTCACCGTCGGCGATGAAGCAGATGTCGTGCGAGTCCGGCTTGTCGGCCACGGCCAGCCCGCGTCGGGCGGCCTCCGCCCGCACCTGCGCCTTGGTCGAGTCGCCGAGCGGGAACATCGACCGGTCGAGCTGCTCGCGGGTGAGCACGGCCAGCACGTACGACTGGTCCTTGGCGACGTCGACGCTGCGGCGCAGCAGGCCGTCCGGGCCGAGCCGGGCGTGGTGGCCGGTGACCACGGCCTCGAAGCCGAGGGCGACGGCCCGGTCCAGCACCGCGGCGAACTTGATTTTCTCGTTGCAGCGCAGGCACGGATTCGGGGTACGCCCCGCCGCGTACTCGGCGACGAAGTCGTCGACGACGTCGGCGTGGAACCGGTCGGCCATGTCCCAGACGTAGAACGGGATGCCGAGCACGTCGGCGGCACGCCGGGCGTCACGGGAGTCCTCCAGGGTGCAGCAGCCACGCGCCCCGGTCCGATAGGTCTGCGGGTTGCGGGCCAGCGCCAGGTGCACGCCGGTGACGTCGTGTCCCGCCTCCACCGCCCGCGCGGCGGCGACCGCCGAGTCGACCCCGCCGGACATCGCTGCCAAGACCCTCACCGGCACACTCCCTTCATCCCGTCGAGGGTAGCCCCCGCCCGGGGTCGACCCGCACCGCGATTCAGGAGCGGGCGGAGCGGATCGCCCCAGCCCGGCGGGCCCGTTCCACGGCGGCGGGGAGCGCGGCGATCAGGGCGTCCACGTCGGCACCGGTGGAGGTGTGGCCGAGCGAGAAACGCAACGAGGAGCGGGCCCGGTCGTTGTCGGCGCCCATGGCCAGCAGCACGTGCGAGGGCTGGGCCACCCCCGCCGAGCACGCCGACCCGGTCGAGCAGGCGATGCCCTGGGCGTCCAGGAGCAGCAGCAGCGCGTCCCCCTCGCAGCCGGGGAAGGAGAAGTGCGCGTTGCCCGGGAGACGGTCGGTCGGGTCGCCGTTGTAGACCACCTCGGGCACCGCGTGGCGGACCCGCTCGACCAGGTCGTCGCGGAGCGTGGCGACCCGCACGGCGTACGCCTGCTGGTTCTTCACCGCGCTCTCGACCGCGACGGCGAAGGCGGCGATCCCGGCGGTGTCCAGGGTGCCGGAGCGCACGTCGCGCTCCTGGCCGCCGCCGTGCAGCAGCGGGGTGGCCACGACGTCCCGGCCGAGCAGCAGCGCGCCCACCCCGGTCGGGCCGCCGAGCTTGTGCCCGGTGACGGTCAGCGCGGCGACGCCGCTGGCGGCGAAGTCGACCGGGACCTGCCCGACGGCCTGGACGGCGTCGGTGTGGAACGGCACCCCGTGCTCGGCGGCGACCGCGGCCAGTTCGGCGATCGGCTGGACGGTGCCCACCTCGTTGTTGGCCCACATCGCCGTCACCAGGGCCACCCGGTCGCCGTACGCGGCCAGTTCGGCGCGGAGGCCGTCCGGGCTGAGGCGACCGGCCTCGTCCACCGCCAGCCAGCCGACCCCGGCGCCCTCGTGTGCGCAGAGCCAGTCCACCGCGTCGAGCACGGCGTGGTGCTCGACCGCGCTGGAGACGACCCGGTCCCGCCCGGCGCCGCGCCGGGACCAGAAGATCCCCTTGACCGCGAGGTTGTCGCTCTCGGTGCCCCCACCGGTGAAGATCACTTCGGACGGACGGGCGCCCAGGGCGGCGGCCACCCGCTCCCGGGACTCCTCCACCCGGCGGCGGGCACGTCGCCCGGCCGCGTGCAGTGACGACGCGTTGCCGACGTCGCGAGCGGTCGCGACGTACGCCTCCAGTGCCTCGTCGAGCATGGGGGTCGTCGCCGCGTGATCCAGGTATGTCATCGCGGTTCAGCCTATCCGCCGCCCCGCCCCCACCCCGGCGCGGAGGGATGTCACCGGCTCCGGCCGGTGATCCAGGAATCCTGGGGCCCTCCCGGTCGGCGTGCTCGGCGAGGGCACGGACGCACTGCTACCGTTGCCCCGGGCCCCGACCTCGGCCGCTTCCGTGGTCGACGTCTCCGCCGAGCGGTACGACGACAACACCGCCCACTCCGGCGACAGCCTGTCGAGGGGCGCCTTGACGAGCTGATCGGCGGGCCGGCTCAGCTCCCCGGCCCGCCGATCAGCTCCCGTACGACACCGGCCGCGGAACCTGACAGGTTCCGCGGCCGGGGTGCGCGACGGTCGGGTCACCTGCGTTTGCGGATCTCCTCGGCGGCCTGCGGGACGATCGTGAACAGGTCGCCCACCACGCCGAAGTCGGCCAGCTCGAAGATCGGCGCCTCGGCGTCCTTGTTCACCGCGACGATGGTCTTCGAGGTCTGCATGCCGGCCCGGTGCTGGATCGCGCCGGAGATGCCGAGCGCGACGTAGAGCTGCGGGGAGACGGTCTTGCCGGTCTGCCCGACCTGGAACTGGTGCGGGTAGTAGCCGGAGTCGACCGCTGCCCGGGACGCGCCCACCGCCCCGCCCAGCAGGTCGGCCAGCTCCTCGACCAGCATGAAGTTGTCGGCGTTGCCGACCCCGCGGCCACCGGAGACGACGACCGACGCCTCGGTCAGCTCGGGACGGGAGCCCTTCTGCTCGGCGACCCGGTCGACCACCCTCGCCAGCCGGTCCGTGTCGGCCACCGTGACGGTGAGCTGCTCGACCGTCGGGGTCGCCGGGGCCGGGACGGGGTTGACCGAGTTCGGCCGGAGCGTGACCAGCGGCAGGCCCCGGGTGACCTTCGACGTGACGATGGTGGAACCGGCGAAGGCGACCTGGGTGGCAGTGCCGTCGGCGGCGAGGCCCACCACGTCGGTCAGGATGCCGTTGTCCAGCTTGACCGCGAGGCGGGCAGCGATCTCCTTGCCCTCCTGAGCCGAGGCGAGCAGCACCGCCGCGGGCTGGACCCGCCGCACCAGGTCGGCCAGGACGGTGGCCTTCGGAGCCACCAGGTAGCCGTCGATCTCCTCGCTCTCGGCGGCGTAGATCTTCTCCGCGCCGTACTCACCCAGCTTGGCGGCGAGCGCCCCGGCCGCGCCGGGACCACCGAGCACCACCGCGGCGGGGGTACCCAACTCGCGGGCGAGGGTGAGCATCTCGAGGGTTACCTTCTTGACGCCGAACTCACGGGTGGCTTCGACGACGACGAGAACCTCAGACATCCTGACCCCTCACACGAACTTCTCGGTGGCGAGGAACTCGACCAGCCGCACGCCGCCGGAGCCCTCGTCGATGACCTTCTCACCGCCGGAACGCGGCGGACGCTTGCGGTGCTCCAGCACGGCGCTGGTCGCGCCGTCGAAACCGACCTCGCCGGGCGTGACACCCAGGTCGGCCAGGGAGAGCGTCCGCACGGGCTTCTTCTTCGCCGCCATGATGCCCTTGAACGACGGGTAACGCGGCTCGTTGATGGTGTCCCACACGGAGACCACCGCCGGGGTCGAGGCGGTGACCACCTCGTAGCCCTCCTCCGTCTGCCGCTCGACGGTCAGCGTCTGGCCGTCGACGGTCAGCTTCCGCGCGCCGGTCAGCGCGGCGACACCGAGCCGCTCGGCGAGCATGTGCGGCAGCACCTGGACCCGCCCGTCGGTCGACTCCGCCCCGCACAGCACCACATCGGCGTCGAGCGTGCCGAGGGCGGCGGCGAGGACCTTAGAGGTGGCCACCGCGCAGGAACCGTGCAACGCGTCGTCCACCACGTGAACGGCCCTGTCCGGGCCCATCGAGAGCGCCTTACGGATCGACTCGGAAGCCCGGTCCGGACCCATGGTCAGGATGGTCACCTCACCACCGTGCGCCTCCTTGATCTTCAGCGCCTCCTCGATGGCGTACTCGTCCATCTCATTGATCACATTGTTCGCCGAACCACGGTCGACGGTGTTGTCGTCACTACGCAGGTTGCGGTCCGCGCCCGAATCGGGCACCTGCTTGACGAGTACGACGATGTTCATCGCGCTTCGACGACCCTCCTGTGTGATGGCTTTGCTCGCCCTGTCCCGGGCGCAGCCTCGCGCTTTTCGTTGGCGCCGGTCAACCGCGGGCTGCTGTGCAGTTACCCACGCCGGCAATGTTACCTGTCAGTAGCATCACGCTATGGCGGACTCAGCGTGACACAGCTCACCGAAAGCCGACCAACCCGCTAGAGTCGTGAATCGGGAGGTATCACGACATGTCAGGGCAGGAGGATACGGTGTCTCCGCAGGTCAGCCTGGTCGATCCGGGCACGCCACCCGACCTGCCGTGCCGCCGGGTTCCGCCGACGTCCTACCGGTGCGCCTGCGGTCGCCTGCGGGAACGCTGCGTACGGCTCGCCGTCCGGGCGCTCTGGGCGCCGATCCGGATCGCTCCCACCCGCGCCTGACCGGTCCCGACCGGTCCCGACCGGTCCCGTCAACCGTTCAGCCCGCCTCGTCCAGCACCGCCCTGATCCGACCGATCGCCACCTGCTCGGCCGGGTCGACCCCCCGGTGTGCCCGGGCGGCCCGGTCCGCGGCGGTCAGCACCACCGAGCGGTACGCGGCCACCTCGCCCGGCACCTTCTCCCGCAGGATCGTCATCGCCCGCCCCAGGGCTGCCAGCGCGGCCTGCTCCACCTGCCCGGGTGACCCCTCGGGCAGCCTCGGCAGCGGGCCGGAGGTGAGGGCGTCCCGCACCGTCCCGCTGGCACCGGCGATCACCCCGGACGCGGCGAAGCTCTCCCGGACCAGGGCGAGCAACCCCGGGTCGGCGTTCGACACCAGGAGGACGGCGCCGAACGCGCCGGTCTTCAGCGTCAGTTTCTCCTCGGCCGTCAGCGACTGGTCCATGATCACGGAGTGTAGACGTACGGGGTCGTCGTGGTGACCGGGACGAAGCCGAGCCGCTCCAGGATCGGCCGGCTCTCCGGCGAGGCGTCCACCTGGAGCAGCGTGCGGTCGCGCTGGGCCGCCAGCCGGGCCCGATGGGTCACCAGCGCCCGGTAGACGCCGCGCCGACGCCACGCCGGCAGGGTCGAGCCGCCCCAGAGGGTGGCGAACCCGGTGCCCGCGACGTAGCGGACCCAGCCGGCACTGACCACCGTCCCCTCCGCCTCGGCCACCACCACGGTGATCGACTGCGGGTCGGTGGCGATCTCCCGGGCCAGCCCGTCGACCAGGTGGCCACGGTCGTCACCCCAGACCTGTTCCTCCATCGCGGCGATCCGCTCCAGGTCGGCCCGGTCGGTGACCTCGCGCAGGCGGACGTCCCCGGGAAGCACCGGGACCGCCGCCGCGAGCGGCGCGACCGGGCCGACCACCACGGTCTCCGGCTCCTCCGGGACGAACCCGGCCGCGCGCAGCCGGTCGGCCAGGTCCGCCGGCTCGTCGTGGCCGTACAGCTTCCACTCGACCGCCTCACCCCGCTGGCGGAACAGCTCCCGCTGCCGGACGATCAGCGCGTCCAGGTCCGCCCCGGTCAGCCCGCCCAGGTCCCGGTACGTCAGGAAGCCCCGGTGATCCAGGCCGAGGATCCGCACGAGCGGACCGTCCCGCTCCACGGTCACCCCGTCCGGCACCGGGTCCGGGACGTCCGGCCGCAACTGCCGGTCGTACGCCGTCCGCAGGATCGTCGCGTCAAGATCGCTCATCGGTCCAGGCTACGTGCGGGGTCGAACCGATAATGGCGATGTGTGGCAGGCGATCAGGCGGTGGTTCGACCCGCAGGAGATGCGGACGGTCGGCACCCGCCCGGACTACCGCTTCTCCCTGGCCAACGAACGCACCTTCCTGGCCTGGCTGCGGACCGGGCTGGCGCTGATCGCCGGTGGTCTCGCCGCCGCCCAGTTCCTGCCCCCGCTGCCCCTCGCCCACCTGCGCGAGGTGATCGCGATCGCGCTGCTGCTGCTCGGCGGCGCGGTGGCCGTCCGGGCGGTCGACCACTGGGCGCGTACCGAACGGGCGATCCGACTCGGCGAGGACCTGCCCGCCTCCCGGTTCCCGGCCGTGCTCGCCCTGGTGGTCGGGCTCGGCGCGGCCCTGCTGGTGGTGGCCGTCCTGGCTCGGGCGGTCGGCAACGGATGACGGTCGACCCGGGGCTGCAACCCGAGCGGACCCGTCTCGCCTGGCGGCGGACCGCGCTGGCGGTCACCGTGGTCACCGTGCTCGCCGTCCGGCTGGCCGTGGACGGCGGCGTGGCCGGCACGCTGGCCGCCGCGCTCGCACTGCTCACCTGGGGCGCCGCGCTGGTGCTGTGCTGGCGGCGGGGCTCCGGGACCGGCCCGGCACCCACCGGCGGGCCCCCCGTCCCGCTGGCCGCGCTGGCCGCCACCGGGTACGCGCTGCTCGGCGCCCTGCTCGTGCTGCGGACGCTGTGGTGACCTGCGGAGAGTGCGTCATGATTGGTGAATGGTCCGGGTCTTCCTCCTCCTCGTCGCGGCTCAGGTGGTCCTCGCCGCGCTCGCCCTGATCGACTGCCTCTCCGCCGAGAAGCACCAGGTCCGCGCGATGCCCCGCGTCGTCTGGGTGCCGGTGCTCCTGCTCGTGCCCCTGCTCGGCCCGGTCGCCTGGTTCCTCGCCGGCCGGCCCGCGCCCACCCGCGCCGGGCCACGTCCCGCGCCCCGGCGGGCCCCGGCGGCTCCGGACGACGACCCCGACTTCCTCAGGTCGATCGCGGACCCGACGCGGCGACAGGACGAGGAGCTGTTCCGCCGCTGGGAGGACGACCTCCAGCGACGCGAGCGGGACCTGCGCCGCGAGCGCGACCCCGGGCCCGCCGCGGACCAGCCCAATCCGCGCACATCCGGACCCGCCGCGGACCAGCCCAATCCGCGCACATCCGGACCCGCCGCGAACCAGCCCGACCCCCGCACGCCGGATCCTGCCGGCGACCCGCGCGGGCCCGACCGGGCGGACACCCCGGACCGGCACACCGATCCGGACCAGACCATCTGACCGCTCCCCCCGGTCGGGTGCGGGCGGTGGCCTCAGACGCGGCGGCGTAGCGCCCGGACGGCGAGCGGAGCGAAGACCGCCGCGATGGCGACCCCCCAGACCACCGACTGCACCACCGGCGCGAGTACCGGTCCGGACACCAGCAGCCCACGCAGGGCGTCGGCGAGCACGGTGACCGGGTTGACCTCCACCCAGGTCTGCAACCAACCGGGCATGGTCTCCGTCGGCACGAACGCGTTGCTGGTGAAGGTCAACGGGAAGATCACCATGAAGCCGAAGACCTGTACCTTGTCCGGTTCGCTGACCAGCACTCCGACCAGCACCGACACCCACGCGGCGGCCAGGGAGAAGGACAGCAGCAGGGCGAGCGCCCCGATCAGGCCGAGTACGCCGTTCTGGAGCCGGAAGCCGAGGATCGCGCCGACTGCGATCAGCAGCGAGACCGACCAGGCCTGCTTGACCGTGTCGGCGAGGATCCGTCCGGCCAACGGTGCCCAGCGGGCGATCGGCAGCGACCGGAGCCGGTCGAAGACGCCCTTGGTGAGATCGTGGTTGAGCCCGAAACCGGTGGTCATGGTGGCGAAGAAGGCGTTCTGCACGATGATCCCGGGAAGCGCGAAGGTGAGGTACTCCCCCGGGGAGCCGGAGATCGCCCCGCCGAAGACGTAGGTGAAGAGCAGCACGAACATCACCGGCTGGATGCTGAGGTCGGCCAGCTCCAGCGGGTTGTGCTTGATCTGCACCAGGCTCCGCCAGGCCAGGGTGAACGTGTGCGACAGTCCGGCGAGCGGGCTCAGCCGGCGGATCGGGGCGGGTACGGTGACGGCGGTCATACCAGCGCGCCCTTCAGCTCGGCTTCTCCGGTCCCCCCCGGTTCGGCCCGCTGACCGGTCAGGGTGAGGAAGACCTCGTCGAGGGTGGAACCGCGCAGCGCCAGCTCGGCGACGGCGATCCCGGCCTCGTCGAGGCGGCGCACCACGGCCGGCAGGACCGAGTCGTCGTTCACCGCAACGGTGACCGTGCTCTGGGCCACCTCGGGGGTGAGCCCCGTGACCTGGCCGGCCACCGCGAGCACGGTCGGCAGGTCGGCCGTCCGCTCCGGACGGACGGCCAGGGTCTGCCCGCCGGTCCTGGTCTTCAGTTCCTCCGGCGTGCCCTGGGCGATCACCCGGCCGTGGTCGACCACGGCGATCTCGCTGGCCAACTGGTCGGCCTCTTCGAGGTACTGCGTGGTGAGCAGCACGGTCACCCCGTCGGCGACCAGGCCGCGGACGATGTCCCACAGCTCGTTGCGGCTGCGCGGGTCGAGCCCGGTGGTCGGCTCGTCGAGGAAGAGCACCTGCGGCCGGCCGACCAGGCTGGCGGCCAGGTCGAGGCGACGACGCATACCGCCGGAGTAGGTCTTGGCGGGCCGGTCGGCCGCGTCGGTCAGGTGGAAGTCGGCGAGCAGTTCCCGGGCGCGGGCCCGCGCGTCGGGACGGCGCAGCCCGAGCAGCCGGCCGATCAACACCAGGTTCTCCACCCCGGTCAGGGTCTCGTCGACCGAGGCGTACTGCCCGGTGAGGCCGATGAGCTGCCGGACCCGGTGGGCGTCGCGGACGACGTCGTACCCGCCGACGGTGGCGTGCCCCTCGTCGGCCCGGAGCAGGGTGGCGAGCACCCGGACCGTGGTGGTCTTACCGGCCCCGTTCGGCCCGAGCAGGCCGAAAACCGTCCCGCTCGGGACCTCGAGGTCGACTCCGGCCAGGGCCGTGGTGGCGCCGAAGCGCCGCACCAGCCCCTCCGCCCGGATCGCGTGGGTCATGGAAGAAACTCCCCGTGTCGTACGTCGTGGTCCGAACAGCCTGGACGACAGGTGTGACAGTTCCGGACAGCCCGTGGTGGCGACCCTACGACGACGGACGGGGAAACTCCCGTGGTTTTCCTGGTCAGGCGAGGGTGGACGAGCGGGGGTACGAGTCGGTCGGATCGGTGATCACGTTGACCAGGTACGGCACGCCGGCGTCGAAGGCCCGCTCCAGTGCGGCCCCCAGGTCGGCGGCCTTGGTGACCGTCTCGCCGGCTCCGCCCATCGCCGCGACCACCTGGTCGTAGCGCAGTTCGGGCTGGAGGTCGGCGGCGATGTCGTAGCCGTACATGGCGCGCATCGGGTGCTTCTCCAGGCCCCAGATGCCGTTGTTGCCGACCACCATCACCACCGGGAGCTTCTGCCGGACCAGGGACTCGACGTCCATCAGCGAGAAGCCGGCCGCGCCGTCGCCCATCAGCACGCAGACCTGCCGGTCCGGGTGGGTGATCCGGGCCCCCATCGCGTAGCCCATGCCGGTGCCGAGGCAGCCGTACGGGCCGGGGTCGAGCCAGGTGCCGGGCTGCGCCGGCTCCAGGTAACGGCCGGCGTACGAGACGAAGTCGCCGCCGTCGCCGATGGTGATGGCGTCCCGGGCGAGCACCCGGCGCAGTTCGCCGTAGATCCGGGCCGGGCGGATCGGGTCGGTCTCGGCGGCCATCTCCTCGGCGTCGCGCGCCTTCGCCGCGTCCTCCTTGACGCGCAGCTGCGCGATCCAGTCGGTGTGGTCGACCCGGTCGCCGACGTGGTCGGCCAGCGCGGTGAGGACCAGCCGCAGGTCACCGGCGGGCGAAGCGGCCGTCTCGACATGCCCGGCGCGCTGGCTCGGCGCGTCGACGACGTGCACCACCTGCGCGTCGCCGAAGTCGCCGAAGCTGAGCCGGAAGTCCAGCGGGGTGCCGACCACGACGACCACGTCGGCCCCGGTGAGCGCGGCCCTGCGGGCCTTGGCGAACGCGAGGGGGTGCTCCGGCGGGAGCGCGCCGCGTCCCATGCCGTTGGTGAAGACCGGCACGCCGAGCGCCTCGGCCGCCGCCCCCAGCGCGTCGACCGCGCCGCCGGACCAGACGTCCGACCCGGCGACGATCACCGGCCGCTCGGCCTGCGCGATCAGCTCGGCGGCGCGGGCCACCTCGTCCGGATCGGCCTCCAGCGGGGCGGGCGCCGCTCCCGTCGGCTGGTCGGCCTCCCCGACCGAGAAGACCACCTCCAGCGGGAGGTCGAGGAAGACCGGCCCCCGGTGCGGGGTGAGCGCGGTGTCCAGCGCGGCAGCGACCATCCGGGGGATGTCGTCCGTGTTGAAGATCGTCTCGGCGTGCTTGGTGACCGGCCGGACCAGCGGGAGGTGGTCCATCTCCTGGAGGCTGCCGGAGCCCCAGCGGAAGGCCGGGGCCCGGCCGCCGAGCACCAGCACCGGCGAGGCGTTGAAGAACGCGCTGGTCAGGCCGGAGATGCCGTTGGTGACGCCGGGGCCGGCGGTGAGCACCGCGAGGCCGGGGCGGCGCTGGAGCTTGGTCACCGCCTCGGCCGCGAAGACCGCCGTCTGCTCGTGCCGCACGTCGTAGACCGGGAAGTCGGTCTTGTGCGCGGCGTCGTAGAGCGGGAACACGTGCCCGCCGGAGAGGGTGAACATCTCGCGTACGCCGTACGCGCGCAGCGCCGCAAGCGCCAACTCCCCGCCGTGACCCTCGATCCGCTCCGTCATCGCCGCTCCCCTCGTCGCGTGGCCGGTCCGAGGTTACCGGTCGGTCACCTGAACGTGAAGAAGCTTCGGCGCGGCGTGTCAGCGCCCGGTGAACCTCGGCTTGCGTTTCTCCACGAACGCGGTCATGCCCTCGCGGCGGTCGTCGGTGGCGAACAGCCCGGCGAAGAGCTGGCTCTCCCAGGCGAGACCGGAGTTGAGGTCCATGTCGAGGCCGGCGTCGACGGCGAGCTTCGCCGCCCGCAGCGCCTGCACCGGACCGGTGAGGTACGGCTGGACCAGCTCGACGGCGGCGAGGTGGACGTCGGCGGCCGGGACGACCCGGTCGGCCAGCCCGATCCGCAGCGCCTCCTGGGCGTCCACCATCCGGCCGGACATGATCAGATCCTTGGCGCGGGCCGGGCCGACCAGCCGGGCCAGCCGCTGGGTGCCACCGGCGCCGGGGATGATGCCCAGCTTGATCTCCGGCTGGCCGAGCTTGGCGTCCTCGGCGACGACCCGCCAGTCGCAGGCCAGCGCCAGCTCGCAGCCACCGCCGAGGGCGTAACCGGTGATCGCGGCGACCACCGGCTTGGGGATGCGGGTGAAGGCGGTGAGTGCGCTGGAGAGGTGGGCGGAGCGCTCGCTCATGTCCACGTACGACATGTCGGCCATCTCCTTGATGTCCGCCCCGGCGGCGAAGACCTTCTCCCCGCCGTACACGATGACAGCGCGGACCTCGGGGTCGTCGGCGGCGGCCGTCGCGGCCTCGCGCAGCTCCTCCTGGACCTGGACGTTGAGCGCGTTCATCGGCGGCCGGTCCAACCGGATGGTGCCGATGCCGTCCCTGGTCTCCAGCCGAACGAACTCGCCCATTGCTGCCCTCACTTCCTCGTCGAAGTCGCGTGCCAACCTTACGGCGCGGGTCGTTGGGGTAGATAGTCTGGTGTCAGCTCCGTCACCGGGAGTCGCGATGGTCATGTTCTACGACGACAGGTCGGTGCAGGTCACGTCGACCGCCGTCCGGGTCGACGGGCAGCGCTTCCCGCTCGCCGAGATCAGCGAGGTCTGGCACCAGCGCGGCAGCCGGTCCTGGCGGGTGCTCGCCGGCCGGGGTGTGATCGGCGCGGCGATGGCCGGGCCGCTGGTGGCCGCCGTCCTCGGCATCGCCCTGGCCATCTGGCTGCACCGGTCCTGGACCGTCACCATCGCGATCGTCGGCGCGTCGGTGCTGGTCGGGCTCGCCGTCGGCCCGGTCGCCGACGTCCTGTTCGAACGACTCGACCGCTCGTACGCCCGGGGCAGCCGCCAGTGGGAGATCTGGATCCGCTGGCAGGGCCGTCCGGTCCGGCTGGTCCGCACCGCCGACGCACTCCGCTTCGGGCAGATCTACCGGGCCCTGCAACGGGCGATGGAACGCGGCCAGCCGGTCCGCCCACGCTGATCCGGTCCACGGCGGACGTCCGACCGTGGGAGGGGCTGCCGAACTGGCCGCCGCCGGGTTCACTGTAGTGATGACGCTCTATTACCAGGACGACACGGTACAGGTGACCTCCGAGTCGATCCGGGTGGACGGGCACACCCTGCGGCTCCCCGACGTCACGTACGTCTGGCACGCCCGGGGACGGACCACCCTGACGCAGCACTCCCGGAAACTGGGCCGGGGCGTCCTGGTCCTGCTGCTCTCCCTGCCCCCGCTGGTGGCGCTGCTCTGCGTCATCTCGCTGGCCTGGTCGGCGCAGGACCGGGGAAACTGGACGCTGGCACTGATCGTCGTGGCCGCCTTCGTCGTCGGCGCGCTGGTGCTCGCCCCCTTCCTGGAGCTGCCGCTGAGTTGGCTGGACCGCTCGTACGAACGCGGCGACCGGATGCACGAGCTCTGGGTGCAGCACCGGGGGCACGACATCCTGCTGCTGAGCAGTCCCGACGCGCTCCGGTTCGGGCAGATCTACCGGGCCGTGCAGCGCGCCGTCGAACAGCAGGGAGACTTCTGACGCCGCCTGACAGTCCACCCGGTGCGGGCCGGGGTGGTGGCAGGGTGCCCCTGCTCATCAGGAAGCGCGTGCAGGGTGTCCCTGCAAACACCCACCGACGCCGGGCGGCGGTACTGGCGGTCGCGCCGCACACTTGGACGCATGGTGATTCCCCTCCCCCGCCCGTCCGCCGTCCTCGGGCTGACCGGTGACGCCGCCTCCCGGGCCGCCGGGCTGACCCGGGCCGCGGTCGACCAGGCGCTCGGCTCGGCGGTGTCGCTCGCGGCCGTGCCGGCGCGTGCCTTCGCGGTGCTCGACGCCGTCGAAACGTTGGTGACCAGGATCAACGGGGTGGTGGACCGGATCGAGCAGACCCTGGACCGGACGGACCAGGTGCTCACCGACGCCGAGGCGGCCGTCCGGCAGGTGGCAGTGATCAGTGCCGCCGCGACCACCGTGATCGACAACGCCACCGAGGTCACCGCGAAGGCAGCCGAGGTGGTCGCCGGGGCCGAGCAGGTGGCGGGGGCGGCGGCCACGGTGGTGGCCGAGGCGGAGGTGGTCGCCGGGCGGGCAGCCGGCACGGTGGAGACGGCGGGGGTGGCCGCCGCCACCGCCGGGGAACTCCTGGCCGCGTACGAGCCGGTGCTGCGGCGGGCCGCGCCGATGGCCGCGCGGTTCGTGGAACAGCTCAGCCACGAGGAGGTGACCGCCGCGATCCGTCTCGTCGACGAGCTGCCCAAGCTCAAGGAGCACCTGACCGCCGACATCCTGCCGATCCTGGCCACCCTGGACCGGGTCGGACCGGACCTGCACGACCTGCTCGACGTGACCCGCGACCTGAAACTCGCCGTGGCCGGCATCCCGGGCCTGGGCATGCTCCGCCGCCGGGGCGAACGTCGTACCGACGACCAGGTCGACTAGGTCTCGCGCACCCTGCGCATCGACCACCCAGGGCGCCGGCGCTGGCGATCGGCAGCGCGTTCCCATGCCCGGCCCTGCGGACCAACCGGCGCGCCGACCGCTCGTCCCGCCGGGTTGGTCCGGGTGTCAGGCGTCGGTGGTCAGGTCCCGGACGTGTCGCAGTGCGGGACGACCGTCGACCCTGATCTCGCCGACCGGGGTGAACCCGGTGCGCCGGAGAACGCCCCGAGGCCGGGCGGTCGCGGGGCCGCCGACGACCGGGGCTCAGCGCGCGTGCAGCTCGTCGATCTCGGCGCGGTGCGGCAGCGCCACCGACGCGCCCAGCCGGCGGGTGCACACCGCGCCGGCCGCCGCCGCCCAGCGGACCGCGTCGAGCAGGTCGCGCCCCTCGCCCCAGGCCACGGCGAGGGCGGCGGTGAAGGCGTCGCCTGCCGCGGTGGAGTCGACCACCTCGACCTCGAACGCCGGGACGTGTGCGACGGTGCCGTCGCGGTCGACGTACCAGGCGCCGTCGGCACCGAGGGTGAGCACCGCCCGGGGCACCAGGTCCAGCAGCGTCTCCGGCGCCTCGCGCCCCCGCCCGGTGAGCGCTGCGGCCTCCACCTCGTTGACCACCAGCATGTCGACCAGGTCCAGCAGCTCCGCCGGGACCCGCCGGGCCGGTGCCGCGTTGAGGACGACCCGGGTGCCGGCCGACCGCGCGGCGACGGCCGCCTCGGTCACCGTCTCCACCGGGATCTCCAACTGCGCCACCATGACGTCGGCGCCCCGCACCGCAGCCAGTTCGGCGTCGGTGAGCCCGGTGAGGGAGGCGTTCGCGCCGGGCGTGACCAGGATCAGGTTCTCGCCCTCGGCGTCCACCATGACCAGCGCCACGCCGGACGGGCCGTAGGTCACCCGGAGCTGGCCGGTGTCCACCCCGGCGGCGGTGATCCGGGCCCGCAGGGTGACCCCGAACGAGTCCGATCCGATCGCACCGAGGAAGACGACCGACGCGCCGGCGCGGGCGGCGGCGACCGCCTGGTTGGCGCCCTTGCCGCCGGGCACCATCACGAAGTCGGTGCCGAGCACGGTCTCCCGGGCCCGGGGCAGCACGGGGGCCGTCCCGACCAGGTCCATGTTCGCGCTGCCCACCACGACGACCCGGGTCTGTGGCACGGGAGGTCTCCGCGGGTCAGGCGGCGCGGGCGGTGAAGCGTTCGCCGGAACGCTCGACCACCAACGGCAGCCCGAAGGTCTTGGAGAGGTTGTCGCTGGTCAGCGTGGCACCGAGGAGTCCCTGGGCGACGACGCCCCCGTCGCGGAGCAGCAGCGCGTGGGTGAAGCCGGGCGGGATCTCCTCGACGTGGTGGGTGACCAGCACCAGCGCGGGCGCGTCCGGGTCGTACGCCAGCTCGGCCAGCCGGGCGACCAGGTCCTCCCGGCCCCCGAGGTCGAGCCCGGCGGCCGGCTCGTCGAGGAGCAGCAGCTCCGGGTCGGTCATCAGGGCCCGGGCGATCTGGACCCGCTTGCGCTCCCCCTCAGAGAGGGTGCCGTAGCCGCGGTCGGCGAGGTGCGCGACGCCGAGCTGACCGAGCAGGGCCCGGGCGCGGGCCTCGTCGGTGCGGTCGTAGCTCTCCCGCCACCGGCCGACCACCGACCAGGCGGCGGTGACCACCACATCGGTGACCTTCTCCTCGGTCGGGATCCGTTCGGCCAGGGCCGCGGTGGAGAGCCCGATCCGGGTACGCAGCTCGGTCAGGTCGGTCCGCCCGATCCGCTCGCCGAGCACGTGGGCGGTGCCGGTGGTCGGGTGCAGCCGTCCGGCCGCCAGGTGGAGCAGGGTGGTCTTGCCGGCGCCGTTGGGGCCGAGCACCACCCAGCGCTCGTCCAACTCGACCCGCCAGTCGACGTCGTGCAGCAGCGCGGTGCCGGACCGGCGCACGCCCACCCCGTCGAGATCGACCACCAGATCCTCGGCCACGGCTGACGATGCGGGTGCGGCGCCGTCCGCGCCAGGGATCAGCTCAGCAGTCACCCATCCATCCAACCACGCGCCCGTTCCCGTGCACCCCGACGGGCGACGCGCGTCACTGGCAAGACCTTGCAGGGCAGATGTATGTGGTGAAGAATTCCTTCACATGGGGAGTGGGGTCCGGCCCGACGGGTCAGCCGACCGTGGAACCGAAGACCTCGTCTCGGACGGCGTCCAGGGCGGTCCGCAGCGCGCCCCGCAGGATCGGCTCCTCGCGCAGCCCGGTGGGCACCACCCTCGGCCGGACCAGCGTGATCGCGGCCACCTCGTGCTGCACCCGCTCGGCGAGCGCCGCGCCACCGGCCCGGCCGATCTCACCGGCCAGCACCACCAGCGGCGGGTCCAGCACCACGCAGGTGCTCGCCACCCCGAGCGCCAGGCGCCGGGCCAGCTCGTCGAGCATCGGGCCGCCGGCCGTACCGGCCGCGATCGCCGCATGGACGGCATCAGCGGCGGTGACGTCGGCCGGGAAGCCGTACTCCTGGGCCACCGCGCGGACCGCCTCCGCCCCGGCCAACTGCTGGAACGCCGGCTTCGCCCGGCGGGAGACGTCCCGGGGGATCGGCGCCCCCGGCACCGGCAGGTACCCGATCTCACCGGCCGCGCCGCTGCTGCCGTGGTGCAGCCGCCCGTTCAGCATGATCGCCAGCCCCACCCCGGCGTCCACCCAGACCAGCACGAAGTCGGTCGTCCCCTGGGCCGCGCCGGACTGCGCCTCGGCGACCGCGGCCAGGTTGACGTCGTTCTCGAAGACCACCGTGGTGGCCAGGTCGTCGCGGAGCGCGGCGAGCAGGCCGCGGTGCCACCGGGGCAGGTTGAACGCGAAGGTGATGTCCCCGGTGGCCGGGTCGACCAGACCGGGGGTCCCGAGCACGACCCGGCGTACGCTCGCCATCGGCGCGTCCGCGTTCCCCGCGGCCTGCACCACCGCGTTGTGCACCACACCCACCGGATCGTCGGTGTCCCGGGTGGACTGCTCCGCCCGACCGATCACCGCGCCGGTGATGTCGGCGCAGGCCGCCACCACCCGGTCCGCGCCGACGTCGACCCCGATCACGTGCGCGCTGCCCGGCCGGACGGCGTAGAGCTGGGCGTTCGGCCCACGCCCGCCGGCCTGCTCACCGACCCGGGTGACCAGACCGCGTTCCTCGAGCCGCTCGACGAGCTGCGAGGCGGTGACCTTGGACAGGCCGGTCAGCTCGCCGAGCCGGGCCCGGGTGAGCGGCCCCCGTTCGAGGAGCAGTTCCAGTGCCGCGCGGTCGTTGAGCGCCCGCAACAGGCGCGGGGTGCCGGGCAGCCGCGTCGAACTCATGCCACGTCCTCTGGTTTTGGTAAACCTTGTTGATCGAATCGATCCGGGGGTGACCGTAGCGTAACGGCCGGCCCCGACACGGGTCAGCGGCCGGACGACCGGCCCGGGGCCGTCGATCAGCAGGCCGGAGGACCCGGCCGACTGCGCAAAGGAGATCACGTGGGGCTGGATCCAGGACTTCGCCGCCTTGCCCTCGGCACGCTGCTCGCGGCGTACCCCGGGCCGACCCCGCCGGACTGGGCACTGGATCTCGTCGGCGCGGGGCTGGCCGGCTTCACGCTGTTCGGGACCAACGTCGAGACCCCGGCCCAGGTCGCCGCGGCGACCGCCGCGCTGCGCGACGCCCGCGCCGACGTGCTGGTCGCCATCGACGAGGAGGGCGGCGACGTCACCCGGCTGGCGCACGCCACCGGTAGCCCGTACCCGGGCAACGCCGCGCTCGGGGCGGTCGGGGACGTGGCGCTCACCCGCCGGGTCTACGCCGCGATCGGGGCGGAGCTGGCCGCGTTGGGCGTCACCGTCGACCTCGCTCCGACGGTGGACGTCAACAGCGCCGACGAGAACCCGGTGATCGGCACCCGGTCCTTCGGCGACGATCCGCTCCGGGTGGCCGCGCACTCGGCCGCCGCGGTGGACGGGTTGCAGGGTGCCGGGGTCGCGGCCTGCGCCAAGCACTTCCCCGGGCACGGCGCGACCGTCGCCGACTCGCACCTGGAACTGCCGACGGTGGACGTGCCGCTGTCCGTGCTGCGCGAGCGCGACCTGCCGCCCTTCGCGGCGACCGTGGCCGCCGGCACCCGGGCGGTCATGACCGCGCACATCCGGGTCCCGGTGCTGACCGGAGACCTGCCGGCCACCTTCAGCCGGGCCGTCCTGGTCGACCTGCTCCGCCGGGAGCTGGGCTTCACCGGCACCGTCATCACCGACGCGCTGGAGATGAAGGGCGCCACGGTGGCCGCCGGCGGGGTCGGTCCCGCCGCCGTGGCCGCCCTCGCGGCCGGTGCGGACCTGCTCTGCGTCGGGGCGAAGGTCGACGCCGCGCTGGTCGGACACGTGGTGACCGAGATCGTCGCCGCGCTCGGCGCCGGACGGCTGGCCCGTGACCGGGTCGAGGAGGCCGCCGCCCGCACCGCCGAGCTGGCCGCCTGGACCCGGCCCGTCGGCGCGCCCGGCCCCGACCCCGGCGACCTCGGTTACGCCGCCGCGCGCCGGGCGGTACGCGTCGAGGGGATCGTCGCCGGGCTGGACCGGCCACTGGTGGTACAGCTGCACGCCACCGCCACCATGGCCGAGGGCCGGGTGCCGTGGGGGCTCGGTCCGCACCTGGCGGGAACCGAGGAGGTCCGGGTGGTGGCGGGCGAGACCGGCCCGGCCGCCCTGCGGGCGCTCGCCGGGGACCGGCCGGTCGTGCTGGTCGGCCGGCACCTGCACCGGTTGCCGGGCGGGGCGGAGCTGGTCGAGGGGCTGGCCGCCGTCCATCCGGTGACCGTGGTGGAGATGGGCTGGCCGGGACGGTGGCGGCCGGCCGGAGTGCGCGCGTTCGTCGCCACCTACGGGGCCAGCCACGCCAACGGTCGCGCGGCGGCGGAGGTGCTCGGCCTGGCCGGCTGACCGGCGGTACCGCCCACCGGAGGGTGCCGAGGCGGCTCAGCCCAGCCAACGGGCGTCGGGCGGCAGTGGGGTGGCCACGTCCGGCAGCCCCAGCAGCGGGCCGACCGAGGTGATCCGCAGGACCCGCTCGACCACCGGCTGCGGATTGGCGACCCGCAGCGACCGGCCCCGCTCCTGCGCCAGGCTGAACCCCTCGATCAGCACCCGCAGGCCGGTCGAGTCGAGGAAGGTGACCTCGGCCAGGTCGACCAGGCACTCCCGCAGGTCGGGCCGGTTCAGCGCGGCGGTCAGCGCGGTCTCCAGCGTGCCGACGGTGGACATGTCGATCTCACCCGCCGGGCTCAGCACGACGTCGCCCCGGCCGGTGTCCCGCACCCGCACCTCCATGACCGCTCACCGCCTCCGTACCACGGCCGCGTCCGGCCCGCTCGCCGCGACCCTATCCACCGGCCCGCCGTCGGGCCATGGAACACCGGCGATTCGTACCGTGCGTCACCGGCGACCCGCACCCCGAAGAACCAGATAATCCCAGGTCAAGTCCATTTTTGGACAGCTCTACGCGCCTTTTGGGGGCTTGTCGGGGACCACTTCGACACATAGCGTTACCTCACCGGGATGTCCGGTCGCCCGACGCCTCCTCGGACCTGGGGGGAAGAGGCCGCGGACCGTGGATCCGGCCCGGGATCCACGGTCCGCGCCAGCGCGCGGCGGCCCACCCGGGCCGGCCGCCCGGCTGAGTCCGGCCGGGGACGACGGTCCCGGCGGTCAGTCGGGATGGACGATGTGGGAGCGCCAGCCCCGGTCGGGGAAGCCCGCCGCCGCGGCGACCCGGGCCGAGGCGGTGTTGTCGGGGTCGTGCAGGTACGTCGGCACCGCCCCCTCGTCGAGCACCCGACGGGCCGCCTGGGCGACCAGCCGGCGGGCCAGTCCCCGGCCCCGCGCGCCCGGCATGGTCCCGACGGCCAGTTCGTGGCCGTACCGGTCGTGCCGCTTGACGCCGACCCCCGCCAGGTAGTGCCCGTCGGCGTCCCGCACCACCAGGACCTCCCGGTCGAACAGGTGCAGCCAGGAGGGGAACCCGGGATCGGTGGGGTCGACCCACTCCCCCACGTCGGGAAGCGGGTGGGGAGCGGTGCACCAGCGGAACACCCCCTCGCGAAGGGGCAGGCCGGGGTGACCGACCGCGCCCGGCAGCGCCGACCACAGCCGTGGGGTCGGCCCGTCCGCCGCCAGCGCCCGGACCGCCGCGACGTGCTCCGGCGACACGGAGAGCACCGCGCTGCCGGGGGCGGCCACCGCGACCGCCGGCCGGAGCCGGCGGTCCCAGGCCGGGTGCGCGCGGCGCCAGGAACCGACCACGTGGAGTCCCGGCCCGGCCGGCCACTGGCCGAGCCAGGTCGCCAGATGCAGGTGGAGTCGCCTGTCGAGCATCGGATCACGGTACGCGTCACGGCCGCCGCCGGCCGGGCGATCGCCCACCCGTACGTCGCCCCGGCGCCCACCGCGCGGGACGGGATCTGACCGTCGTGGTTGAAGCGCCCGACCCCGGGTACAGCAGACAGAGAACATCACCGATGATTGCCGACCGCGATCCGGGAACCGGACGCACCGGCCGCGCGTCACACCAATTTCCATAGATAGACAACTTTCTCTGGGATGGTACGGCCATGCCGAAACAGCTGATCGATCAGGACAAACGCGACACGGGACGGCTCTGGCCGACCCTCCGGGACGACGTGCCCCCGCCGACACAGTCGCGGTACGACGGCTGCCGGGGCCCGCGTGCCGGCGACCGGTCGTGGGCGGAGCTGAACCGGCTCCCGGCCAACGTCTCCACCCGCCGCCACCTCGGCACCCGCTGAACGGCGGTCGCTCCGGAAGCCCGGCACGGGCAACCGGGGACCGCCGACACGGAACCCGGGGGCGCGACACACCCGGACCCCCGCGCGACGGAGGTCTTAGCACACCTGTCGGGTAGGTTCGTTGCGTTCCGGCACGGCCACCGACAGGAGAAGCTCCGTCCATGGGCAAGAAGACCATCCACGTCTCCGACTTCAGCGGCACGGTCCTGGAGACCGACGACCAGGTGTTCCGCGTCGTCGTCCTGGAGCACCCCGACCTGGTGACCGGGCCCGTTCAGTTGGAGATCAGCCCGTCCGAGGTGGAGGGCATCGACGACGCCGCGCTCGACGTCGCCGTGGTGGAGATCCACGACCCGCAGGGTGACGGGGAGCCCCGCCGGGTGGTGCTGACCGCCAGCGAGTTCGACGCGATGTCGACCGAGACGCCGATGGCGCAGCTCCTGCGCACCGCCGAGCGGGTCCGCCCGCCGAAGGCCCGCAAGGCGGCCGAGAAGATCGACTACGGCACCGTCGAGCACGCCGGCAAGCCGCACCGGGGCCGCGTCACCGACGAGGAGGCCACCCTGGTGCGCGAGCGGCTCGACGAGGTCAACAAGCGGCTCGCGGACGCCGGGCTCCGCCAGATCGACCCCGCCGACCCCGAGCACGCCGCCCGGTACGGCTTCCCCACGCCGGCCTGAGACCGGCGCGACGGGCTGGCGGCGACCGCGTAGGGTGCTGCGGGTGAGCGGCATACCCCACTCCCACTGCTCCGGCTGCGGCACCGCCTACCCCGACGGGGCGGGCTGGCCCCGGATCTGTCCGGCCTGCGGCCACACCACCTGGCGTAACCCCCTTCCGGTGGCGGTGGCCGTCCAGCCGGTGCTCACCCCCACCGGGCTCGGCGTGGTGGTCCAGCGCCGCGACATCGAGCCCGCCCGGGGGCTGCTCGCGCTACCGGGCGGCTTCATCGAGTACGGCGAGGAGTGGCGGGACGCGCTCGTCCGCGAGCTGTGGGAGGAGACCGGCCTGACCGGCGAGGCGGCCGGCGTACGGCTCGTCGCCGTGCACAGCGCGCCGAGCGGCGGGACGATAATGATCTTCGGGGCGCTGCCGACCCGGCGGTTGGAGGACCTGCCCCCGTCCGCTCCCACGGCGGAGTCGACCGAGTGGCTCGTCCTCACCGAGCCGACCGAGCTCGCCTTCTCCACCCACAGTCAGGTGCTCGCCGAGTTCCTGGCCGCCCACCGCTGATCCGCCACGGTCGGCGGGCACGGCGGCGGTGGGGCCGCGAGGAAACAACTTGGTCGGCCGAGAGCGACCCGTCGTCACATACATCACATACCATCGATTTCTCGTGCCGTCGGACGGATTGAGGACTCGATGGAGCTGAGCCACGCCTTTCTCGACATCCCCTTCTCGTTGCCGTACCACTTCGCGAGAGCGAGCCTGCTCGCCACCCGCCTGGTCCGGGTGGAGCTGCGCGACGGCGACGTCCGGGGCCGGGGTGAGGCGACCCTGTTCGAGAGCCCGTTCCCCGACCCGAAGGCCGCCACCGCCGAGCAGGTGGAGCAGGCGCGGGTCGCGATCGGCCAGGGGGCCGGCCGGGAGGACCTGCTCACCCTGCTGCCGGCCGGCGCGGCGCGCAACGCCGTCGACGCCGCCCTCTGGGACCTGGAGGCCAAGCGCAGCGGACGCCGGGTGTGGCAGACGATCGGCCTGCCCGAGCCCACCCCGGTCGAGGACATGCTCACCGTCTCCCTCGCCGGGGAGACCCAGTTCGTCCAGGAACTGAAGGACAGCCAGGGCCGACGCGCGCTGAAGCTGAAGCTCGGCTCGGAGGAGGACGTCGAACGACTGGAGCTGACCCGAGCCCACCGGCCCGACGCCGAGCTGGTGGTGGACGTCAACTGCGGCTGGACGCCGGAGCGGCTGGTGGCGATGCTGCCGGTGCTCGCCCGGCACGACGTCCGGATGGTGGAGCAACCGGTCCGGCCCGAGCACGAGGAGGCGCTGCGGGGGCTACCCCGGCCGGTGCCCCTGATCGCGGACGAGTCGTTCTACGCCGAGGAGGACCTGCCCCGGATCGCCGAACTCTACGACGGGGTGAACATCAAACTCGACAAGTGCGGCGGCCTCACCGCCGCGCTGCGGATCGTCGCCCAGGCCCGGCAGCGCGACCTGCGCATCATGGTCGGCTGCTTCGCGGCCACCTCGCTCGCCTCCGCCGCGGCCTTCCAGGTCGCCCATCACGCAGAGTTCCGGGACATCGCCGGGCACCTGATCCTCACCGAGGACGTGCAGCCGTCGATGCCCTGCGTGGACGGCTGGCTCAGCCCGCCCACCCCGGAGCTGTGGGGCTGACCGGTCACCCGCCCGCCCGGTAATCCGGAGGCGGCAGCGTACGTCGTGGGCCACGCTTGCCGGCATGTCCGCGCAGGTGTGGAGCGTCGCCGAACTGACCGCCGAGGTACGTGCCGGGCGTACCCCGAAGTTCCTGTTCTTCTGGGGGCACCGGGCCCGGCCCGACGGCACCGCCGGGCCCGGTTGCCTGAGCCAGTGGTGGCCGGCGCCGTTCACCGTGGACGGGACCCGCTTCGCCACCGCCGAGCACTACATGATGTGGGCCAAGGCGATGCTCTTCGGCGACCGGGTGACCGCCGGCAGGGTGCTCACGGTGGCGCACCCGAACCAGGCCAAGACCCTCGGCCGTCAGGTCGCCGGCTTCGACGAGCAGACCTGGCGGGAACGCCGGTTCGAGATCGTGGTGGCCGCCAACCTCGCCAAGTTCGGCCAGCACCCCGGCCTGCGGGCGTTCCTGCTCGGCACCGGGAGCCGGGTGCTGGTCGAGGCGAGTCCGCTGGACCGGATCTGGGGCATCGGCCTGGCCGCCGACCACCCGGCCGCCGCCGACCCGGCCCGGTGGCGCGGGCTGAACCTGCTCGGTTTCGCGCTGATGCGGGTCCGGGCGACGCTTCGGGACGGCACGCCGGGCGCGGCGGCGGACCGACCGGCCGGGGGGGACCTCACCGCACCCTGGCCGACCGTCCGGAGCCGCTCACCGTGCCGGTTGGGGTTGCCCGCCCCGGCTGATCCGGAGGGTCAGCACGTCGGTGCGGACCGTGAAGTGTCCGTGGAAGAGGGCGACGCCGCCCACCCCGTAGCCGGGTCGGCGTCGAACCTCCGGGTCAGCCAACGAGTCGGACACCGTGCCCGCCGACGCCGGCGCCAGCCGCGTCCGGCCGTCCGGGGTCAGCGGGAGGGGCGTATACCGTGTCCGGACACGTCGACGGGAAGGAATCCGGAAGCATGCGGCTGCACGTGGGGTGCGCGATGTGGACGCTCAAGGCGTGGCAGGGGCGGATCCTGCCGCACCCGCTCCCGGCCCACGAGCGGCTGCGGCACTACGCCGGCTGGTGCGACGCGGTCGAGGGGAACACCACCTTCTACGCCACCCCGGCCCGGGAGACCGTCGCCACCTGGGCCGACCAGACTGACCCCGGCTTCCGGTTCGTGCTGAAACTGCCCCGGACCGTCACGCACGACCACCGGCTCGACGGCGCCGACGAACCACTCCGCGCCTTCCTGCACGCGATCGAACCGCTCGGCCCACGGGCGCACGCCCTCTGGATCCAGCTCCCCGGCTCGTTCGCCCCCGCCGACGTGCCCACCCTCGCCCGCTTCCTGCGCCGGCTTCCTACCACCCACCGGTACGCGGTCGAGGTCCGCCACCCCGCGTTCTTCGACGACCCCCGGGCGGTACGACTCCTCGAAGGGGTGCTCACCGACGCCGACGCCGAGTGGATCCCCTTCGACACCACCGCCTTCTTCCAGAGCCCGCCGACCAGCGACGCGGAACGGGACGCCTGGACGAAGAAACCACGTATGCCGCTGCGCACGCACGCGCTCACCGAGCGGCCGATCGTCCGGTACCTCGGCCGCGACGACACCGCCCGGACGGTCGAGGGCTGGCAGCACTGGATCGACGTGGTGGCCGGGTGGCTGCGGGAGGGCCGCTCCCCCACCGTGTTCGTCCACACCCCGGACAACGCCGACGCGCCCGTGCTCGCCCGCCGTTTCCACGACGAGGTACGCGCACGCGTACCCGGCCTGACGCCCCTGCCCGAGCCGATCCCGGTCGAGCCAAGCCCGGTCGAGCCGCTGACCCTGTTCTGACCGGCCCCGCACCCGAGGTCGGGCCACTGCGGTACGGCGGGTCTACCGGGAGACGAAGTCCGCGCCGGCCTGCCCGGCGGCGGCGAGCCAGCCGCCCATGCTGATCGCGGTCTGGCCGCCGTCGACGGGAAGCACCACACCGGTGATCCACTCGGCGTCGTCGCTGGCCAGGAAGAGCACCGCCTTGGCGATGTCCTCCGGTTGACCGACCCGCCCGATCGGCTGCTTGTCGGCCAGTTCGGTGGCGAGGAACGCCTTGAACTCCTCGTCCCGCTCACGGGGCACGCCGAACGCCGGACCCATGATGCCGGTCATCGTGATGCCCGGCGCGACCGCGTTGGACCGGATGCCCAGCGGCGCGAGCTGGGCGGTCGCCTCCCGGACGATGCCGACGACGGCGTGCTTGGCCGCCGTGTACCCCAGCGTCGACTGCCCGCCCTGCAACCCGGCGACCGAGCTGGTGGAGATGATCGAACCGCCGGTGCCCTGCCGGACGAACTGGCGCGCGGCGTACCGGTGGCCGAGGATCACCGACGTGGCCAGGAGCCGGAGCGTCCGGTCCGCCCCCTCCTGGGTGATCTCCTGGATGCCGGCCGGGTCGCCACCGGCCCCCGACAGTGGATGCTCGGTTGTGAGACGCTTCAGCGGTACGACGTGTCGTACGAGCAGGAGGAGTTCGCCCGATTCCTGGCGGGTCAAACCCGCGGAGAGTTTCCCGGCATCGCAGCCTGGTGCGACACCGTGCGGGCGGCGGTGTCGGCCGGCAAGCGCATGCACCGGGTTCATGTCGTCGTCGAGCCGCTGTCGGACTACGTCCGGTTCGAGTGTGGCTGGGCCTACGAGCACACCGTCGAGGCGGGCGAGGACGTCCGCCTCATCGGTGTCGCCGGTGACGACTGGCCGGCCGGGTTGCCGCACTACGACTACTGGTTGTTCGACTCCTCGCAGCTCGTCGCAATGTACTACGACCAGGCGGGACGGTTCGTCTCCGGCGAGTTGATCACCGAGCCTGAGCAGAGTGGCCGCCCTGCCCGACGGCGACGACGCCCGCACGTACGTGGTCGAGCCGCTGCGGGCCACCGGGTAACTGCACGAGGTGGACGGGGCCAGCCGGCTGCACGCCGCCCCGGGGCGGGGCCCGGACCCGCCGTGCCGTGCTGGCCACCGCACACCTGAACCGGCCCTGGACCGTACTCGGTCGACTCCCGCCCGCCCCGGGTCGCGGTGCAACGGCGCCCGGCCGGGCAACGTCGGTTCCCGCCGGCTACGCGTCCCAGATCGGCCCGTAGGCCGGGACCCCGACCAGCTCCAGGCCGTGCACCACCTGCCAGGTGACTTTCTTGTTCGCGACGCAGATGACCGCTTCCGCGCCGAAGGTGGCGTACGCCCCGTACGCCAGCCGGAGCATATCGGGTTTGCCGTACGCGTCGGTGTCCCAGATGACCGCGTCGGGCTGCGCCGCCAGCACCTCGTCGACCAGTGCGCCGTACGTCCTACGCGGATTGCGGGTCACCCAGACCAGATGGGACGACACCTCACCGGTCAGGAGGTGGGCGAGCACGGGGCCGATTCCGCTGCCGGTGGCGACAAAGAGCACCTTCCGGAAGAGCGGCGCGACATTGGCCATGCCCGCGGTCGGCATCCCCCGTACCCACAGGTGCGTTGGCGGATTGTCGATGAAGTCCGAGGTCCAGTCGCCGGCTCTGGAGACGACCATGCGGTGGCCACCGGAAGACTCTTCAGGCGCAGAGATATTCGCGAACGAATGCCATTCCAGCAGTGGTCGCCGACTGACCATCTGGGTCGATCCGATGAGCGGCTGGCTCGGGCTGTCGAGGTTGACCACCGCCACGTGGGCGGAGGGCCGCTCGGTATCGACGCGGACCTTGCGCAGGAGCAGCCAGGGCAACGCGACGGACACGGTGGCCATCGTGAGTAGCCATACGGTCGGCGTGGTCAGCAGCGCGTACGCGCCGCCGTGCTGGGTGGTGACGGACAGCACGGTGTTGATCCAGGCGAGCGCCAGCGCAGCCCAACCACAGAACCGGTGCGTTACCTCGAAAGTGTCGTGCGCCCTGACTCGCAACGGTGGCACGGCCAGGATGCTCATGACCACGAAGAGCGTCACCAGCGCGCCGGAGACGACGAGGTTGGGGACCGGCACGTGTCCCCGCTGGCGCAGGTGGTCGTACATCAGCGATACGACGAAGACCAGATACCACGTCGTTCCTGACACGGCCGCGCCGACGTGCAGTCCGCCGAAGTGATAGATCTTCGCCAGCGCCCAGCGGACCGGCAACGGCCAGGTCGTGGGTGCGCGGGTGGCCAGCCAGAACAGCGCGTTGACGAGCCACTGCTGGCGGACGACGACGGCCAGCGTCACGTTCGCCAGGGCGACGGTTTCTATCGATGTCAGGGCCGTAGCCTGACCGGCCCACCAGCCGCCCGATGCCACGGCGTACCAGCCCACCGCCACGTTAGCCGCCACGACCAGCACGATCAGGCGGTGGTAGGGCATGACGCGGGGGTTCTTGAGGATCCGCCGGATCCTCGGTACGGGCGGCGGTAGCTCCACCTCCAATAATCGGGTCAGGGAGCGGGGCGGCCCGGTAAAGGGCCGCCCGAAACCCTTGATGCGGCCGGAGAATTTGCGCATGGCTTCGGCGACCCGGAAAATGACGGCCTCCCTGGGGCAGGTATTCGGCGAACCTGGGGATTTTGGAGGTTGGACGCGCTGGATCGACTGCAACTGAGCTGATCTCAGCGGCGCAGATGTGTGATTGGTGCGACACGGATGAAGGCACTCACACCGACAGCATCGGACGTGGAGGTTGGCCCTCGTCAGATGGTTCTCACCACAGGTTCACCCAGGTGGTGGGGCCCACGTGATCACACATCGTGCCATGGTCGACGTCCCGAGGGAACCTCTGCGGTACCTCGTTCGGCTACTTGCCGGGGCACGTCGAGCCAAGGGGACACCGCGCGGCACCCATGAGTTGACCTGCGTCTGCCCGGACGCTGCTGGTGCTGGGCTGGTTCCGTGAGGCCGAGGACGTGACCCTGCTCGGCGCGGGGTTCGGCATCACCGGGCGACCACGTACCGTTACCGTGGCGGGCGATCGCGGCTGGACCGGGTAACGGCGGGACGACAGAGCGTCCGGATTTCGATGGACCCGCTTGGCACCTCGATGACGCGGTTCAGCGGCACGGGCGATAGACGGAGTCGTCCAGATCGAGGGAGAAGAGCACGCCGTTGATGTTGGCCGCGTTGTCAGCCCGGCAGAAGGCGGTCGAGGAGCCGTATTCCGCGTGGAGGACCGGCTTGCCCGCAGCGATGAACGGCTGGTATTCGCCGCACTCGTCGTACCGGCTGCATTCCTCG
Source organism: Micromonospora inyonensis (assembly GCF_900091415.1). NCBI lineage: Bacteria > Bacillati > Actinomycetota > Actinomycetes > Micromonosporales > Micromonosporaceae > Micromonospora > Micromonospora inyonensis. Next base: position 3,091,229 of record NZ_FMHU01000001.1, on the reverse strand, counting down.
TTGAGCGCCATGTCGTAGTAGTCGACGAGATCGTCAATCTGGTCGAGGTCGTTCTTCAGCACCGTGCTGAGGCCACGGGCGTGGGCCGTGTTGGCGAGGAACCGGTTGTACGCGAGTTGATCGGCGGCGGTGAGCGGGAACCCCGTCCGGTTGACGTAGCCGTCCATGTTGTCGAACTCGACAGCGTCGAACCCCTTCGCCCGGCACATGTCGATCCGCGCCGTCATGATGCGGGCCAGCGGGCTCGTGGGACTGATGTCGCGGACGTCGAGCCACCGTTCGCCGGCCCAACCGTCGAGGTTCTGGCCGAGGAGGCTCGCCGGGAACTGGCCCGCGTCGGGGCGCCAGTCCTCGTAGGAGCCCACGCTGATGTAGCAGACCACCCGAATTCCGGCCTTGTGGAGGGCGGCGACGTCCGCCGAGGACGCCTCAAAACCGTCGATGTCGTAGATGTCGACGTCCCGGAAGGGAGGCTTGGGCACGCCCTCGATGACCCAGTTCCAGCTGACCTGCAGCGGGGGACGCCAGCAGTCGGGGCACCGTACCGAGCCCGTCGCGCCCACGGGTCGGGGAGGCGGTGACGGTGGTGCGGTCGTTGGCGTCGTAGCGGGGGGTTCGGTCCCGGTAGGCGAGGACATGGGTACGGACGGCGGGGTCGACGGGGTCGACGCGGACGGGAAGCTGGCCCGGCCCGTCGGTGCCGGCTGCCCGGGAGTCGAGGTCAGCGAGATGGCTGCGACCGGGCCGAGGACGGCGGCCAGTACCACGACGCCGATCCCGGTGAGGTAGAGGCGTCGTGTCCTGGCCGTGGCTGCCTGTGTTCTATTCAAAGCGAATTTCCTCGATGTGCACTGTGCTGCTGGCGTCGTACCAGAAGTCAAGTTGGAGCTCACCTGGGGTGGCGCGGTCGAAGCGGTTTGCCGCCAGCGGAATGCGCAGGTCCTGGTAGCCGGTGGTGATGGTCCGATTGTCGCCGGCGAGGACGAGACCGGTCAATCGGGACCCAACGCCGCCGAGGGTGAGGCGGATGTCGGACTCCTCGCCGCCGCGCTCTCCCCGGATCCGCAACACCAGGTACGTGTAGTCGGTCAGGCTGCGGTCGACGTAGCTGCCGAACCACCCGTTGTCCTCGTACCTGAGCACGAGCGCCCCACCGGTGACCGCGCAACGGGCGAACCCCGCACACTCGGTGGTCTTCCCCAGATCGTTGCGGCCGTGGCCGTCGCTCCATCCCGAACTTCCGTCGAAGTCGTCGAGCAGTATCGGCGGTGCGGTCGGTCGGGGCGTCGGCGGTACGGCACCTGCGGCAGTCGGCGTCGGGATGGGGCCGACGGGGGTGGTACCGCCGTCGGCCTCCGGCGTCTCCGAAGGCGCGGCGTCGGTGGGGGCGGGAAGTAATGCCGGGTCCGCCGGGTCGACGCCCGACCAGGAGGAAGGGTCGGTGTCTTCGGTCCATAGATGCTCTTGCCGCTCGGCGCGCCCGAGGCCGCCCTCGCCGCTGTCGCTGGCGTTGAGCAAGCACCCGCCGATTGCCGCCAAGGGCGCCAGGAAGCCGACGACGAGGAAGACCCCACCCCGTCGCGCCGCCTTGGTTCGTTGCGTCGCTGGTAGGCGGGTCTGCATCCGGAGGGGGGAGGACCGGTGCCGGGCACCGTCGCCGCCGTCACGGGTCTCCCGCTGGGATTTGTCATACCAAATCATCACGAGTCACCTGGCCTACGTGGATGGGGGTCTTGCCCAGAGCACGGCTGCCGGTGGGCATTCCGTTCACCGGACCCGGTTGCCGGCACGGCGCTGCGCGATGGGCGTGGAAGCCGATCGGCTTCGTCAGCTACGACCCCAGGCCCCGAGCCCATCCCGGTGCGCACGGCGCGTCGAGTTCGACGTTGCTGTCCTGGCGCAGGGTGTTCCAGGTGGCGGTGGCCTCGGCCGCGATCGGCTGGAGCCGCTCGGCGCGGATCGTCGCACCGATGGTCTTCAGCGCCTCGATCGCCTTCTTCAGGTCAGGCAGCACGGTGGCGGCCTGCCGGCTGGCGCGTTCCGTCTCGATCCAGGCGCGGATCCGGTCGGCGATCGGCTGCCAGTCCTGCCGGCGGCGTTCGAGGGCTTCCCGGGCGGCGGCCCGCGCCGGGGCCAGCGCGGCGGCGAGGTCGGCGTAGGTGGTGGGCGCCAACTCGACGAGCGTCGCGGCGTCGGCGGTGGCGGTCAGGTCGTCCCAGTGCTGCCAGGCCTTCCGCAGTTCGGTGAGGTCGATCCCGTCCGGCGCGTGGTCGGCGGCGAGCACCGGCGGCCGGCTGGGTACCGCCTGGCACAGGGCGTGCCGGGCGTCGCGTTCGGCGCGATGGGCGGCGTCGAGCTGCTCCGCACGCAGGGTCAGGTCCCGTACCTGCGTGTGCGCCTGCTCGGCCCACGCCTCGTCCAGGGTGCGACCCCCGCACACCGGACAGGGCTGGTCGGGGTGGCTGGTGTGGTGGGCCAGCGCGGCGCGGAGCAGTCCGGCCAGCGCCCGTGCCTGCTCGGCCGGGGTACCGGCCAGGTCGCCGATCCGGCGCAGTGCGGCGCGGAGCCGGTCGACCCGGGCGGCGAGGTCGTCCCGGCCGGGCAGGTCGAGCACGTCGAGCTGGCGCAGCGGTACGACGGTCCGCCAAGCACCTGCTCGCCTACATCGGCGCGTTCTCCGACAACGCGCAGGAGGTGCTGCACCGGTACGAGTTCCCACAGCAGATCCGCCGCCTGGACGCGGCGAACCTGCTCTACCGGGTGGTGGCCCGCTTCGCCGACCTGGACCTGGACCCGGTCACCGTCTCCAACCACCAGATGGGGTACGTCTTCGAGGAGCTGATCCGGCGGTTCGCCGAGCAGTCCAACGAGACGGCCGGTGAGCACTTCACCCCGCGTGAGGTCATCGAGCTGATGGTGAACCTGCTGGTCGCCCCGGACCACGACGCGTTGAGCGGCCCCGGCACGGCCCGCACGGTCATGGACCCGGCCTGCGGCACGGGCGGCATGCTCAGCGCCGCCGAGGAGCACATCACCGCGCTGAACCCGCACGCCACCGTGAAGGTCTTCGGCCAGGAGCTGAACCCGGAGTCCTGGGCGATCTGCCGGTCCGACATGATGATCAAGGGCCAGGACCCGGAGAACATCAAGTTCGGCAACTCGTTCAGCGACGACGGCCACCGGGGCGCGCACTTCGACTACCTGCTCGCGAACCCGCCGTTCGGGGTCGAGTGGAAGAAGGTCAAGGACGAGGTCGAGGCCGAGCACGAGAAGCTCGGCGACAGCGGCCGGTTCGGTGCCGGCCTGCCCCGGATCAACGACGGCTCGCTGCTCTTCCTCCAGCACATGATCTCGAAGATGAAGCAGCCCACCGGCTACGGCAAGGGCGGCAGCCGGGTCGCCATCGTCTTCAACGGTTCGCCGCTGTTCACCGGGGCCGCCGAGTCCGGCGAGTCCCGCATCCGCCAGTGGATCCTGGAGAACGACTGGTTGGAGGGCATCGTCGCGCTGCCCGACCAGCTCTTCTACAACACCGGCATCTCCACGTACTTCTGGATCCTCACCAACCGCAAGCTGCCCGACCACCGGGGCAAGGTCATCCTGCTGGACGCCCGGGAGCACTTCGCCAAGATGCGCAAGTCCCTCGGCGACAAGCGCAAGTACCTCACCGAGGACCAGATCAAGGAGATCACCGGGCTCTACGGGGAGGCGCTGCACGTCGCCGCCGACCCGGAGCACCCGCTGCACGCCAAGGTGAAGATCTTCGCCAACGAGGACTTCGGCTACCGCCGGATCACCGTCGAACGCCCGCTCAGGCTCCGCTTCGAGGTCACCGAGGAAACCCTGACCGCCGTACGCGAGTCGAAGCCGATCGGCAAGGCGTTGGACGTCACCGCCTTCGAGACGGCGTTGAAGCCGCTGGTGGGCCGGTCGTGGGACACCAAGCGCGCCGCCTGGGACGCCGTCCGCACGGCGATGGCCGAGGCCGGCATGCTCTGGCCCAACGGCGCACCCTTCCAGAAGGCGCTCCGCGACGTCCTCGGCGTCCGCGACCCCGACGGCGAGGTGCAGAAGGTCAAGGGCGACCCCGAGCCGGACACCGACCTACGCGACTACGAGAACGTGCCGCTGCACGAGGACGTCGAGGAATACCTGCGCCGCGAGGTGCTTCCGCACGTCCCCGACGCCTGGATCGACCACACCAAAACCAAGATCGGGTACGAGATCCCCTTCACCCGCCACTTCTACGTCTACAAGCCCCCGAGGCCCCTGGCCGAAATCGACGCCGAACTAAAAGCCCTCGAAGCCGAGATCCAGGCCCTACTGGGCGAGGTGACGAAGTGACTTTCCCTACGATTCGACTGAAACGTGTCTGCCGGTTACAGAGCGGACTGACCGTTGACTCCTCGCGAGAAATTACCGGCGATGCAGTGACGAGACCCTATCTGCGCGTGGCCAATGTTCCGGCAGGGTGGCTGGATCTTGATTCCGTTACGGAAGTCAGCGTGCCTCGTCGCCTAGCAGAAAAAAGCACTCTGCAGCCCGGCGATGTTCTCATGACGGAGGGGGGTGACCTGGACAAGCTAGGGCGAGGCACAGTATGGCGAGGGGAGATTCCTAGCCGCCTCCATCAGAACCATGTCTTCGCTCTTCGCCCCCAGGAAGGAGTCCTTGAGCCGAGGTTCCTGGCCTACGTGACCCAGTCATTTCACAGTCGACACTATTTCGAGAGGACAGGCACCAAGACTACAAATCTAGCCTCTACTAGTGAAGGACTGCCCGATCCCTAACGCCCCGTTACAAAGACAGGAACATCTAATCCGGAAGGCCGCAGAGCATCGGGACAGCATCGAAAAGACTCGATCAGCTCTACAGAAGGCGAACCAACTACTCTCGGAGCGACGGCAGGCGCTGATAACAGCAGCAGTGACAGGGCAAATCGACGCATCAACGGCGATCGGGCAGGCAGGCTAGAGCCAGCCCTCTTCCCCAGGGAAGAAGTACTCCTGCCCTACGCAGCGACGAACTCGACCGAGCCGTGGGTGAACTTGATTTCGAAGTCCATGCCGGTGCCCTTGGACAGCTTTGCGAGCGTTTGAATTGAGGGAGGCTGGTCGCCCGACTCAAGCCGAGCGATGACGGACTGGGTCATGCCGACCCTGCGCGCAAAAGCCGACTGGGTAAGGTTATTCTCGCTGCGGTAACGCACGATGCGTAGAGCGACGTCACGAGCGAATGCTGTACGATCCCACTCGGCGCGAAACTCCGGATCTTGCTTATGTTCCTCTAGGACTTGCCGGGCGGACTTGAGGTCGGAGAGCTTCATCACTGGTCACCCCTTACGTCATCGATCCTTCGCTCAGCGTCACTGACTGCTCGGTCGAACTTTCGCTGGTTGACATTGGTTTCTGGACCGATCGAGCCGACGACGAAGGCGGGCCCGACCTGGCGATAGAACGCCCTCCATCGGCTCCGTCCGCCACGGGGCCGCAACTCCCTGAGGTTCCGGGCACCCCGGACAGCGCTGGAGTGCGGGTAGCCAAGGTTGGGGCCTCGGCTTTCCAGCTTCTCGACAGCATGCCCAACGGCTACTCGTTCGTTGGCAGGCAGTTCGTCGAGTTCAGTTTTGGCGTCAGGATGATAGAAGACCGGCCACAGCACCTACCGAGTATAGCAAAGTTGCGATACTGGAGCGCTGAGGCGCGCAGGTCAGGCGACGCAGAGTGCTGAGACCACGGTCCGGTACACCGTGACGAGGACTACTCAACGGCGCCCGCCTTGAGGGTGCCAGTGAAGGCGGTCCACGCCTCGGGGGTGAAGCGCAGCGTGCCGGCGGTCGGGGCCTTGGAGTCGCGTACGTCGATTTCAACGCCCCGGTCGCGGACCTCGACGCACTGGCCATTGCTGCCGGAACGGCTCGACGTGCGCCAGACGTTACGCTCCATGCTCGCTCAGCTCCTTGATGAACTTGATCGACTCGGCCGGAGACCTGGCCAACGTCCTCAGATTGTCGTACGCCGCCGTCAGCCGCGCCAGGTCAGCGCTCGACTCAAGGAACAGCTCACCGGCCAGCGTCTCGATGTAGCCCAGCGGCGGATCGTCGTGCTCGAAGGTGAGCAGGGCGAAGCCGCTGCTGTCGGCCAGGTGCGCGCCGGCTTCGAAGCGGAGAACTTGGATCGTGACGTTGGGCAGTTGGCTCACCTTGACCAGGTGGTGAAGCTGTTCGCGCAGCACGTCCGGGCCGCCCACCTCCGTTCGCAGGGACGCCTCGGACAGGATCGCGTGCAGCCGCAGCGGCTTCGGCTGCCGGTGTAGCACCTCCTGGCGGGTCATCCGGGCGGTAACCCGCTGGTCGATGGTGGCCGAGTCGGTCTCGCGGCCGATGATGTTGACCTCGCGGGCGTACCGCTCGGTCTGGAGTAGGCCAGGCACGAGCATCGGCTCGAAGTTCTTGAGCTCCGCAGCCTCGATCTCGTACGCGATGTAGGTGGCGTACTTGCCGCCAAGGCGCTGCCACCAGCCCTCCTCGCGCAGGTCGCGGGCCAGCTCCAACAGGGACGTGCCCGGCTCTTCGTCGATCCTGACGCCGTACGTCACCAGCAACTCCATGACGTCGCCGGGTCGCGGCTTGATCTCGCCGGACTCGATCCGGGTGATGCGGGACGTCGAACAGCGCAGGAGCTTCGCGGTCTCCCCGCCGGTAAGTCCTTTGGCGTCGCGGAGCTTCCGCAGCTCGCGACCGAGTCGACGGGATCGGGGCGTGGCAGGCGTGAATCGAGGCATGTCTTGATTCTGCAACAAAACCGGTGTCCTCGTCTGCTACCCCTCACATGCATTCTGCGCAAAATCGGACTGACCCCCTTGTGCCGCATCACATGATGGGAAAGTCTGATTACTGCGTGCTACGGGCTGGCAACACGGTGCCTACTGCTACGGACGCGCTGATCTCGGTATGTCCCAGATGGACCGATGGAGAGACGGCGAACCGGTTACGGGCAGCAACGCCCGGCCTCCGGTCTCGCCGGAAGTGAGGTGGTCGTGGTACTTGGCATCTCGATGATCGTGTTCGGTGGCCTGGTGTTGAGCTTCCTGATCGGGCTGAACGTCCAGGTCAGGGCCCAGCGGTGCCCACGCTGCGCGCGCCCCCGTTCGGACGTGAGAGCAGTCAACGCCGGCCGGCACCGTTTCTCCGGTCTCGGCGGGAGGTGAGGGTGCTCGTGGAGTCCGAGGTGTTGGTGAGTGTGCTCAGTGGCCTGACGGTGGGGTTCCTGGCCGGTCTGTTCACGTTCAGGGTCAAGTCGCGGTGGTGTCCGCGCTGCGGCGAGTACACCGAGCCCGTCCGGCCGACGGAGCGGCGATGAGCACACCGCGCCAGCCCGACCGCCGGGACCTGCCGATCGGCCGGCGCGTCGCGCAGCTACGCGTCCGCGCCCGCGCCGGCACCACCGCCGGGCAGCGGGAGTACCGGATCCTGGTGGTCGCGGAGAAGTACCAGACCGGAGTTCGTGGCGGCGTACGGAACACCCGCGCGTCCTCGCGCTCCGGCAGCGCCGGGCGGCGATCCTCGTCGTCGGCGGTGACTTCCGCACCGCGCTGCCGGAGTTCGACGCGCTCGCCTCGGCGTTCGCGCGGAGCCAGGGGCCGACCGGCGACGCCGCGATGGCCTGCCTCCGACAGGCCGCCCACTGCCGGGCCGGACTGGGTCAGGTCACCACGGCGCTGCGTCAGTTCCGCCAGGTCCTCACCCACGTACGGGCAGCCGAGGGTGACGTCTCCACGACCTCTCTGGAACTGCGCCGCGACATCGGCCTGCTCCTGCTCGCCGAAGGAGACGTCGAGGCGGCGAAAGCCGAGTTCGTGTCGCTGCACGAGGACCTCGGTGTGGTGTACGGGCCGGACCACGAGGAGACCCGGGATGTCGCCGACCTCCTGACCCGACTGCGGTTCTCCGGGGAGCGACAGCCGCCCGCCAGGTTCGACGACGGGTCAGCCCGCTGATCCCGTTGAGCGGCGACGAGATCCGGCGTCTGTTCGGCAAACTCGTCCTCGCCGGACGCGCCGCCGCCGATCACAAGTAACGAACCGCCGTAGCAGTAGCAGGGATCATCTCCGGCACCCGGTCAGCCCCGGGTACCGTAACTGCCGGTCCCGGTGAGGCAGCGGACCTGCCGTGTTCCGCCGGGCCGGTTCAGGCCGGGGTTCCGGTCACCGTCAGGTGACGTAGCCGGCCGATGTCGTCGAACGAGCCGAAGCCGACCCGTCCGGAGCTGAACGTGGTGTCCTTCGCGGTCATCAGCGGGTCTTTCTTCCCGTCCACGTAGACCGCGATCTCGCCGGTGGCCGGCAGGTGCACGACGCGCACCTTGTGCCAGTCCGCGTCGACGATCGCCGGGTTCGCGCCGCGCGACCGGCCGTTCCACTGGTAGTCGATGCGTTGCCGGTCGGCGTTGTGCACCTTGAAGATGCCGTTGTGCGGCAGGATCGTGTTGTCGGTCGACAGGTGGGCGTAGTAGAACTCGGTGTCCGAGCGCCAGCCGAAGACGATGAGCACGTCCCGGTTGGTCACCTCGACCGGGGTGTCGAGCCGGACGTCGGCCTTGATCTCCACGGAGGACCACTCCGGCCCGCCGGCCACCACCGCGTACTCTGACGGACGGATCGGGCCGGGCCGGCTCACGCCCGCCTCGGCGAGGATCACCTCGTCCCGGTCGTACTGCCACTTCGACGGGGTGACCGGCGTCCACCCGTCCGGGCCCGAGGGCCGGTGCAGCTTGGTGCCGCCGACGTCGCCGTCCGCGAACTCCCGGGTGCCGGTCACCTTCCAGATCTTCCCGTTGGCCTTGGCGAGCAGGTAGAGCCCGCCGGCGGCGTCGGTGCCGAAACGCAGGTCGACCCGCTCCGGGTTGCCCGGGGCGCCGGGGCCGGAGAGGTCCTGCATGCGCACCGGCGCTCCGGCGGCGTTGAAGAGCGCGAGGCGGTGGATCGTGGCCGGGTCGTGGCCGCGCCGCATCTCGTGCGCCTCGGTGTAGAGGACCTGCCCGTCGACCAGATCGCCGAAGACGTACTTGCCCTTCATTGCGGGCAGCTCGCTGCCGCGGTAGACGAACCCGCCGGCCACCGCGACACCGACGTCGGAGGTGCAGTTCCAGTCGGGCGGCGGCTTGTGGTCGTACGCCGCGACCGGGTACGTGTAGCCGTACCGGGCGTCGTCCGCCGGCAGCGGCAGGAGCTTGTCGCAGGCGGCCCCCGTCTTGTCGAAGACGAACGCGCCCTCCCGCTCGCTCCAGCCGAAGTTGTCACCGGCGCGCACCTCGTAGATCGCCTCGATGGCGTGCTCGCCGATGTGGCCGACGAACATCCGGCCGGTGGCCGAGTCCCAGCTGAACCGGTGCGGGTCGCGGAACCCGAGCGCGTAGACCTCGCCCAGGGCGCCGGCCCGGCCGACGAACGGGTTGTCCGCCGGGATGCCGTACTGCCCGTTGGCCGAGTCGGTGCCCTGCGGGTCGATGCGCAGCAGCTTGCCGTGCACCATGCCCAGGTTCTGCGGCTCGGTGGTGCGTACGCCGGTGCCGCCGTCACCGACGGCCAGGTACAGCAGTCCGTAGTCGCGTTGGCCGGGACGCGCCGTGGGGTTGAAGTTGATCTCCTGGATGCCGTGGATCTGGCCGCCGAAGCCGATCCGCAGCATCTCGCGTCGGCTGCCGGAGAACGTGTCGGCGGCCGGGTCGGTCGCCGTCCATTCGGTGATCACGCCGTGGTAGATGCTGTTGGCCTGGGCGTAGTCCGGCGCCTTCGTGGCCAGCGACGCCTGCTCGGTGTGCATGGTGTAGAAGCGTCCGTTGGTGCCGAACTCGGGATGGAACGCGACGTAACCGAAGCCCTGGCCGAGCCCGCGGCCGGAGAAGAACCGCGGTGCGAACGTGTCGGCGACGTCCAGGTAGACGTACGGCACGCCATCCCGGAGCAGGTAGAGGTGCCCGTTGAGGTCCGGCACGGCACGCCGTCCGGAGCCGTCGGGCAGTTCCATGATGGTGTTGATGCGGGCGGTACGCATGAGCCGCTGGTCGGTCGGCGCCGGAATTGGGGACGACTGCGGGAACCTGGCGTACTCGGTCAGGACCAGACCGAGCCGGGACTGGACGGGCATCTCGACGACCGGATCGTAAACGGGGTCGGCGGACCGGGCGGGACCGACGCCGGAGGCGGACAGAACGAGGGTGGCGGCGGTCAGACCGGCCGCCAGCGCGGATTTGCCGATCATGCGGATACTGCGCACTCGGGTCTCCTTCCCGGTGAGGCGGTGCGGTGGGTGGTCAGCGGGCCATGTAGCGGTACTGCTTCTCGACGTCGGACGCCGAGACGACGGTGTCGAGGAACATCAGGGCGTCCATGCGGCAGTCGCAGCCGTCCGAGTCGCCGGTCAGCACACCGGCCAGCCCGATCGCGCGGACGGCGAACCGACTCGTTCTGGTCATCGCGATACACCTCGTTTCAGCTCTGTTGGAAGCACGCAACCGCTTCCGGAATAGCTCACGGGCTCACGCTCCAACTCTGTGTGCCGCTGTCACGTCGGACTCCGTCACGGCTTCGGCGGTGCCGTCGGCTCGGCGGGCCCTCCGCCGAGGTACAGCTCGCCGAGCTGCGGGTCGGCCAACAGTTGCGAAGCCGGCCCGGAGATGTGCACGCGCCCGAGGTCGAGCACGCAGCCGAGATCGGCCGTCTTCAACGCCCACCGGGCGTTCTGCTCCACGAGCAGCACCGCCGTACCGGCCTCGCGCATGCGCACGACCTGTTCGCACACGGTGGTCGTCGCCCTCGGGTCCAGACCCATGGACGACTCGTCGAGGAGCACGATCTTGGGATCGGCCATGAGCGACCGGGCGACCTCCACCTGCCTCTGCTGCCCGCCCGCCGGAAAGCAGTCCGGCCGGCCATTTTCCCACGCTGCGCGACGGCCGGGAAGACCTCCTTACGAAGGCCGTCCCTTCGGCGGTCAACGTTTCGTCCTTCACCGTGTAGCCGCCCGGCTCGAACGCGTGGGTCTGCTGCACCCGCATCCAGCTCGACAACCTCGGCTTCGGTGCCGGCGACCCCCAGCTGGTCAGCAAGCTACCGGGCTTGCGCCATGTGCGCGTTCGCACCGTTGAAGGCGGCGAGACGCCGGAGTGCTACGGCATCACCGATGACGAGACAGGCCGTCTGGAGCGGGCCGTACCGTTTTGCCAGCTGCTCGGCACGCCAGCCAGGCATCTTCAATTCGACATGAGCGCGCGGGCGGAGCTCCCTCATCTGCTTGGTCGGGGCGTTCGTCTGCTCGGCTCCGGGGGCGGTGGTGACGTGTTTGGCATCGCCTGTCGAGTCGGAGGTTCAGCGTAGGGCGGCGTGGGCGTCGGTCAGGAAGCGGTCGCGGTCGTCGGCGTGGGCGATGGCCGCGTTGTAGACGGCGTCGATCGCGGCGACCAGCGGGGCGTCGTTCGTCAGCGCGGTCAGGGCGGGGAACGCGGCGGCCTGCTGGAGTATCTCGGTGACGCCGTGTGTGCCGAACGCCGTCAGGTCCAGCCGGAGCGGGACGGTGGTGTGTGGCACCTCGGGATCGGACAGGAGCCGGTCGAACGCGGCCCGGCCGTTGTGCTCGGTGAAGGATGGGGGCAGTGGGCGGTTGGCCTCGGCGTCGGCGAGCGCGTCGGCGATCCATCCGATCTGTTCCAGCCCGGTCACGCGCATCGCGCGGCGGGCCGCCCAGCAGGCTGCCTGGCGTTGGCGTTCGGCGGGTAGCGCGTCGATGCGGTCGAGCAGCGGGCGGTCGATCCGGGCGAGGGACCGCGCCTGGCTGACCAGCCTGCGGACCCGGTCCGACGGTGGCGCGCCTCCCCACTGCTCGGCGAGGCGCTGCGCCTGCAGGCGGCGAGAACTTTCGGCCAGCGCGGTCGCCGTGGCGGCCTGCTCGCGCAACGTCTCGGTCCACGGGTGCGACCCGGGGGCGTCGAGCAGGTGGTCCCAGATCAGGCCGAGGGCGAAGGCGTGCCGGCCGAGTACGCCTTCGTGCCGCAGGGTGAAGCCGTCGGGGCCGGAGGTCAGTCGTACGGTGCTCGGCTCGTCGTCGGGCAGTGTGGTCAGCGGGCGAGGGAAGATCGGCTCGTCGGCGGTGGCCCACGACCAGGTAAGCGTCTCGCTGTCGACGCGCTCGAGCCGGATCTCCAGGTCGCCGGCGGGCAGTACTCCCTCGGGAACCTGGACCGGCGTGGGCCGGTGACGGATCACCGCCACCCGGGACGGGCCGCTGTCGTCCTGGTACGGGTCAGGTGCCATCAGCGCCAGGATGGCGGAACGGTTCGAGGGGCGCGGTACCAGGGACAGCATCGCCCACTCGGCGGCCTTCGCCGGTTTCTGATCCCGGTTCCGGCCTTCTGGGTCGACCTGCACGGTGCGCCACGGCGTCTCCTCGGCCACCGCCCAGACGTGCAACTCGTGCTGCTCGGGTGGGTCGTCGTCGGTGCGGACGGTCTCGTCCAGGCGGTCGCGTGCGTGCACCCGCACCCGGATCAGCCCACGCGGGACGGCGACGTCGGTGAGAGCCTCCGCGACTCCGCCCATCAGGCCGACGACTGACAGCCGGCCGCTGGGACTCCAGAGGGTCGCCTCACTGATCGCGTCCCAGCCGGTGTCGATCCCCGCCGAAGGCTCGGGCAGGACGCGGACGCGTGCCTCGACCCAGCCGGTGTGTAGGCCGCAGAAGCCGTTGGACTCGCTCGGCCCGCGGACGTGCAGCAGGTCGTCGCCGAGGGCGTAGATGCCCATGCCGGAGGCGCCCGGCCCGGCGGGCACGATGTACTGACAGTGACTGACGAACACTGGCGGCACGGTCCACTGCAGCGACTACTGCCGCCGGGTCGGCGCTGTCGGCCTGCACGGTGATCGCCCTCCGCCCCACCGCTAAGATCTGGTCCACCACGTCCTCGGCGCGTTGCTGATTCTGCTGGAACGTCAGTGCCACATCGGCGCCGTCCTTGGCCAGGCGCAGGGCCACCGCGGCGCCAATGCCACGACTACCACCTGTAACGAGAGCTACCTTGCCGTCAAGTGCGTTGTTCATAGAGGAAAGCCTGGTCGGCCAAAGGCCAGCCGTCTGGCGGTGATCAGACGACGCGTTCGCGTTTCCGGCACCCACGGCCCCATGCCCGGTGGCAACCGACCGCACCGCCGCATCCTCTTCTGGCTCCCCTCTGTGTCAGACACCGCCGGGAGGAGAGTTCTATCCTGGGTCTCGGTGGGTCCGGGAAGTGACTTCTCCGAAGAGCCGGCTGGGGGGATGGGAGTCGGTCACGCTGGAGTCAGTAGTCGTTCCCCGTTGTCCTCCCGGGCCCGCCGCCGTCGCCACCGCGTCGCTGATCATGCAGCTGGGACACCATCCGGGTGTGGTCCTCACCGAGCGAGCGGCGCCGGTCGACCAGAATCCGCAGCAGGGCCAACTGCTCATCGTTGACCACCGGGCGCAGCCCGGCCATGCGGGTGCCACCCAGCGCGATGGAGTGGGCGTCGGTGGCGTCGGTCTTGCGGCCCTGCCCGGTGGCGAACACCCGCGCCCTGGCGGACAGCTTCGGCGGGACGTCGACGGCCTGCTCGCCGTCGGCCAGTAGCCGGTTGGCGATGTGCCGACCGATGCCCTGGCAGCCCTCGATCGCCCAGACCCGGTTCGGCCATTGGGTGGCGTACTTCCTCATCGCCGTGTAGCCATCCCGGTCGGTGTCGAACCGGCCGCCGCCGACGACGGTCTCGTCGCCGGCCATGACCTCGATCGTTGCCGAACGCTTGTGCGGGTCCATCCCGATGACCACACGATCTGACGTGCCACTCACCGCGTCCTCCGATGCTCGATCCACCTGGGTTGTCGAGCCGGGAGGGCAACGCTACTTCGAGCCGAGCAAACCCCTCTTGAGCCTCTCCCCGCCCTGGGGCGACGCCCGGGTCGCGCAGGCCAAATGAGAGCCACACGACCAGCGTGGGCAGCCGCAATGAGAGCGACAACCCGGGCGCCTCGACCGAAGCCTGGCCGGGCAACGGTCGCAGGTCAATGAAACAAGTAGCCGCGATGAAGGTGCGCCGGCCGTTGATGTAGTCACGGCCGGGAAGGATTCTTTCTACCCTGGCCTCGGTGCTGTCCATGCCGTCGGCAGTCGGGAGAGCGGTGCCGACTATGGGAGCTGAGACAGGAATTCTTCGATCGCTGTACCGACCTCGCCGAGGGCTTGCGTGTAGGCCCGTAGCGGTCCGGGTGGCCGCAAGCCGTGATCGCCGCCGGTGATGGTGACGACCCTCTTGCTCGTTGCTGCGGCGATGTCAGGTAGCCAGCTGCGGTCGCGGGTCCCCCCGACAAGAAGTGCGGGCGCCGGGTTTCGGCCGATCGCCTCGGCGATGACCTCGATATGCAGAAGCGGCGTCAGCCAGATCGCTGGGAGTTGCTGTTCGGCCGCGAGCATGGCGGCGTGGGTGCCGAGCGACTTTGCGATGATCACGGGCTGCGCGGCGGGCGCCGCGCTGGCCAACCGGTGTAGTGCCGCAGAGACGTGCGCCCGAACGAATGGTTCCGGCCCGATGTCCAGCAGACCCTTCGGGACGGTCCAATTCACCGTCTCTACTGGTATGTCGCGGTCGGAGAGCGCCTCGCTGGCAAGGTCGAGCAGAGGGGCCTGCGGACCGTAACGGCCTCCGGGGACGATGACTCCAGCGATCACTCGATAACTGTAGCGACCGGAACGCAGCGCTTCACTGTCATGCCACGTCGGTGTCCTCATCGCCGGCCTGGTCGAACATCCGGCGTGCCTGGTCGATGGCCGACCGCGCCTGCTCGCTTGCCCCAACCCGGGCCAGAGCCCGCGCCCGGCCCGCCGCCGCCAGCGCACCCGACGGCGAGGCCGTCGGAGTTACCGCCAACGCCGCCAGGTCAGAGCCATTATTGCTGGTGCGCCGCCAGGGACTCGAACCCCGAACCCGCGGATTAAGAGATGAACATCTATCGACTCGATGGGTCCACCTCTGTCGCTTGAGTCCATCTACTCGCGGTCAATCCCCAGATTCGCCCGCACGACGTGCCGCTCAGTCCACCAACTGTTGGCTCGTCCATCGCGCTGGAGCACCCATGGAGCACCCGGTGACAGCGGGCGTCAGGCGCCGTGGACGTGTGTCCAGTCGCACGCCTTGGCGGACACGGTCGTCCGGTACGTGGCCGCAAACGAGCCGCTTTTTGGGGACAGGCAAGACTGGACCTCGTCACTGGACGGTTGTTTCGCGTTCGCGGCAGTAGCGACCGATTCAGGGTGAGGTCCTCGGTGGCGGAGTCCGCCTGGTGCGGGTACTATCCCGGTCGAGTCGACCGCATCCTGAGGGATGCCAGGGAACTCCGGTGAGATTCCGGGACTGGCGCGCAGCGGTACGGGCGACGGCGGCACGATTTCGCCACTGGAGAGTACTTCTCTGGGAAGGCCGTGCCGCCGGTTGACCCCAAGTCCGAAGACCTGTCGGCTCACATGCTCGTCGATGGACTCTCGCGATCAGGGTCTCCAGACTTGAGAGGCCGCATCATGCCCCGGCGTAGGCTGCCGTTCTGGCCGCTGTTATTCGTGCTGGCCGTCGCGTCGGTCCTGAGCGTGATCGCCTCGCTGGCCTTCGGTTCCGAGCGAATCCCGCTCACCGAGGTCGTCGCGGCGGTCACCGACCGCTTCTCCGGCGAGCCGGCCGGCCGCTGGGATGTCATCGTCTGGGAACTGCGCCTGCCCCGCGCGCTGCTGGCGCTGGTCGTGGGCGCGGGCCTGGCGATCGCCGGGGCCGGCATGCAGACCCTGGTACGCAACTCACTGGCCGACCCCTACCTGTTGGGTATCAGCTCGGGCGCCTCGGTGGGTGCCACCGCGGCCCTCACCACCGGCGCGCTTGCCGGGCTGGGCCTCTACGCAGTCTCGACCGGGGCGCTGCTGGGGGCGGTCGGATCCGCGCTGCTGATCTGGCTGATCGCCACCGCGCAGGGTGGACTGACCCCTATCCGGCTGGTGCTCTCCGGCGTCGTCCTGTCCTCCGGGTTCTCAGCGATCGCCTCGCTGCTGGTCTTCCTCAGCGACGATGCGCGCGCGGCGAACTCGGTGATGTTCTGGATGCTGGGTAGCGTCGGCGGAGCCACCTGGGAAAAGCTTGTGATACCCGCCGCGTTCGTCGTCGTTCTCGCGGCCGGCTTGCTGGTTGTGCATCGCTGGCTCGACGCGCTGGCCGCCGGGCCGGAGACGGCCGCGGCTCTCGGGATCAACGTGGCCGCGTTGCGTACGGCGCTGTTCGTGATCCTGTCCGTGGTCGTCGGTGTGCTGGTGGCGGTCAGCGGGGGAGTGGGGTTCGTCGGGCTGATCGTTCCGCACGCGGCCCGGCTGATGGTGGGCGCCCGGCACCGGGTCGTCCTGCCGGTCGCGGCGGTGGCGGGTGCGATGTTCCTCGTCTGGGTCGACGTGCTGGCCCGGGTGATGGTGCGACCGCAGGAGATTCCCCTGGGCGTGGTGACAGGCGTGCTCGGGGCGCCCCTGTTCCTGCTGCTCATGGGCCGAGGTTCGTACCGGTTCGGTGGTGACCGATGACCCCCGCCCTACGCCTGCACGACGTCTCCGCCCGGATGGGCGGCCGTACCGTGCTGCGTGGAGTCGACCTCGACGTCGCCGACGGCAGCCGGCTCGGCATCGTCGGGGTCAACGGCGCCGGGAAGACGACGCTGCTGCGGGTGCTGGCCGGAGTGCTGCGCCCCAGCTCCGGAACCGCGCTGATCGCCGACGGGCGGGGCGGACTGATCGATCTGCGGCGGCTCCCGAACCGGGAACGCGCCCGGCAGCTCGCCTACGTGCCTCAGGAGGACGTGACGACCTCCGAGCTGCGGGTCGGGGAGATGGTCACCCTCGGCCGGGTGCCGCAGACCCGTCCCTGGGCCCGCGGTGGCCGCGCCGAGCGCGATCTCGTGCTCGACGCCCTCGACGCCGTCGGACTGGCCGGCCGGATCGACACCGTCGCCGACCAGCTATCCGGCGGCGAGCGGCGCCGGGCCGTCCTGGCCCGCGGCCTGGCCCAGCAGTGCCCGACGGTGCTGCTCGACGAGCCGACCAACCACCTCGACGTCGCCTGGCAGCTCGACCTCCTGGAGGTCTTCGCCACACGCGCCCGAACCCTGGTGGCCACCGTGCACGACCTCGATCTCGCCCTGCGCTTCTTCGACCGGCTGGCCCTCGTCGGCTGGCGCGCGGGCAGCGACCGGACGTCGGAGCCAGCGGGCATCGTCGCCGTCGGCCCGCCCGCCGAGGTGCTCGGCGCCCACCACGTCGAGACGCACTTCGGCGTCGGCTCCGTTCAGGTGCCCCACCCCGACCTCCCGCAGCACCATCTGCTCATCCACCCCCGGAAGGACACCTCACCGGCATGACCGTCTTCCCACCCGGCCGTACCCGTGTCACCGCTCTTGTGCTCGGCTTGTTCACCCTCACCGCGTGCACCTCCGGCGAGGCCGGATCGAGCGCGGCCACCGGTGCCATCACCGTCCAGAACTGCGGGCAGGACGTGAGCGTCGACAAGCCCGTCACCCGGCTGTACGCGTACGACGGCGGCATCATCTCGATCGTGCTGTCCGTCGGCGCACGCGACCAACTGATCGCCGTCACCGGGATGGACCAGGACCGGGACGTGATCGAGCTCGCCTATCCCGAAGCCCGGATCGATCAGCTGAAGGAGGTCGGGGACGAGCACCCCACCCTGGAGAACGTCCTGGCGGTCAACCCGGAGATGATGTTCGCCGGCTACGGATACGGGTTCAGCGAGTCCCGCAACCTGATGCCTGAGGACCTGACGACCCACGGCATCAAGACCTACCTGCTCAGCGAGACCTGCAAGCAGGACAACGGCGCTCGCGGCACGATGGACGCGTGGACCGCGCTCACCACCGACCTGCGCAACGTCGGCACGCTGACCGGCCACCGCGAGACCGCGGACACCGTCGTCGCCGACATCGAGAAGCGGCGGACGGCGCTGGCCGCCGCACCCAGGGGCGGGAAGCCGACCGCGTTCCTCTTCGACTCCGGGACCGACGCCATCTTCACCTCCGGTTCGTACGGCGGCCCGCAGGCCATCTTCGACGCCGCAGGGGTCACCAACGCCACCGCCGACGTGAAGGACACCTGGACCGAGGTGGGCTGGGAGCGGCTCGCCGCATCGAATCCGGACGTCATCTTCTTCGTCGACTACCCGGGACAGTCGTACCAGCAGAAGGTCGACACCTTGAAGGCCAACCCAGCATCCCGCAACCTCAAGGCGGTCAAGGATGGGCGGTTCGTCAACCTGCCGTACGCCATGTGGGTCTCCGGCCCCCTCAACATCGACGCGGCCGAGTGGGTACGCGAAGCGATGGAGCATTTCGGCGTCGTCCCGAAGTCATCGGTCTCGCCGACGCTCGACATCCGGCAGCTCAGCAAACTGCCCGGCAACGACTGGCTCAAGTGACCGCCCGCAGCTTGAGTCCGGCGCGGGGAGCGCGCAACCTGCCGACAAGCACGCCAGGCCCGCGATGGTCCCCGTATACCCCCCGAAAACCCCTGCTGAGTGGTGACTAAAGGACGTCTCGTAACTCGGTGAACGCCTGGTCAGACAGCGAACCGGCGTTCAGCCAGCGAGGATGATGTTGTGGAGATGGGCGATGCCCGGACGCGGTGTCGGCGAGGGTGTGGGCGGCGCGGCGGTGGTCGCGCAGGACCTTGAAGCCCTTCATTCGGGCCAGGGCGTGTTCGACCTGCGCGCGGACGGTGCGGTGCTGCTTGTTCAGGTCCTTCTTCCAGTCGGGTAGCTCACTGCCGTCGGTGGGCTTGCGGTAAGGGATGATCACCTCGGGGTTGCCGCGCGGTAGGCGCCGTCGGCCATGACCGGCCGTCCGGCCAGCTTCTGGTCGATGCCGCTGGTGCGGCAGACGAGGGTGTCGTTGCGGTTGCCGGGCTGTGGGTCGCCGAGGGCCACAACCAGGCGGGTGTGGCGTCAATGGCGACCTGCAGCAGGTTCGTCGAGTAGCGGTAGTTCTTACTCGGGGCGGCCAGACGGCGGTCCCGGGTCGGGATCAGGGTGCCGTCGACGACGGTAATCTGGTCGACCCTGCGCCAGCGTCCCGGGGTCAGGGCGAGTAGCGGGCCGAGGGTGTCGATGACCCGGTGGGCGGCAGAGTGCGACACCCCGAACAGCGGGCCGATCGGGCTTGTCAAGTTTTCGGCCCTGTCTCACATTCGGTGGTGACGGAGAGTCGTGAGGGTCATTGACACTGGCGTGAGGGCTGTCGATGAGCTTGTGCGGCCGGTGTTTTCGGGTCTTCTTCCGCTGGTCGTAGAGGGTGTGACCGACGAGGGTGAGCGGATCGCGGGGGGCCCGGACGTCGCAGGACACCGCGGCCTGAACCACTCAACCCCGCGAGTCAACCAAACCCGGGGCAGTCCCACGTGTGGTGGTTCGGAGTGTCGAGGATCAGCAGGAATCGGGCCTTGGTGTCGGTGTCGGCGAGCGTGAGCGCTTCGTCGAGGGCCGCTTGTGTGGCCATCTTCGGTGGTGTGGGCGTGTGGTGGTGTTCCCAGCCGGAGACCGTCGCGGCGGCTACCCCGAGGTGCCGGGCGAAGTCGTGGACGGTCATCCGGAGCGCCTCGCGCAACGCGCGGGTTTCCCGTCCGGTCCACCGGCCGACGACCACCGTTCCACAAGAGCAGCCACCCGTCGCCGCGTGAGTGGCGAGAGTGGCGGGCCGGCCAGCGCGTCGCTGGCGTTCCTCGTCCCGTTCCCGCGCCTGCTGGGTGTGGAAGTCCCGGA
Source organism: Micromonospora inyonensis (assembly GCF_900091415.1). Classification (NCBI taxonomy): domain Bacteria; kingdom Bacillati; phylum Actinomycetota; class Actinomycetes; order Micromonosporales; family Micromonosporaceae; genus Micromonospora; species Micromonospora inyonensis. The sequence continues at coordinate 3,071,378 of NZ_FMHU01000001.1, read as the reverse complement.
CCAGCGCGGCCACCTGGTCGAACGCGGCCAGCAACGCTCCTCGTGCGTCGACCGCCCGGTCGGCGTCCTGCCAGAACCGGCGGATACTGATGTCCCGGCCGATCTCAGCGTTCGCCAGCGTACTGCGGGAGTAGCAGATGGCCTTGGCGAGCTGCATCTGCGTCAATCCTGTGGCGGCGCGCCATGCGGCTAACTGCCGGCCGAGGTCCCTGCGCGCCTCAACCACCCGCTGCGAGGTGATCGGCCCCGGAAAGCATCGGGCCAACGGATACCGGGCACCTACAGCCGGGCCGGCGATCCGCACATTCGTCATCGGGACCGCCACCGATCAGCAAGCCAGTGCGCCTGGCGGTGCCCGACCACTGCGACGCCCTGTCGGGCAAGGCCGCGAGGCCCTCCAGCGCGACATCCGACGGTTCGATGAACACTTCGACGGGCTCCGCGAGGACAGCGACAGCGCCGGTCCTACTGTCGCGACGGACTACCGTGACGTCATCCGCGATGACGTTCGCGCGCACCGCCGCCACCCTGACCGAGATAACCGGACCGGCTGCCTTCGCTGCCGCTGCCGTGCGACCAAGGTCGTCGCCGGATGCGGTCGCGGGCACTTCGGCGACTGGTCCTGGCTCGTCCGGGCTTTCCTCAGGGTCTCTGGCGTGTCCCTGAATGATTAAGAACCCGAGGTCGGCGTTGGTCGCCTTGCCCAGGACCTCCCGCAACGCCGTACGGTACGGCTCAAACGGCCACCGATGCTCCCCACGTTCGAGCCTGCCGATGTAGCGGGCGTCCACCGCGCTACGGTGTCCCCCGTGAGCGTAAACATGGGCGCTGACCGCGTCGGCCAACTCCTGCCGAGACATCACCCGCCCCGACCCTGACGGAGACCTCAACGCCAACCGCGCCACGCGGAGCAGATCGTTCGGCCCCGGTTGGCCACGAAGCTTCCTCTCCTGGAGTATCTCGCCTGCTGCCACCATTGCACCCCGTGCAGAGGAACGGGCAGGTCTGCACAGGCGCAGGACAGGAACCTGCCCTGCGCATCAGACCTCGACCGGCGGGTCAGCGGGCTGTTTCTTGTTCCGGTTTGCCCAGCCGGCGGGTGCCGAGCACGACCGCCCCACCTTGCTGAAGCCGGCGACATTCCTGTACGGCCGAGACGGCTTGCTGCGTCCCTGGGGTTATCTTCGCTGCACCGTGAGGTTGAGCTCGGTGACGGCCAGGTGGGTGATGTCGGGTAGCTGGTCCTCGTTGAGGGTAATCCCGTGCAGGTTGCCGAGGCTGGTCTTCAGGTCGTGCAGCGAATTGCCCCGGAGGTCTGCGCCGTGGAGCTGGCAGGAGTCGAGTTCGAGTCGAGCGAGTTGGCAGGACCTGAAAACTATGTTGGGGAGTCGGCAGGAGGACCAGGTGGCGTCGGTGAGGATGCAGTCGACGAAGGCCACGGCTCCGGCGGCGGTGATCCGGGTGAGGGTGGCGTAGTCGAAGCGACATCCCTCAAACAGGACGTCCTTGACGCGGATGTCGGTGAGTCTGGTGCCCGTGAACCGCGAGCCGGTGACAGCGCAACGCTCGATGGTGACGCCGGACAGGGTGGCTCCGGAGAAGTCGGTGCGGGTGATCTCGCAACCGAAGAGGGTTCCCGGCTCCCAGGTGCTCTCGCTGAGGTCCGCTCCGGTGATCCGGCTGCTGCGGATCCTGACACCCTCGAGCTCAGCGCCGCGCCAGGAGGCGTTCTCCACGGTGGCGTCGCTGAGGTCGTCGGTCACTTCGCTGGTGCTGTCCAGGTCGTCGGGGTCGAGATCCGGGAGCAGGATCCGCAGGTCGCCGACTGTGGTGGTTCGCATATGTCCTCTACCTGTTTCTGGGGCGACGCGGGGCGGGCCAACCGCCCCGCGCACCGAGTGTCGGGTCCGCTGTCAGCGGATCACTTCTTCTTGTTCCAGTTGTCCCAGCCCAGGCGGCTGTCGAAGCTGCCCCGGTCGTCCCAGGTAGGCCGATTGTCGACTTCGCGGCGTCGACCGACGCTACCGCGCGGGACGGCTCGACACCGAGACGGTCGAGGCGTTGCGGCGCGGCGTTGATCAGAGCGGCGAGGGCGTTGGTCATGCTGCTCCTCCAGTCTGGGCGAGGTGGTCCGCGGTGGCGCGGACGAGGGCCTGCCGGGTGGTCCGGCAGAAGCTGGTCTCACGGGTGGTGAAGGTGCGGTGCTCGAATTAGCGGTTGCCGGCAGGGGCGGGCCGCCGGCGGACCGGGCGCGGCCGGTCTTCCTTCGGTAACGGGCTATGCGCCAAGGGCGAGCCCGTAGGGTCGGTCGCGTGGCCGAGACGCAGACCGAACCTGACATCTCCTACATCGCCAGCGTGACGCGGGTCCGCGCGGCGGCCGGCGTGATCTTCCGGGATCAGGCCGGCCGAGTGCTGGTGGTCCACCCGACGTACATGGACGTGTGGGAAGTTCCCGGCGGAACGGTGGAGCCGGACGAGTCTCCGGCGGACGCCTGCACGCGCGAGATCCGGGAAGAGCTGGGCCTGTCGGTGCCCGCAGGAGCGCTGCTGTGCGTCGACTGGGTGCCGGCGAGCCCGCCATGGGACGGCGGGCTCATGTTCGTGTTCGACGGCGGGGTGCTGACAGCGGACCAGATCGCGACGATGCGACTGTGCCCGGACGAGCTCGACCGATTCGAGTTCGTCGAGCCGGAGCGCTTGGGCGAGATGTTGATCCCTCGGTTGGCTCGGCGGGTTGTCGCGGCGCTCGCCGCAATCGGGCGTGGTGGTGTCTACCTTGAGGATGGAGTCGCTACCTCAAATAGATAGTCGGGCTGAGGGTGTGGACGCGGTGTGCGTAGCAGGTCAGGCGGCGGAGCTATCGGTTGCCGCCGAGGTCAGGACGGCCTCGCCGGCGGCGATGGTCGCGGCGGCCTGCCGCACGACCTCTCGGCCGAGGACGGCATCGCGGAGGACTTCGTGCTCGCTCAGCAAGCCTGTCGTCAGAACTCCTCGCGGGTAATGTCGGCACCGAGGGCGGTGAACCGGCTGGTCAGGTCCGCGTGGCCCCGGTCGACCATGGTGCCGTTGCCGATGACGGTTTCGCCGTCGGCGACAAGTCCGGCCAGCACGAGCCCGATGCCGGTCCGCAGGTCCCGGGCGATGACCTCGGCACCACGCAGCGGCTTGCCACCGTGCACCACGGCCTTCTCGCCGTCGACGATGAGGTCCGCGCCGAGCTTGGTCAGCTCACCAGCGAGGGCGTAGCGGGCGTCGTGAATGCGCTCACGGAAGTAGCTTGTTCCGGGCGCTTGGGTGGCGAGGGCCATCAGCGGGGGCTGCAGGTCGGTGGCGAACCCGGGGTGGGTGTCGGTGAGGACGTTGATCGGGTGCAGTTGACCGGGTCGGGTGACGTTGGTGACCGCCCCGACGGCGCCGAGGTCGATGCCCATCTGGTGGAGCTTGTGCGCGGCGACTCCGAAGTGATCCAGCACGTTGCCACCGACGAGGTTGATCGCACCACCGGTGATGGCAGCCGCGATGGCCAGCACGCCGGCATCCATGCGGTCCGGCATGATCGTGTATTCGACCGCGTTGAGCTCGTCGACCCCGTTCACGACGATGCGGCCGGTATCAGACGATCAGATTTGGACGTGCGATCTCGAAGGCACAGCCCCAGGAGAGAGTGAGGCCAGCCCCGCCATGGCCATAGTTGTGGACCACCTTCGCGTCACCAAGCTGCTCTTCTTCGACCCGGACGTACGGCCGGGTGGGGCGAAGTCCCACCCGGTGCTCGACGACCCGGGCGTTACGCAGGCGAGGCTCGACGTCGGCACAGCGGGCGACGATCGCTGCGGCGGTCTCCGGATCGGGTTCTCGGTTCCACTCACCGGGTTGGGCGGTGCCGCCGAGCACGAGAGTCTCGCCCTGAGGATAGAAGTGCAGCAGGTCCGGTGAGGGCCCGGTGTCTTCGGAGAAGAACTCGGTGATGCCGGGGTTCTCGACCACGACGAGCTGCCCGCGGATCGGGGTCAGTTCGGGGTCGGGTACGAGGTCACGGGCACCCATTCCGGAGCAGTTGACGATCACTGGGGCCACACCAACGGCCTCACCAAGCGAGTGAATCCGGCGGATCGCGATCTCGCCGCCGGCCGCCTCAAGCCGCCGGCGCAGGTAGCCGAGGTAGACCGGCATGTCGACCAACGGGGCGGTGTAGCGCCACCCGGTGGCGAAGCCGTCCGGCAGTTCACTCGGCTCGCACATCCGGAACCCGTCGAGCTGGCTGCCCCACTCGGGCGATTCGACAGGCGTGCGGGACGCCTCGATCCCGGAGACGAGCCGCACCCCGGTCGCCGGGTCGGTGGCGAGGTGCCGCAGCACGTCCAGCGTCTGAGCGCTCCACACCCGCACCCGGTCGACGGGCTCGACAAGGTACGGACCCCACATCGCCCCGGCGGCGTACGAGGTGGTCCGGTCGGGTGGCTCGGCTGCCCAGATCTTCACCCGCTGTCCGGCTTCGGCGAGGCAGACGGCGGTGGTGAGGCCGGATACGCCGGCCCCGATGACCAGGGCGTCGAGATCGGTACGGCTCATCGATTGACCGTAGTGTCAGGCCGGTTGGCGCGCGAGCGCGTTCTCAAGGTCGGGGAGCAGGTCGGCGACGCTCTGGTTCCGCTTCCGTCGCCGCAGTTCCTGGGCGAGCGTGCTCAGCAAGGCGGTACTGCGAGGCGATCGGACCTGTTCAAGCCGGGGCAGGGCCATCCGGGTCACGGCGCAGGCGTCGTCGAGTTTGCCGTGGGCGGTGTAGCCGAGGGCGAGCCAGGCGCCTTCGTAGAGGGCTCTCCGCTGGTAGGGGACGTCTGGTCGGCGGGCGTAGGCCCCGGTGCGTAGGAGTGCCTCGCCCTTGCGGAGCAGGGCCCGCCCGTCGGTGCCCCTGCCGTTGGCCACCACCTGGCGACCGGCGAGGATCATCGCGTAGCCGGCCTGGCAGTCGAGGTGGTTCGGGGTCAGGTAGTACATCCACTCCGGGTTGCGGTCGGGCTGCCGCTTCGCGAGCTGGTCGCGGGACTCTGCCCAGGTTTGTTCGCACTGCTCGACGTGTCCGGCGGCGGCGTGGGCGTACGCGAGGCGGGACAGCACGGAGGCTTGGACGCTCGCGGCGGACCGATCGGCGACCCTGCGGGCGGCGCTGCCGAGGCGTAGGCCGTCGTCGGCGTCGCCGAGTGAGGCGGCCTGGAAGGACAGGTCGGCGAGGATGTGGGCTTCCATGGCCCGGTATCCGGCGTCATGGGCGGCGCGCAGGCCGGTGAAGAAGTAGCGCTGGGCGAGACCTTGCTGTCCGGCGTCGAACGCCTTCCAGCCGGCGAGTTGGGCGAGGTCGGCGAGGGCGACCAGAAGTCGGCGGGTGGTGGCGTCGGTGTGGCCGCCGTCGCGGAGTACGAGCAGGACCGCACGGACCTGGGCGCCGACGTAGCCGAGGCCGGACGCGCCGCCGCGCTCGTCATCGAGCAGTTGCAGGCGCGGCACGCTGGCTTCGATCTGCTCGACGAGCGGGTCGTCGGATGTTGCGGTCGGGAGCGCTGCCCCGTCCGCCGGTAGGTGTATGCCGAGGTAGATGTTCACGGCCTGGGTGAGGGCGGCCCCGGAGACGGAGAGGAACATTCTCCGGTCCACCAGTCCTCCCAATAGCCAGTCCTCGGCGACCAGCATGGTGCTCGCGAGTGTCCACGGCCCGTCCATGCCGGTGCTGGCCGCCATGACCAGCGTGCCATCCGCGCTGTTGGGCTGCCCAGGCCAGAGGTCCCCTGCGCTCACGATGCGGCCGAGGCGGCGGGAGATGACGTACGCGGTCAGCGCCGGCAGCGGCGGGCGGGGGATGCCGCCCGCGTCGCGCCAGTGGTAGGGCGCGGTTTCGGCGAGCGTGCCAGCGCCGAAGAGGCGGTTGATCTCCCGCGCGAGGGTGCGCGGGGTGAGGCCCGCTTCGGTCATGTGCGCGGCGAGGGTCTGGTTGGTGCGGTCGGGTGGCAATCCCATCGGTTCCTCCGCAGGGGCAACCGACAGTACCGCGACAGTGCCGGATCGTGTTGACCGCTTCGGTCGACGGAATTGACGCTCTTGACGGTTCCATCCCCTGCCCGAGGGGTGCCGGTTCGCGGTCTGCTGAATGCGTCCCCGCCGGTGCACCGCCAGCAGGGCTGCGCCGGCGGGTGAATCCCCGACGGGCGAGCGGAGGACCTGATGCGTACTTCGGCGATGACCCAGACCAAACCTCCATGGGACTGGGAGTTTGACTGGCACCTCACGAACCGCTGCAACTTCTTCTGCGAGTACTGCCACCCGCAGATCCGCTACGTGCTCAACCGCAAGCACCTCGACGAGCCGACCCCTGAGCTGGTGGTCCGGCGCTTCGACGAGCTGGGCAAGGTCTGCCTGGTGCACATGTCCGGTGGCGAACCGTTCATGTTCCCCGGCTTCGTCGAGCTGTGCCGGGGCCTGGCCGCCAACCACTTCATCAGCATCAACACCAACCTCGCCTCGGACGACGTGGCGGAGTTCGCCGAGCGTGTCCCGGCCGACCGAGTGGCGAAGATCGTCGCCGCGATCCATCAGCCCGAACGCGAGCTACGCGGGCTGGAACTCGACGCCTACGCCCGCAACTACCTGATCCTGCGGCGCGGCGGGTTCGACGTGACCGCCCTGTACGTGCTCTACCCGCCGCTGCTCGGTCGGTTCGCCGCCGACCTGGACCGGCTGCGCGAACTGGGTGTGGACCACGTCCGGGCCAAGGTGTTCAAGGGCGTGTACGAGGGCGTCCGCTACCCGGAGAGCTACACCGACGAGCAGAAGGCCCTGGTGCTGGCGAACTCCGGCGAGTACGTCTTCAACCGGCCCTACCTCGACGGGATCCTCTCCTTCCGGGGACAGGCGTGCACCGCCGGTGTCACCTCGTTCAAGGTCACGGTCACCGGTGACGTACGCCGGTGCGCCTCCGTGCCCACCGGCTACGGAAACCTCTACGACGGCACCTTCCGGCCAGCAGACGTGAACGAGCCGTGCCCCGCCAAACGGGTGCTGGTCCTGTCGCAGTGCCTGTCCTACCTCGTCGATCCTCCGGTCCGCCCCGAACAGGGCGTCGACCCGGACGACCTCTGACCCGAAGGGCATCCCCGTGCAGATCTCGATCCGTCACGCCTGCGTCGACCCCGACGACCAGCCGTTCGACGTCGCCGAGCGTAAGGGAGTCGGCCATCCGGACAGTCTCGCCGACCTGGTCGCGGACGCCTTCTCCCAGCGCTACTCGTCCTGGTGCCTGCGCGAGTTCGGTGCCATCCCCAACCACTGGGTCGACAAGGTGAACCTCGTCGGTGCCGCCGCCGACGTGCGCTTCGGTGGCTTCGACATCCTCAAGCCCGCCGACTGCTACCTCTTCGGAAAGATCACCGACCAGGTCGGTGCCACGCAGGTGCCGATCGAGGAGATCTTCCGAGCGGTCGTTCTCGAGATCCTCCCGGCCGCGCTCAGCGATCGCCGCATCCTCGAACACCTCCGCCTGCACATCAACAACACGCGCGGCACCGCCGTCGACCACGACCGGAGGTTCTACTGCCCGGACGCAGCACCGGACATCAACACCGTGCTCGCGACCGAGTCCGTCGCCAACGACACCGTCGTCTGCGTCGGCACCAGCCGGCGCAGCCTCGCCGCCGATCTCGCGATACGACTGGAACGCCGGCTCACCGCCGAAGCGTTCCGGCAGGCCGTGCCGGCTGCCGGGACCGACGTGAAGGTCATGGTGGTCCGGATCGGCTCGGCGCTGGAGGTCACGGCCGCCGTACCGTTCCACCCCGAGCTGGTCGACTCCTGGCCGACATACCGGACCGCGCTCGCCGAGGCGCAGAGCGCCGTCTCCGCCGAGCTGAAGTCCCTGCTCGACCAGGAGCCCCGAGCCCGGCACGTCACCGGCCTGTCGCTGCATCTCAACACCAAGGACGTCCCCGGTCGCGGCTACCTGGCACCGTTCGGTACCTCTCTCGGCAAGGGTGACTGTGGCGCGGTCGGGCGCGGCAACCGGTACAGCGGCGTCATCGAGCCGCTCCGCCCGGCCAGCGGTGAAGCCCCGGCCGGCAAGAACCCGGTGCACCACGCCGGCAAGATCTACACCGCGCTCGCCGCCGAGACCGCCGAGCGGGTGCTGGCCGAAACCTCGGTGTACACCGAGGTCACGATCGCCGCCCGCAACGGCGGCCAGCTCGACGCTCCCGCCCACGTCCTGGTCTCGGTGGACCGCGATGTCGACGCGCTCACCGTGGCCGAGATCGAAGAGGTGGTGCGACGCGTCGTCGCCGGTGCCCCGACCTTCGCCGCCCGGTTCATCGCCACCGAGCCGCTGGCCCGGTTCCGGGACGGGGTGCCGCTGTGACGCGCAAGGTCCTGTCCACGGTGCACCAACGACACATCGACGCCCTCCTCGACCAGCCCGCGGTCATCGACGCGGAGGGTCTACGTATCGGCTCGCAGTACGTGATGTTCTTCGCCGAAGCCGACCTGATGGGCGAGCACGTAGCCCACCTCACCGAGGGTTTCAGCCGTCCCGACGTACTGGAGGTGGGACTCGGCCTGGGTGTGTTCGCCGCGCAGCTGTCAAAGCGTGAGATCGGCTCGTACACCGCGATCGAACCGCACCCGGCCGTGGCCCTGGCCGCTCGCACGCGGCTGGTCGAAGCCTTCGACACACCCATGCGGGTGCACGTCGACCCGTGGCAGCTCGTGAGGCTACCTACCAGTGCCTTCGACGCGATCATGTACGACACCTGGCCACCGGACGGACACGCCGACCTGGACTTCGCCGAATTCGTCGCCAACGTCGCGATTCCCTGCCTGCGCCCCGGTGGCCGGTTCAGCTTCTTCCACAGCGGCACCGCGATCAGCCCGGCCCGCCGCGCGGTCCTCGACCGGCACTTCGCGGAATGGACCGCCCACCCGCACACCATGCCGGTCGAGCAGACCCCACCGCACTGGACCAAACCCAGCCGCGACTTCCTGATCCCGATCGCCACGAAAGGCGGTGCCCGATGACTCCACCGATCGCGCCGGCGGTCACCGCGCAGCAGATCGACCGGTTCGCCTCGCACGGGTACCTCGTCCTGCCGGATCTGATTCCGCCCGCCACCATCCAGGACCTCCGCGTCGAGGCCGACGAGATTCTCGGTGGCCGGCTCGCCCGGATGGTGGCCTCCAGGACACTCGACCCGCGCGTCACCTGGTGGCGCCTCACCAGCGGCAAGCCGTACGTCCTCAAGGTCAAGCCCGTGGTCGACCTGTCCCCGACCGCCACGACGGTGGCCGACGACCACGCGCTGCGCGCAGTCGTCGCCGACCTGCTCGGTGCGCCCCCGGCGCTGATGGACAACAAGCTGATGTACAAGCAGACCGTCGACATCTCCGCAGGCTGGGCGACGCTGCCGGTGCTCGGTGAGGAGGTTCGCAAGCACACCGACGCCGCCTACTACGCGACACGCGGCTACCCACGGGTGCTCACCGTCGCCGTCTGCCTCGACCCCTGCACCGAGAAGGCCGGCGCGCTGCGGGTATGGCCCGGCAGCCACCGACGCACCATCGGGATGATCCCGACGGACAACCAGGGGCCCGTCGTACCGGACGCCGCCGCGCCCGACACGGCGGCCGTGACGCTGGTCGCCGCGCCCGGCACGGTACTGGTCTGGGACGCCGCCCTGGTTCACGCCAGCGGACCCAACACCTCCGGTCACCCACGCCGGCTGCTCGTGCTCGGGTACAGCCCCGCCCGGCCGGAACGCGGGGCACCGCGATGAAGATCCTCATGCTCGGTGGCACCCGGTTCGTGGGCCGGCACATCGTGGAGGAATGCCTCCGGCGCGGAGACGACGTCACCGTGCTCTACCGGGGCCGGTCACCGTCACCCTTCGCCGGGATCACCCGCCACGTCCTCACCGACCGACGCGCACCAACCGTCGAAGCAGCCGCCGTCCTCGCCGAACCCTGGGACGCGGTCATCGACACCAGCGCCCGCGACGTCGACGACCTGCGCCCGGTCCTGCCCCTGCTCGGTGGCGTCGGCCGGTACCTGTTCGTCTCCAGCTGCGGGGTCTACCGCAGGACACCCGGCCGGCACGGCCTGACCGAACGGGCACCCACCATCGCGGCTGACGTCTCCCACCCGGTACGTGCCTCCGCCACCCGCAAGCTCCGCTGCGAGCGGTACCTCCGGCGTCGTCTCGACCGGACCGACGTACCGCTGCTCACCGCCCGCCTCGGCCTGGTCATCGGCCGGTACGACGACAGCGAACGCCTCGCCTACTGGCTCGAACGCGCCCTGCGCGGCGGCGACGTTCTCGTCCCGATGGACGACCGCCAGGCCATCCAACTCGTCGATGCCGTCGATGTCGCCCGGTTTCTGCGCGACGCCATCGACCAGCGACGGACCGGCGTCCTCAACGTCGCCGGTGCCCGCACCACCGCCCGAACCCTGGTGGACACGGTCCTCACCAGCGCCGGCCGAGCCGTTGCCCCCTGTCGCGTCGGCGAGGAGTTCGCCCTCGCCCATCGCCTCCAACCGTGGACCGAGATCCCGCTGTGGCTGCCCGCCAGTAGCCCCGAACTGGCTCTCATGTCGGTCGACAACAGCCGTGCCACCGACGCCGGTCTCACCCTCCGCCCCCTTGCCGACAGCATCACCGACGCCCTCGGTTGGCAGGCGCTACGGCGCAGTTGGTCACAGCGATGGCTCGATCATGCCCGTGAGCAGGACCTGATCAAGCGGTGGAGGGGATGACGGCGATGCTGCCCTACACCCAACCCGCGCCGTACCACTCGCAGTGGGGCGAGGACCGCTGGCTCGCCGAGAACTACCACCTCCCGGTGCACGGAGTGTTCGTCGACGTCGGCGCTGGCGACGGCGTACGCGGCAGCAACAGCCTCTACTTCGAGAACCGGGGCTGGCGCGGACTCTGCGTGGACGCCGACCCCCGCAACCACCAACGCCTCCGGGACCGCTGCTGCGCCGTGGACACCTGCGCCGTGTCCGCCACCCCCGGACTCTGGCCGTTCGGCATGTACGCCCACAAGCCCTCGTGGTCCGGCCTGCAGCGGCGCGGCACCGACTACCAGGAGATCCTCGTCGCCTGCCGCCCCCTGGAAGACCTCCTCGGCCAGTGGTGCATCGAACAGATCGACCTGCTCAGCATCGACGTCGAAGGCACCGAACTCGACGTCTGGGACTCCTTCGACCACACCCGGCACCGGCCGACCATCGTCATCGTCGAGTTCGACGACGAGCACCCCGACCGGCACCGCCACACGATCCACCGCCACCTCGGCCCGGACACCTACGAACTCGTCCACGAGACACCAGCAAACCTGATCCTGCAGCGGACAGACCGACCCTGGCGGCGACGCCGATGACCCACCCCGGCATGTCGATCACCCAGCTGCTACCCGACGGCAAACTGATCGTCCTCTGCGGACGCGCCGACGACGCGTCAGCCTGGCAGGACCTGCTCGGCCCGGCCCGGTGCCTCGCCATCGCCCTGGACGACGCACCGTCCGAGGTCCGACCCCGGACACTGCGCGGCGCGTCCGACCACCTCGCGTGGCAGCACCACGCGATCGGCGGGCTCGACAGCTCCGGCTGGCTCGCCGAACCGGCGGACGCCTTCGACCCCGACCACACCGCGACACTCGTTCTGCCCGACCCGCTCGACCCGCCGAGGGCCGGGACCCGGCGACGGTTCGGCGTCAGGCAGCCCGCGTGGCGGCTGTTCGAGGACAAGACCGTGGTCGACACGCTGTGGGACGCCGCCGGGGTGCCACGCGCACCGTCGATCGTCGGTGACGGCACCGCTGACCTCGCCGTGCTGGGGACGATCGTGGACCAGGGCACCGGAGTCGTCTGCTCCTGCCAGCCCAGGGGTGCCGGTCCGTCCGCCGGCGGTGACGGCATCTGGTGGTGGCGCGACGGCCCACCACCGACGACCATCCCCACCGCCGGATCCGGAACCTGGCGGGTCCGGCTGATGCCGCTCCTCGAAGGCATCCCGGTACGCCTGCACGGGCTGGCCCTCACCACCAGGACCATCCCGTTCCCGCCCATGGAACTCGTGACGCTTCCCCGCCCCGGGCAGGGGACGTTCCTCTGTGCTGGTGCCGTTCCCCTGCTCGACGGTGCCGCCGATCTCGTCACCCACACCGCGCGGATCGGGGTTGGGCTACGCGAACGCCTCGGCTACCGCGGCGGCTTCTCCGTCGACGGCATCCTCACCTCCAACGGGTTCCAGCCCACCGACTTCAACGCTCGGCTCACGTCGGCCATGGAAGCGGCACCATCCGACCGTCGGGTCCTGCTGCACGCGGTCAACCTGCTCGCCCGGGAAGGAAACGAGCCCGACACCGGCGCGGTCGAGCAACTCGCGGAGGAGGTCTTTTCCATCGGCACCAGCTGCACGATCTTCGGCGCGGCCACGCACGCCGACGAGAGGGCCTCCCGGACGGCGTCGGTCCGCTGGGATGGTGACCAACTGGTCCCTGCCCCCAGCGGTGCGGCAGACGGAAGGCTCGTCATCACCCCGTCGCCGCGCGGCTGGCTGCTCACCGCGACCCTTGCCGCCGCCCGGCTCCCGGGCGGTGGCCGGGTCGGACCCCGGGCACCTGAGATCTTCCGGGTCAGCGACGAGGTCCTCGGCACCAACTTCGGCCACCTCGTAGCGCCGTTCGACACCAGGCCCAGCACCTGTCTGCCGGAAGCACAGCCCAGCCCCGAGCCAGCGGGTAGGTAGACGGGTCGTGAACGGGAGTGGTTGAGGGGACGATCGCTACATGCGGTCCGGGGTGGCGATGCCCAGCAGGTACAGACCTCGGTGCAGGACCCGGGCGGTGAGGTCGCACAGGGCCAGCCGGCTGTCGCGTACCTCGCCGGCGGCGCCAAGAACCGGGCAGCGCTCGTAGAACCCGCTGAAGGTGGCGGCGAGGGTGTGCAGGTATCCGGCGAGCCGGTGGAACTCCAGGGTGTGCTCGACGCCGGTGACGACGGTGCCGAAGTTGACCAGTTCGAGGGCGAGGGCGTGCTCTGCCGGGTGACCGATCGAGATCGGTCCTGCGGTGAACTGCTCGATGCCGGCGCGGCGGAAGATGGACCGGATCCGGGCGTGGGCGTACTGGAGGTACGGGGCGGTGTTGCCGTCGAGAGAGAGCATCCGCTGCCAGTCGAAGACGTAGTCCTTGATCCGGTCGGTGGACAGGTCGGCGTACTTGATGGCGCCGATGCCGACCGCGGGGGCGACGTCGGCGACGGCCGCCTCGGACAGGTCGGGGTTCTTCTGCCGGGCCAGTTCGGAGGCCCTGGTCACGGCCTCGTCGAGCAGTCCGACGAGCTTGATCGAGCCGCCGACCCGGCTGCGCAGCATCTTGCCGTTCGGGCCGAGGATCGAGCCGAAGCCGACGTGCTCGGCCCGCGCGGGCGGGCTCAGCCATCCGGCCTGCCGGGCGACCGCGTACACCATCTCGAAGTGCTGACGTTGCGGCAGGCCCACCACGTAGAGCAGCCGGGTCGCGCCGAGGTCCCGGGTCCGGTGCCGGATCGCCGCGAGGTCGGTGGCCGCGTAGCCGTACCCGCCGTCGCGCTTGCGCACGATGAGCGGCAGCGGCTGCCCGTCGCGGCCGGTGAAGCCCTCTGGGAAGACGCAGGCGGCGTCACCGCTGTCCCGCAGCAGCCCGAGCTGGTCCAGTTCCTCGGTGACCGGGGCGAGCATGTCGTTGTAGTAGCTCTCGCCGTGGAAGTCCTGCTCGGTGAGCAGGACGCCGAGCTGGTCGTAGACGGTCAGGAAGTACTTCTCCGACTCGGCGACCAGCAGCCGCCACAACCGCAGGGTCAGCTCGTCGCCGCCCTGCAGGGCGACCACCCGCTGCCGGGCCCGCTCCTTGAACGTGTCGTCGGCGTCGAACTTCGCCCTGGCGGCCTTGTAGAACGTGTCCAGGTCGCCGACGGACAGCTCGTGGGCGGCCTCCGCCTCGCCCAGGTCGAGCAGGTGCTCGATGAGCATCCCGAAGGGGGTGCCCCAGTCGCCCAGGTGGTTGGCCTTGATCACCCGGTGCCCGAGCCACTCCAGCAGCCGTACGGCGGCGTCGCCGATGACGGTGGACCGGAGGTGCCCGACGTGCATCTCCTTGGCCACGTTCGGCGCCGAGTAGTCGACGACCACCGTCTCGGAAGCGGCGCTCACCGCGACGCCGAGGCGGGCGTCGGCGGCCAACCTCGACAGTAGGGTGCCAAGAGCCGGGTCGGCGACCGTCAGGTTGATGAAACCCGGACCGGACACCTCCACAGCCGCACAGAGGTCCGCCAGCTCCACCCGGCCGAGGACCTCGGTGGCGATGTCCCGGGGCGGGCGGCCGAGCCGACGCGCCAGGGACAGGGCGGCGTCAGACTGGTAGTCGGCGTGCTGCGACCGCCGTACGACCGGGTCGACGGGCTCGCCGGCCACGGCCGAGAACGCCTGCGCCAGCCGGCCGGCCAACAGCTTTTCAAGATTCATGAAGTGCGCCAATCTCGCTCCGATCCGCCTCGCGCAGCGAGGCGGATCTGCCGGGGGAATGCTCGGGGAGCGGATCGATCGACGACCAGGTTGACCGGCGGATCGATCCGCCGGTGGCGAAGAGGTCAGCTCAGGCGGTCGAGTGCGGCTCGCAGGCGAGCCACGGTTCGCTCACGTCCGAGGATCTCGATCGACTCGAACAGCGGCAGCCCGACGGTACGGCCGGTCACCGCGACCCGTACCGGCGCCTGGGCCTTGCCGAGCTTGAGCCCGCGCTCCGCGCCGATCGCCTCCAGCGTCGACTTGAGGACCTCGGCCTGCCACTCGCACGTCTCATACGCCTCGACCACAGCGGCCAGCAGCACCGGGGCCTCGGCCTTCATGGCCTTCGTCCACGCTGCCTCATCGGTGACCGGCTCGTCGAGGAACAGGAAGTCGACCATCGGCACGATCTCGGAGAGCACCGCGATCCGGGTCTGCGCCAGTTCGGCCACCGCAGCGAACGCGTCGGCGTCGTACGCCTCCGGCCGCCAGGGCGCGGCCTCGGCACTCAGCCAGGGCTGACACGCCTCGATGAACGCCTCCACCGATAGCGCCCGGATGTAGTCCCCGTTGAAGGCCCGCAGCTTCTTCACGTCGAAGAACGCCGGAGAGGGGTTGACGTCCTCCAGGCGGAACTCCGCCACGATGTCGTCCCAGGGCAGGATCTCGCGGTCACCGGACGGTGCCCACCCGAGCAGCATCAGGTAGTTCCTCATCGCACCGGCGAGGTATCCCTCGGCGCGGAAGTCCTCCAGGGCCACCCGGTCCCGACGCTTGGACAGCTTCTGCCGCTTCTCGTTGACCAGGATCGGCGCGTGCACCCATACCGGGGGCTCAGCGCCCAGCGCCTCCCACAGCAGTTGCTGCTTGGGCGCGTTCGGCAGGTGCTCCTCAGCCCGGATCACGTGGGTGATGCCCATGACCATGTCGTCAACCACGTTGGCCAGCAGGAACACCGGCGACCCGTCGCCGCGGGCGATCACGAAATCCTCGATCAACTTGTTGTCGAAGGTCGGCTTTCCGCGTACCAGGTCGACGATCACCGTCGAGCCGTCGTCCGGCGTACGGAAGCGCAGCGCACGACCTTCCCCGTCGCTCTGGGCACGGTCCCGACAGAAACCGTCATAGCCCTTGTGCTCGCTGCCCGTACGCGCGATGACCTGGTCCCGGGTGCAGTCGCAGTAGTAGGCGCGACCGGCGGCGAGAAGCCGGTCGATGGCCTCGCGGTGCTGCGGGGCATAGTCGGACTGGAACAGCGGACCCTCGTACTCGCTCGGGCCGATGCCGAGCCACTCCATCGCATCGAGGATACCCTGCACCCACTCCGGGCGGTTCCGCGCCGCGTCCGTGTCCTCGATCCGCAGCACCATGGTTCCGCCCGACTGTCGGGCCAGCACCCAGTTGAACAGGACAGACCGGGCATTGCCCACGTGGAACATGCCTGTCGGGGAGGGCGCGAAGCGAACACGGAGATCGGAACTGGTCACGGATAGCAGGCTACCGAACATGCGGCGGTCAGCCTCACCGATATCCGGGCCGGAGCTTCCGAGGCGAGACGGGGCGCACCCGATCTGCGCAGACCTGCTGTGAACGGGGTGCTGGAAGCGACAGCCGCGTCTCTACGCGAAATGGCGCGCACCCGACTGCTTACTCGGCCTGAGCCCCGACGAGTACCCGAGCGAGTACCAAGCGTGGCGCAGCGAACGCCTTCGTGATCCGGATCGGGCTCTCCATGGTGGGGAGAGCCCGACCGCGCTACGACAACGCGCGATGGAAGCCGTATCGCGCGCCCACGAGGCCGCTCAGCAGGGCGTAGCCCTCATCGTGTCGCACCGCGTCTTCATCGGCGCCGTAGCCGCAAACCTGAACGGTGCCTGCAGCCCGCAAAACACTTTCCAGGCAGCCCGGGACTTCGGACTCGGACCGGCGATGGTCTGGCCAGCCTGCCCTTACACGGACAGTAGGGCCTCCTCGTTGGAGATGATGAACTCCTTCAGCGCATCCGGCTTAAGATCCACCGCAGGCAGCTTGTCGATCGTCACCCGGTCGAGGTGGTAGCCGCCACGCGACGGATCAACGAACTCCTCCCCGGTCCGGGCGTCCTCGTTCAGCTCACGTAGCCGACAGGCGAAGAAGTGCTGGACGGAAACGCCGTCACCAACGGGGGCGGTGAACAGGAACACCTGGGCGAACCGGTCCGCCTCGGCACCGAGTTCTTCGTGCAACTCGCGGCGAAGCGCCGCCTCCAGGGAGACATCCGTCGACTCCAGGCCACCACCCGGCGTTGTCCAGTACGGCGCTTGGCCGGGCTTGATCCGCTTGATCAGCACGAGGCGGTCGTCCTCATCCAGAAGAACGGCCCGCACCGACCTACGTACGATCTGACGCACGACTTGCCCCTATCCGCGCACGGGAATCGCTAACAGTAGGTACCTGTCGCATCTTTGGAGGAACAACGAGGTAGAGGTACCTGATCCAAGCCGCACCCGCCGACGCGGCGCGCCAGGCAGTCGACCCATCTCTCCACCATCACGCTACCCGTCCACCGGAAGCCTCAACAGTCCAACCGCTCCCGAGCACCCACCGAGCACCGGCCCACCGACGGGGCAACGAGAAAGACATCCCAGGAGCTTGAATGTCAAGCAGCAGCCTCGTTGAGGTGATGCGACCAGGCGGTTGCCTCGTCGTACGGGGTGCCGGTTTTGAGGCATCCGTGCAGGATGCCGACGAGTCGGTTGGCGAGCTGGCGCAGCGCGGCGTTGTAGCTGGCGCCGCGGGCGCGTTGCCGGTCGTAGTAGGCGCGGGCGCCCGGGGAGGCCTTCAACGCGGAGAACGCCTGGGTCATCAGCGCGTCGATGAGCCGGTCGTTGTGCACGAACCGGGCCGCGACGGTCCTCTTCTTCCCGGACGCGCGGGTGATCGGGCTGGTCGCGGCGTAGTTCTTGCGGGCCTTCGCCGAGACGTAGCGGGCGTGGTCGTCACCGAACTCAGCGAGCACCCGGGCACCGAGAACCGTGCCCAGTCCGGGCTGGGACAGGATGATCTCAGCGTCCGGGTGCCGGCCAAAATGGGCCTCCACCTGCCCCTGCAGGACCTTGACCTGCTCGTTGAGGGTGGACAGCAGCGCGATCAGCGCGCGGACCGAGGCCGCGTAGGCGGCGGTGACCACGGCGGGCTGGCCGAGGTGCTCGGCGCGCAGCGTGGTCTGGATCGCGGCCGCCTTGGCCGGAATGTCACGCCGGCGGGCCCGTTTGAGGGCCGCGCTGATCTGCGCCAGGCTCAACCGGGCGGCGCTGGCCGGGTCCGGCGCCTTCGCCAGGAGTTCCAGGGTGTCGGCGGCGTCGAGGTCCTCGAACGCGGCGAGGGCGGCCGGGAAGTACTCCCGCAGCGCATGCCGCAGCCGCTGGCCGGCGCGGGTACGTTCCCAGATCAGCGTCTTGTGCATCCGCGAGACGACCTTGACCGCCTCCGCATCAGCGCTGTCACCGGCCATCGGGCGCAGTTGGTGCGAGTCGGTACGCACCATGTCCGCCAGCATGTGCGCGTCCGCCGCGTCGCTCTTGGCCCCGGACACCGCCAGGCGCTCCCGGTAACGGGCCGCCTGCAACGGATTCACCGGATACACCGTGTATCCGGCGGCGACCAGCGCTTGTACCCACGGACCCCGATCGGTTTCGATACCGATCCTCACCCGCCCGGACACGTCCTCGGCATCGATGTCGTCACCGAGCGCCTGACCGATCATCGCGTGCAGCCTCGTCATGCCCGCCATGCCTTCCGGCAGTCGGGCCTTGGCCAGCCGGCGACCGGACGCGTCCATCACCTCGACGTCGTGGTGGTCCTCCGCCCAGTCATCTCCCACGAACAGCAACACGTCTCCCACCTTCCGAGCCGATCACCTTCGGTAGCCAGGAGGAGAACCATCAGCGACCTAATGAAGCAGTGCTCACGCCGCGACCGGGCGGGCACGACATCCCATCAGCGATCAACTCTCCACACCGACCGACAGCGGCACGCTCTTTCATCAGGACTCCACGTCCAGGCACCACGAGTGCTCGCCTGCCGGCGGCTACCTACCCACCAGGAGTTTGCCGGATGGCTCACTCCCAGAACTCATTAGGCTCCGACCCAGGGTGAAACCCCAGGTCAGCAACGCGGCGCCGTCTTCGAGGCGCACCATGGTGCGCGAAGATTCGGCGCCGGTTGCTGGTTGTGGTCCGGCTGTGTTCGGGCGGATGGTGGTGGGGTTCGTCGTGGTCGACCCCGAATGCTCTGTGGTGCTGATGAGCCTGTAGGTCAGCATGGTGGCGGAGGGCTTCCACGGGAACCGTGGATTGGTGCCAGTGAGCCCGTGCGTCAGACTTTCGAATCTCCCTGCCCTCCCCGCGACGGACGCTGTGGTCCGCGTGTGAGGAGGCTGGTCATGGAAGTCGTTCACGCCCGCTGTGCAGGGATGGACATCTCGAAGAAGGACGCCAAGGTGTGCGTCCGGATCGCTGGGGCTGGTCGTCGTAAGACGACCGAGACGGTCACGACCTGGGGGTCGATGACCAGCCAGATCCTCACGTTGCGTGAGCACCTGGTCGATCAGCAGGTGACGTGCGTGGTGATGGAGGCGACCAGCGACTACTGGAAGCCGTTCTACTACCTGCTCGAAGACGCCGGCTTCGAAGTCATGCTGGTCAACGCCCGGCATGTGAAGACGCTGCCAGGACGCAAGACCGATGTAGCGGACGCGACCTGGCTTGCCCAACTCGGTGCGCACGGCCTGGTGAGGGGCTCGTTCGTGCCGCCCGAGCCGATCCGCCAGTTGCGGGACCTGACCCGGACACGTGCGGCGATCACGAGGGAACGTGGCCGAGAGGTCCAGCGGCTGGAGAAACTGCTGGAGGACGCCGGGATCAAGCTGTCCGCGGTCGCGTCCGACATCCTCGGGGTGTCCGGGCGGGCGATGTTGGAGGCGTTGATCGGTGGTGACAGGGACCCGGCCGCGCTCGCGGATCTGGCCCGGCGTCGGCTCCGGTCAAAGATCCCGCAGCTGACCGAAGCGTTGAACGGCCGCTTCACCGAGCACCACGCGTTCCTCGCCCGTGTGCACCTGGACCTGATCGACCGGCATACGGCAGCGATCAACATGCTCACCGAGCGGATCGAGGTGATGATGGAGCCCTTTCACTCGTCGTCTCCTGGGTGCTCGACGTGGTGCCGCCAGCGGTGGCGGGTGTAGTCCGCTGGTGGCGGGGTCGTTGCATCCACGCTCGACACCCCGACGGGATCAAGTCGCCGGCCCTCGTGGTCGCGAGTCGGAGTGGGCTGGTCGAGGAGAAGAACTCGGAGGAGGCCGGCGACCGGGACAATGATGCGGGTGCCGGCCCGGATCAGCGGAGCGGGGAAGGTCTCGGTGGCGGCGAGGCGGTAGGCCTGGGATCGGCTGATACCAAGGACGGCCGCGGCGGTGGGCAGGGTGGTGGCGGCACCGAGCGCGCGGATCCGCTCAGCGGTCCACGGCACCTCGGTAGGCGGGTGTGGGCTGGTCGGTCGGGTGTCGCTGCTGGGAGTGGTGTCGGCGTTCATGGTTTGAGGTCTCCTGACTGCGATGCGAACGGTTGCGGGATAGACGAGCTGGTGGTCTTGGCTGTGGAGAGCTCCGGTGTTGCCGGTGACGTCCTGCCCTCGGCCAGATCAGGTGGTTGCCGGGCTGCGGTGGAGGACGTCGGATGCCGTTCGGCTTTGAGGATCTTCAGCAACTGGGAAGCTCTCTTGTTGGACACGGTGTGCCCGGCAGCGCGTAGTCCTGCGGCCAGGGCGGCCCGGGTCAACGGCTGCCCCTGCGCGGCGAGACGCTCCTGAGCGCGCCGCGCGGCGGGAAGCAACTCTTCGGCGTCGTTGGGGTGGGCGGACGGTCTGCGCCGCGACGACCGAGCTCGGCGGACCGGTCCACCGGAACGGGGACGCGGACCGTCCGGCCCGTTGTCGGGGTGGCGGTCTGTGGTGTCGGGGACGGTCCACGCGGGGAGAGACCGTTCTGCGGGTAGTGGCGTGGACGGGGCGTCGCTGTCCCCGCCGGACCGGACGGGGTCGATGGTGGTGGAGTGGTCCGCCGACTGGTCGGTGGGTACGGCGGTTCCGGAGTGGGTGGGAGTGGGTGTGGCATCGGTGTAGCCGAGGGCGATCTTGACCATGACCAGGAACCCGAGCGCCGGCACGGCCGCGGCGATCCAGCCGATCGGGGACTGCTCGGCCTCCACGACCTGCGCCGCTAGCGACAACGTCACCGCGCACGCCAACACCGCCGCCGGAAACACCACCGACACCCCAGCCCGCTTACGACGACGCAACTCCAGGCCGGAGGCGACCGACATCAACTCCAACACGATCGCGTCCGCCCACGCCAACCACCCCGGCTGACCATAAGCGGCAGCCACGTTGTGGACGTGGGTGAAGCTGGCCGCACCAGCCGCCCCACCGATAGCCAGCATGATCACGACCTGGAGGACACCCTCGGCCCGATTGCGTGCCGGACCCTCGTCCGGGTCAGCTGGTGGCGTCGTAGCGGACCACCTCCCCGGACCGGACCACACGCACACCCAGTCCACCAACATCTCGCCCGGACCTGACGAGCGGACGTGCGGTCCCGACATACCGGTCCGGGACCATGAGCGGACCGGTCCACACGAGGACCGGGGACCGACCGGACGGAGGACGGGACGATACCTCTGCCCGGTCCCGGTCAGGGCTGTCCGGGTCTGTCACCGATCTGTCAGCCGCCCACGGTGAGACGCTCACAGACCAGTGACAGGACCACCGAAGGTCGGTCTCGTACGCGGACCGCGCGGGGACGACGTCCGGCAATCTGTCGTCGATCACGCGGCCTCCCCGGTTAGGTCGCGATCGTCGATAACCCACGCCGCCAGGTCGACGAGCGTCTGCCGATGTCCGTTCCCGCCGACCACGGCCCACACCGCCTCAGCCGGGCACAGACCCGCCGTGGCGGCGTGGTCGCGGGCACCGGTGGCAACCGGAACCAACGGCGACGTCTCGGCCAACACCCGGCGCAGGTTGCGCTCCCGGGCCGCGGAGTGCAGCCAGAACAGCACCGGCCACACCCGCCCCACCGTGCCGAACCACTCCCGGTAGCCGACCAGCTTGCGGACCAGCACCGACAACGGCTCACCACCGGTGTCGAACTCCAGGAAGAACGGCACCACCGTGCTACCCGACGCCCACAGGCCGTAACCGTCGGGGCGTACCCGAGGCTGATACGCGCGCACCAGAGCCGGATCCCCCGGCCTGGTGAACAACCCCGACCGCTGACACGCCGTCTCCGACAACCAGTCCCCCAGCCGGGCATCAGGATGGGTGCGGGCGTAGCCGGCGAGAGCGGTGAAGAAGCCGTTCACCCCGAGCCGATGCTCCAACGTGCGGCTCGACGTCCACCGCCGCCGCTCCACCCGAGCGTGATCACGCCGAGGCGGCCTCTCGTCCCGGCCCGCGGCCACGACCTCCGCACCGAGCTGGTCGATAACGTAGTGATACGGGTACGAGCCGCCGTCGGCGCGCTGCGGCCGAAACCGCGCCACCAACCGCAACCGGTACAACGCCCGCAGCCGACGCTGACAGAAGTCGAGAGACGGGAACAGGGCGTGCGCGATCTGGAACGACGTCAACACCCCGTGGTCGTACAACCAGCCCAGCAGCACACGGTCACGGCCGGTCAGCTGGGACTGGACACGAAGGACCGGATCATCCACCGGCTACCACCTCCCTTTCCGGTACGGAATGCCAGCCCCAGGGGGAGAGACCCGAGACCAGGACGGGTCTGTCGCAGGACAAGCCGACCGCGTCGACAGCCGGACTGACCTGCGGGGTAAGACGGAACAGGGGGTCCGTTCCGGCGTCTGGTTGAAGACTGACCTCAACACGGACGCCAACCCGGACCCCGCAACGGGCACTGAGACGGGATCTGTCACCGCTATCGGCACCAAGCCGGAGCGCAGAGACGAGATGCACGAAGAACACAGCAACTCCTTGATCGAAGAAGATGAGAAAGCTCGAACGTCGGGACGCCGTAGGTGTAAGCCGCAGGCACCGAAAGACCGCGAACATGTGCACTGTGGAGTTAACAACGAACACGCCGACCGACGCACCAGCCGACCAGAGAACGGACGAGGACAGCAACGACCGACACGACCACCAGAAAGGCGGTCGCGGCAGCGGAAACAGCGGTAACAGGTGCGGCGAGCAGGGCGGCCTAGCGCCGTGCCGGCAGGGGATTGTCTCAGCCTGGGACAGATACTCCGGGAGCCGTCGACATCACGACCGTCCGTAGGGCGTCGACTCAACCCGCCGGAGAAGAATCCTTCATGGCGAACCCCCTGTCACCCAGAACCATCGACAGCCCGCCCACTCCCGAGCCTCGAACAACCGGCGACGCCCCCATAGGAGCATCACCACACCGATCGATCGGACCCAGCGGGCAGACCCGCCACTCGGCCGTCTGCCATACCAGTACGCCTCCGCCGGCAGCCCCTGTCAACCAGCATCACCAGCAGTCGATCATGACGTTTCCGGACCCAGCCGGACGCAGTAGCACCCGCTTACCTGTACTTGTCTCCAGTGGGACGGATTCCCGGCCGAAACAGGCAGAATAATCTTGGCCAGCCGGTCCAGATATCTCACATTACGAGACGACGCTCTCGCCGACAGGCCAGCCAAGGGCCACGTCGCCGTCTCCCAGCCGCCAGAATTGCATGTCGGGTTCGCCAGCGGCAGCAACGGCGGACCGCCGACGAGGCCAGCCTTGACGCCTTCCCACCTACCGCGCAAAGGCTTCTCAACCGATACGCCTTCGCCCTCGTCCTGGTCTGGACTACTTGCTCAACACGCCGCGACCCCACCCACGGACGGCGAGATCCACGATTAGGCGGTTCCACGCCCAAGCCCTCTCATGTCGATAAGCGGACGTCGATGACTTCGACTGGGAGCTTCTTGAGGCGCGGAACCGGATGAGGTTGCGTCGGGCTGACCACTTCTCAACGATCGCCCTGGCTCTCAGCCGAGCGGTCCTCCCGGCGGGCGTCTTCGCGGTAGGACCGGCTCAGCCCGTCGAGCAGCGTGCCCGATCGAGGCCACCGCCCGCGTACACGGTCCGCCGCCGCACTGTACTTCTCGGCGAGCGCGCGCTCCTGCGCTCCGCCGTCGTAGACACCGCGGCTTGTGACGCCGCGCTGGTTCATCCTCGCGACAGCGAGATGCTCATCGATGTCTGCGTCTCCGAGAATCTCGAGGACATCCCGGACTGGCTCGCTGGGCCACGTGCCGTCCTCGTCTGCAACGGCGCCGGACAGCGCATCGCCCAGAACGACGGGCAGCACCCGGGCGCGGCCGGACGCGGTGAGCATCTCGCGTACTGATTCCACCCATCGCAGCATGTCGTCGGTGGTCGGCAACTGCCCGTCAACGGAGCCCGGGAGCGGGGTGCGCCATTCCCGCAGGACCGTCCAGGCCGCGCTAAAGGCCTGTGACGACGCCGCGTCGTCCCTCGCCTCTTCGTCGGCTAAGTTCGCGCCGGTGTCCGGGTCCGGCCGGTGCATCAAGGACACGAGACCGACGAAGCGGGCGGGATTGCGGGCGAGTTCTCGGTGCAGGGCTCTCGGTATGCGGCTGTGGTCGAGAAGCGGCTGGTAGTACCACTCGAGGTCTGCGAGCAGCGTGTCGTCCGCGCCTGCTTCCTCGGCACGGTCGAGCAGACGTCCGACCGTGTACTGCGGCGATCGCACGCGCGAGATGTCTTCGGTCGCTGCGAGGGCCGGTGCCTTCAGTGCCTGAACGGCCAGGTCGAGGTCGGCGCCGAAGCCGGCGTGGCTGAGCAATTGGATCGCGGCCCAGGCCCGGCCGCGCTGGAGCAGGCGCCGCGCGACAGTTGGCGTCAGGTCGTCCGGAACTCCCAACGGTTGCATGTCGCGCCAGAACTCGTCTTGTGTGTCCGGCTGCAGGCCGTCCACGAGCGTCAGCAGAGCTTCGTCGATTGCCGCGGTCCTGCACAGCGCTGCGGCCTGCGCGGGCCTGGCGGCTGCCGTGGCAACGAGCCAGCCTGCGTCCTCCCGCTGCCGGTGCACCGCCAGGCCTGCGGCCATCGCGTGCAGGGGCTGCGACGAGCCCGCGAGATGCTTGAGGACCGCTGAATCGTGGTCGGTCGTTACCGAAGCCAGGGCGTCGCCCACGGCTGCCGGATGCTCGGACGCCTCGGCCAGGCGAAGGACCGCTGGAAGCCCTTCGCTGAGGCAACGTCGAACCGCTTCGGCCCTCGCGGACGCGAGCGCCTCCGGATCAGGGTCCTCGCGGTCGAGGTTGAGCCCGCGTCGAAAGGGCAGCCATGAGAACAGCTCGGCATCTTCGGGGTGGCTCCCCGGGAGGGCGTGGGTGTCTAGAAACGCCTCAAGGGGCTGGAGGGCTTGGTCGGGCAGCGCCCAGCCCACGTCCGGGTGCCGGCGGTGCATCGCGACCCTCTCCGCGAGGCTGGCGAGCACGGTGCGACGGCCCTCCTCCTGCAGATCGGGCCAGGCGGTCTCGGCCGCGTCGAGTAGCACGAGCCTGCCGGGCTCCCGAAAGCGGTCGACGAGAGCGAGGGCGGCGGCGAGCCGGTCCGGGTCGGCACCGGCATCATCGGCGATGCGTGGGGCCAGGGCGTCCAGTGCGTCGACGATGTCGTTGACGGTAGCGTGCGGCGGCCGCGACCAGTCCCGGAACTTCGGGCCGCTGACCAGGATCATCCCTCGGTTGGCGTGGCTGACGAGGTCGAGTTCGAGCCGCCAAGCCGCCATCGGCGCGACGGTCCGAACGGCGTCGACCGCAGCGATACGCGTCGCCGCATCGCCCGCGCCCTGCGGAATGCGCAGGTGCAGGGCGGTAGCGAGAGAGGCGCTGGGCCGGTTGGCGAGACGCCCGCCCGGGTCCCGGTCGGCGAGGCGGCCGAGCACGACAGCTACCCGAGACAGCAGTGCAGGGGACCAGGCGAGGCTCTCCAGCGCCCACAGCAGCGGGGAGTGGGCGCTGTGGCTGCCCAGCCCGAAGTCGTCGGCCGTCTCGGCGAACAGTGACATCACAGGCGGATCGGTTTCGTCGAGGGAATGCTCGACGCACGCGAGGAAGCCCTCGGGCGACGCCTCAGCCAGCAGCGGCAGCAGTTGAGCGACCGCATGCCACCGCGCGGCGTCGGCGCGATGGAGCAACTCGCGGACGACCCGAGACGCGCGCTGCTGACCGGTGAGACCACCGGGGAGTTCACGGTCGCCGACGACCGCGCCGAGGATCGCCGTAGTCGTGGCCATTCCGCGACGTAGCGTGTTGGAGTATCGCCGACGCGGCACGCCGGTCTCGCTGAGCGAGGCAGCGATGCGCTCTCGTGCGGTTAACCCTGAAGCGGGGTCGCTTTCGCCCAGCACACCCGGCGCCAGCGACTGGAACGCATCGAGATCCTCAGCCGTCAGCGCATGGTTCAGGGCGTCCCATGCATCCACCGGATCGGCGAACTCCCACCGGCGGTCTCTCAAGAGCAGCGGTGCGTCCTCGCCTGACGTCAGCGTACTCAGATCCCGAGCGGTCGCTCGCCAGCCGCGGTCGGTCAAGCTCTGCAGCGCTTCTAGGTCGCCCTGGACGTCGTCGACCCAGGCGCCGGCGAGCAGGAGCGGAGCGAGCAGGTTCGCCGTGGTGTCCGAGGCCCAAGGCGGCTGCCGGAGCCAGCCGGGCCGGCCGATGCGCCGACGCAGCGATGCCAGACTCCGTCTCGCCGCCCGTCCATACTCGCCGGCACGGTCATGGCCGAGCCCGGCGGCGATCCATGCCTCCCTAGCGAGGTGCCGGTGCAGCCGTGGAAGCAGGACATCAGAGCGCCGGCCGGCGCGCGGCAACACGACGTGGTGACCGGCGCGGAGGGCGTCGCCGATCTCAGGCTCGGCGAACACCGGCACAAGCACCATCCGGCGCTCATGAGCGACCACCCGCCGCCATGCCCGCACGTCCTCGACAACCAGAGCTCGTTCGAGAAGCGCTTCGAGCTCAGCCGGCGCGCCGCTGGCACGCGCGAGCCCCATCGCGGCGTCGCCCTCCTCCGCGGCGGACGATCCGACGGGCTCGCCCGGCTCCGCATCCGCAAAAGCACCGACGGATTCTTCTGTCCCGCCGGGCGCGGCCACCGGCGAACCTTCGGACGTCTGGCGCGGCGTCGTGGCCTCGTCCTGCGGCGGCTCTGCCATCAGACTGGCTGCAACGAACGCCACAGACTCGTCCCGGCTCGCCGAAGCCACCACCTGCTCGCCCGGCTCGGCGCGGAGCCGGTTCCGGAGGCGGCGAACTTGGTCGTCGCGGCCCGCCAGTAGCAGCGCTGCCGGGATGGCCGGCTGAGTGCGCTCGGCCCAGTTCCGATACCAGTCGCGAAGACCGATCACGCCGTGCGGTTCCCGCCCGAGCTGCTCGGACGCCAGCCACCGATGCACTCCAGGGCACAGCGCGAGCCACGCGGCAAGGTCTTCCGCGTCGAGCACCCGGATACCCGCCCAGCCATCGTCGTCCTTCGTGCGACGATCGACCCAGTCCTGCGAATCGGGCCACCGCCGGCTCGTCACGAATACGAAGACGACACCTGCACGCTCGTCCCGGGTGGACCCGTCGACCCGCTTCCGGTAGTCGCGCTGCGCCTTGTCCTGCGGGTCACGGCCCGTGCCCAGCTCCCAGACGGAACGGCCCGGCGGCACGAACGGTGGCGCGCCGGGGAGGCTCATGACCTCGCCATCGAGGCCAGGCAGCCCGACCGCTTCGGCGGCGGGCATGCGGAGTGCCTCCGGAGCGGTCACCGCGAAGATGAGGCGCCGAACCAGCGTCGGCAGGTGCTCGCGCGAGTCGTTACGCTCAGACCATTGTTCTAGATCGGTCGCGGTCAGCAACTCGGTCATCGGACCTCCCATGCCGCCTCAACATAGGACATCCGGACGACATGTGTCGCCGCCGCAGCCTGTGCCCGCGTCACAACTGCGGTCCCAGACCGTAACCCCGCTCGAGGCGACGCTGGCCGCGGCGTATCCGCTCATGCCGCTGACCGGGCGCGGCGGGGAAGCCTTGCCGTGGCACGCGGGGTCGCGCTCGTGCCAGGCAGGCCTCTCACCGCTTGTCCGGCAGACTTACGGGTGGGGGTTCGGGGTGTCGAGGATCAGCAGGAACCGGGCTTTGGCGTTGCTGTCGGTGAGCGTGAGCGTTTCGTCCAGGGCCGCTTGTGTGGCCATCGTCGGTGGCGGTGTGGACGTGTGGCAGTGTTCCCAGCCGGAAACCATCTCGGGCGCCACCCCGAGGTGCTGAGCGAAGTCGTGGACGGTCATCCGGAGGGCCTCCCGTAGCGCGCGAGTCTCCCGTCCGGTCCACCGGCCGACGACCACCGTCCCGCACGGGCAGTCACCCGTCGCCGCTTGAGAGGCCCAGGTGGCGGTCCGGCCAGCCCGGCGCTGGCGTTCCTCGTCCCGCGCCTGCGCCTGCTGGGTGTGGAAGTCCCGTACCAGCGCGGCCATCTGGTCGAACGCGGCCAGCAACGCCCCTCGCGCGTCGACCGCCCGGTCGGCGTCCTGCCAGAACCGGCGAACGCTGGCGTCCCGCCCGATCTCGGCGTTGGCAACCGAACTGCGGGAGTAACAGATGCTCTTGGCAAGCTGCATCTGCGTCAGCCCCCGCTCGGAACGCCACGCCGCCAACCGCCGCCCGAGGTCCCTACGCGCCTCGGCCACCTGCTGCTGACTGATCAGCCCCGGCAAGCGCAGACCGGACGGATACCGGCCGTCCACGGCCGGGCGCGTGACCCGAACATTCGTCATCGGGCCCACCGATCGGGAAGCCGGTACACCAGGCGAAGGCCGGCCCTGGTCGACGGCACACCGGGTCCAGCCGCGAGGCGGTCCCGCGCGACGTCCGACGGGGTGATGAGCACTTCGACGGGCCCAGCGAGGACCGCGACAGCGCCCGTCGTGTCATCGTGACGGACCAATGCCGTGACCGTTTCGACGTGAACGCTCACGGTCACCCGCACCGCCGCTCGGGCCGTGATGA
The DNA here is from genome assembly GCF_900091415.1 of Micromonospora inyonensis. NCBI lineage: Bacteria > Bacillati > Actinomycetota > Actinomycetes > Micromonosporales > Micromonosporaceae > Micromonospora > Micromonospora inyonensis. The sequence goes on along the minus strand of NZ_FMHU01000001.1, from coordinate 3,042,703 downwards.
CCGGACCAGCCGCCGTCGCCACCGATACCGCCTGGCCCAGGTCGGGGCCGGGAGCCGGTGAGGTCCAGCCACTTGGTCCTGGTTCCTCCGGGCTCACCTCAGGGTCCTGGGCGTGTCCCTTGACGATGAAGAACCCGAGGTCGGCGTTGGTCGATTTACGCAAGATCTCCCGCAAGGCCGTGCGGTACGGCTCGAACGGCCACCGATGCTCCCCGCGTTCGAGCTTGCCGATGTAGCGGGCATCCACGGCACTGCGACATCCCGCGTGGGCGTGGGCATGGGCATTCACCGCGTCGGCCAGCTCCTGCCGGGACATCGGCCGACCCGACCCGGACGGAGACAGCAGCGCCAGCCGTGCCGCGCGAAGCAAGTTGTTAGGCCCCGGTTGATAGGCCACGAAGTTTCTCCCGGTTCAGTTCGCCTGCCGCCTCCATGGGCCTCCCGCAGAGCAAGAGAACAGCATGCTCAGGCACGGGACGACGGAAGCGGCCCCGCGACAGCCATGGATCGGTCGTGTCAGCGGACTGCTCCTGTTCCGCATGCTCAGCCGGCGGGTTCCGGACACGACGCCAACCGAAGCCACCGCCCGAGCAGGGACACCTTCGTCACGGCGCACCATCCGGCTGGCACGCTGCTCGAAGCTCCCGCCGCAGGACTGTGAGGCTTCAGACACGGACCTGTCGGTATGCCTTGATGGTTAAGGGACAGCAGAGCCCGCGAGTGCCCTCCTTCAGAGCACGTGATGATCGACGAAGGTTCAGTGGTCGCGGCCAAGAAGGATGTGCGGATACCCCTTGTTGACCTGCTGGCCGAGCGCGATGTCGAGGGAGGCGATGAACTCGTCCAGCCGTCGGGTGGCATCACCGACGTCGGCGGCCTCCCCCTTGAACTCGAACTCGACGAAGTCACCGGCGTCCACCACATGGTCGAGGACAACCTCGACGTCGGAGAGGGTCCACGCCTGGCGGGTCTTATCGACCGTCACCAGGGGTCGGAAGTCGAGGGCCGCCAGCAGCAGGCGAACGGCCTCGACGTCCCCGACGGAGGACTCGTACTCGTCGGCGTGGGTTTTGATGACGGCGTCCAGGGGGTGCCAACGCTTGAAGTTGATCGACGCTCCGTGGTCCTCGGTACGAACGCGGAGCCACTCCGAGATCGTGTCGGGGGCGAGGAAGTCGCGGTGCGGTGCGTTGTAGTAGGCGTCGACCTGCCGGGTGGGCTCAGCGGGCTTCGCGCCGAGCTCGGCGAGCCTGGCCTTGAGGGCCTCGGCGTCGGGCAGGCTGTACTTCTTCTCGACCTCGATGTAGCGCACGGTGTAGTTCCTATCAGTAGGTGTGCGGACTGGCGTGGAGCACAGCCCGGATCTGGGTGATGTCGTCGGCCTGGAGCGGGTGGTCGAGGCTGGCAATGATGGTGTCGATCTGACTCGCATTGCGAAAGCCGACGAGTACGGCGGCGTCCGGAGCGTGGTGCAGCGCGTACTGCACGCAGAGGCGCGCCATGGCGGTAGGGCTGGGTCCGTACCGGACGCGGAGGGGCGCGAGTCGGGCGTGTAGCTGCCGGCGGTTGTCCGGGGTGAAGGCCGGGTCGGTGCTGCGGTGGTCACCGGCGCTGTACTGCCGCTGGTTTGCACTTGTCTCGGCATGTAGCAGGAGGCCCTGTCCGAGGACCTGTTTGATCAGGACGCCGACACCGTGACGGTGGGCGAAGCGGAAGATGTCGGTTTCGTGGTCGGCGTACAGCGGGCTGAGCAGGTTGTAGCGGGCGGTGAGGACGTCGGGGCGTACCTGGTCGAACAGGTGCAGCCAGCGGCGCGTTTCGGCTGCCTGCGGTCCGTCGGTGACAGCCCACTCTTCGGCGAACCGGTGTGGTGCGCGCATGCCGACCGCACGGATGACCCCTTCGGTTCGCCAGGTCCGCATGAGGTCGACCGCGTCCGGCAGGTAACGGTCGTGCGGGCCGAAGTCGCTGCTGTGCAGGAAGTAGATGTCGAGGTGATCAGTGCCGAGGTTGTCGAGGGTGGTGGCGAGCTGGGCGCGCATCTGTAGGGGGTGGTAGGCGTGGCGGGCGGTGCCCGCGAAATAGCCGACCTTGCTGGAGATGGTCAGGTCGTGGCGTGCGGCAACGCGGAGAAGCTTGCCGAGCAGGCGTTCGGAGTGGCCGAGGCCGTAGACGTCTGCGGTGTCGTAGAGCGTGACGCCCCGTTCGATGGCACGTACGAGTCCGCCGAAGGCGGTGTCAGGATCGACGCCGTCCCAGCCGATCGGGGTGCCCCGGTTGGTGGCGGGGCCGCCGATGGTCCAGCAGCCGGCCCCGATCGCGGAGACCTGCGCTTTGAGGCCAGCGAGGTGGCGGTGTGGCATGGGGTTCATGGGCCGGGTCCGTTCAGGTGCCGCACGGGTCGGCTGCGTTGATCAGCTGCCAGCCGCGGGTGGCGGTCCATCGATGATGTTCGTGTCGAAGGATGTCCCGGCGGTCGGCTGGCAGGACTGCACCGACCGTGGCGACAACCGGCTCCAGGTCGCTGCGCAGTTGGGTCAGGAGCGCGTCGGCCGCCGCCTGGCATCGGGCGTCGAGGTCGCCGTGGTCCGCAACGGTCGGGTCGGTGCGGGCGAGTTCGTCGAGCATCGTGCCGAGGAGCTGGTAGGCGGCGTTCTTCAGCAGCCGGCGCAGGTCGCGGACCATGGCGTACGGCTGACCGGTGAGGATCTTCTCCAACGACTTGAGGGTGTAGTCGAGGGCGAAGTTCCGATCGATCCAGAGCTGGGAGCGGCGGGCGAGCACGCCGATGCGCCAGTCGGCGTAGCGGGCCTCGACTCGTCCCATTGACGGGTCCGCCGGGCCGGTGAGTCCGGCCGCCTCTGCGCGGCGGGTGTAGGCGGCACCGATCAGGCATTCCATGCCGACGAGCATGTAGCTGATGCCGGTGTAGAAGGGCCGGCCGGTGGTGTGGGCAGCGACCCACTGCTCGTCGCGCACCCCGTCGATGATCTCGGCGACGCTCAGGTCGGGCTGGGGCCGTAGTAGCAGGTCGGTGCGGCCCTGGAAGGCGTACGTCTGTCGTAGCTCGGCGGCGGTCATCAGCTGGTCGAAGGTGATGTAGGTGAACCGCGGTGGTACCCCCAGCGCGGTGAGGGTGCGGATGGCCAGGGCGTTCTGCTCGCTGGTGGTCTCCTTGTTGAAGCGGTCCAGGATCGAGGTCACCCCCGACTCGACGCCGAACAGGCAGCGGCGCAGGTTCTGGTCGACCAGGCCGCGCCACAGATGGCCGCGTTCGAGGTGCCAGCTGCGATCCCGGTCGGGACGGACGACCTGGTCGACCCGGCAGCTCGTCTCCCAGGTGAAGCCCGCCTGGGCGAGCGTGTCCGCGACCTGCAAGGCCCGGGTGGCCGCGTCGTCGCCACGTCCGATGAACTCCTCGTCGACCAGGTAGATCGTCCTGTTCAGGTTCGGGTGCCGGTCGAAGACCTCCCTCATCTCACGCAGGAGCCAGGGCAGCGCGTCGGGCTGCGCCCCGGACCATTGCCCCTTGTGCCCGCGTGGGCAGAACGAGCAGTAGTTGGTGCAGCCCCGCGACGACTCCAGCTGCGCGACGCCCCCGTGGGCGAAGGTGTGGTCGAGTAGATCGAGCTCCGGCCACATGTCGGTCTGCGACCGGTTCGCCACCGTCGCGGTCCGGCGGGAGCGGTTGATCGGCATCAAGGTGCGAGTCTGCGGGGTGCCCCGGAACCCGAGGCCCCGGATTTGCCCGACTTGCAGGTCACCGTGCCAGTGGGCCAGTACGTCGGCGATCGTCGGCTCTCCGGCGCCCCGGCAGATGAGCAGGTTCGGATACCGGTCCAGCAGGATCCGCTCGTTGCGCGCGGTCAGCGAACCTCCGGCGACCACCAGCGGCGGCCGGTCGAGAGCGGCGACGGCATCCAACAGCCGGGTGGCCAGGTCATGCTGACCGAAGGTCACCGACACACCGAGTACCTCCGCTCCCTCGCGGACCCGGTCGACGATGTCGTCCAATCCGGCGCCGAGCTGCATGTCCATCAGCTCGACCTGCCCGATCAGGGTGGACCGGGCTGCCCGGGCCAGGTCGGAGATCGCCAGCGGGAACCGAGGAAGCGGGAAGTGCTCCGGGTGGTACAGCGACGCGAGCAACAGCCGTGGCCGCAGCAACCGCCGCTGTCCTACGGCGGTGATCCGTGTGGTGGACAGCCAACTCTCCGGGTCGGCAATCTCCAGGTGACCGACGGTCCAGTCAGGCCACACTCGGCTGCGATGTGGCTGCCCGGAGAGGTCGGCCGCCGTCCACGATCCTGACGGTTGCTCGATGAGAACCAGCCGACGGTCGAGGGTTCCGGTCACCACCACCGTTCTTTCCTCGCCGACCGCCGAGGTCAGCGCGGCACGCACGGCGTTCGGATCCTCTAACGACACCGCCGTCAATAGCCCGCGACGTGCGGGGATTGAACCGGTGGCATGCGCGTATGCATACCGCAGCCGATCGTGAACGGACGGGGGCAGGTCACGCATCGAACACCTCCGTGACGAGCAGGAATTGCGGGCATGGGCGTGCGCCACCGCCCGCGCGACAGAGCAACGGGAAGAGAAGGGACGGCGAAAGGTGGAACTGGCCGGAAAAGGGGCTGCTCAGTGCGAGATGACGGGAACGAGTCCGGACGTCGCGCCGAGCGATCCCACCAGGTGCACTACCTCGACGTCGTTCAATTCGAGGGAAGGAGAAGCGCCCGGCGACCGGGACCGGTGGTCGTGCTACTGGTGCGCCCGCTCAACCGGCACCTCCGGACGTCGGATCCAGGCGATCATGCGGACGTACCAGGCGGCGAGGTCGACGCGAAGCCCGAGCCGGTACGCGTCCTGGACGGCCTCGTTGAGCATCACGACGAGGTAGAGCGCCAGGGACACCCGGCATCCTTCGTACTCCCGCAGCAGGCGGAGCCGGGCCGGCGAGCAGGGCCATTCGGCACCGCAGGCTCGGCACCGCCACAACGGGCGCATCGGCAGGTGCGGGCGGGGCGGTTCGGCAAGGGTCACCACCGACCGCCCCGCCCGCGCCACTCCTGCGCCAACGTTGGGCAGCCGGCCTGGCCCACCCTCGGCGAATCCGGAGTGGAGTCCTTCGTCCACCGATGGTTGCCCTCGGCCGCTGTGACAACCGGTCCCATCGCCTGGTCGTGAGGCGCGGATCCTGCCGCTGGCCGCTGAGCGGCCGGCACGCCGCCCTTGCCTCGGTTGGGGCGGGCAATCAGTCGGGTCGCGTCATGGGCGTAGTGGCGGCGATGCCGGCCGTTTGATCGTCCGACCTGCCTGGGTGCGGTTGCCTCGCGGCCGAGCAGAAGGCGCCAGGCCTTGCGCAGCCTCTGGGCGGCCGTCGACAGACCCTGCATTCGCCACGGCGAGTCGAGCGGAGCCGGGGCCGGCGTCGGAAACCGTCCGTCGGGCGGGGCGGTGTGGGAAGAGACGTACAGAGTCATGACCGGCTCTCCACAAACCCGGCCGGAGTCGTGATGGTCGAGGGCGGTGGCAGCGTGTGGATGGAGGGCACGCGCACCTGGGCGACGACACCGGTGCCGCCCAGAGCAGGGCCGATCTTGAACAAACTCGGATCGCCGCTTACGGGGCCTTCTCCGGACCCCGGGCCCTGTGTTCTTCGCGGAATCCTGCTGGAGGTTGCACTACGTGTAGGCATGCTCCTACCCCTGTTCCGACAGGCACCGAGAGGGTGAGCACGGTGTCGCGGATCTGGGAGCACATCCGCCCCGCGCCGCACCCGCCTCGGGCCGTTACGTCGACCGGTGTTGACTCCGGTCGGGACACGGGCGGCTCGTTCTGGCTACCCAGGTTTCAGGGGTTTGCCCGGACCGTTCCGCCTACGCGTTTCCTGGGGTCCACGATCGCTTCATAGCGGGAGGGGAGATAGACCCAGCGTGGCAGGTCACGGTGGACCTCATCGTGTCTGAGCTGGACCAATGCCCGCGAGCCGGCGAACGGCGGCTACTCGGCAGGCCGGGTTCAAAGAATCTGCCACCGACGGATCTCTGCGCCGTCGTCGACAAGACCCGCGATCCGATGACGCACCTCGTCGGCAGCGTCCGTTCCGGGACGGGACTTGCGGGCGTTGGTCGCGATCATCTGCAGCTCGCGGAGCTGGCACAGCTCGTCGAACCCTGGCCACAAGGTGGCATCCCAACCGTAGGCGGCGGTGAAGTCGGCGAAGGACGCCCAGCCGGGAGGGTCGAACCGGCGGCAGTGAACAGCGACCGTTGCGATGTCCCACTCCCGGGGCCCGAGCATGGCACCGTCCCAGTCAGCCAACACGGGCGTGCCATCGAAGCGCCGAAGCGCGTTGCGGATCTGCGGATCGGACTGGATCAGGCTCGGACCGTGGGGAAACTGCATCGCCTCCCAGCCGGCAGCCAGCACCTCGAGCCGGTCCATCAGCAGATCCTGCTCCTTGCCGTTTAGGATCTCCGAACGGGCGACGGACCGGGCGATGCCGTTGATCGGTTGCAGGACCGGCAGCGGCATCGGCGGGGCGGGCAGCGCATGCAGGGCACGGAGAAGTGCTCCGAGTTCGGCGACAGTGATCGGGTGGTGGTCGGCCGGGTCCAGTCGCTGCCAGACCGTGACGGCGTGGCCGCTCACCCGCAACGGCTGTGACAGGCCCGGATGCAACTCCACCGTGGGAAACCGCCGAGCAGCCAGCCAGTCCACCACGGCCACCACCGAACGCAGCCGGTCGACGCCAAGGTCACCAGGGGCAATCTTGATCACCACGTCACGGACGGCGTAGACGGCGTTGGTGTGGTGCCGGAGCAGGACCACATCCGAGTCCGAGTAACCCAGACGACGACACACCTCGGCGAGCACCGGTCGGGTGCGCGCCTCGACGAACATGGAGCTCCTAGGGACCGAGTGCAGCGGCTACGCTCCCCAGCCTACGGGCGCGCTCGCGGCACACCTGCACGTAGTCCGTCAACGCGGCCACCTCACCACACCGGCTGCTACCAGGGATCACCGACACCACATCGGCGGCCCTGGTCAGGACGATCTCCGTCCGCTGTATCTCGGGCAGGTCCCCGACGGCCTCGCGGGCGGTTATGGCCGCTTCGGCCGCCCGTCGGTCGCGGGCAAGGCACATCGACCGGTCCAGGGCAATGAGCGCCGCGTCGATCGGCACCGCTGGAGCCGCCCCGTACAGCCGCAACGCCTCCTCCTGGACCCGGTACGCCTCCGCCGTGTCACCGAGCCACGTGTACGTCCCGGAGAGGTACAGCAGCAGCCGCTTCGCCGGGAACCTGAACGCCACATCGGTGTCCTCGTCGCCCGCCTGATCGAACAGCCGGCGCGCCTGGTCGATGGCCGACCGCGCCTGCCCGGTGGCCCCAACCCGGGCCAGAGCCCGCGCCCGGCCCGCTGCCGCCAGGGCACCCGACGGCGAGGCGGTCGGCGTCACCGCCAGCGCCGCCTCAGCGACAGCGACGGTCTGGTGCGGATCTCCGAAGTAGTAGGGCAGCATCGCCGCCTGGGCCCGCACCAGCACCTTCAACCATGCCTGCCCACTGTCATCCGCCGCATGGATCGCCGTGCGATACCACCGCCGGGCCTCGGCCACGTCACCCAGCCGCATCAACGCATCGGCGCACATCGTCGCCAACAGCGCCGCAACCCCCGACAGCCGGGCCTGGACCGCCGCCGGCTGACGCCGACGTGACAGGACCTGAACCTCCTGGCAGTCAGCGGCCAGCCGCGACAACATCACCTGGGGCGAAGCAGACGGATACACCCGCATGTGCTCCCCGGCCGATTCCTCGATCAGCTCCAGATGCCGTGGAGCGACGCTTGCCGATGCCAAAGCCTCGTCCAGTTCCAGTCGGAGCCGAGCAAGACCGCTCACCTCCACGCTGGTTCCCGCACCGGCCAACGGCTGCTCCGCCCCGATGCCCGTACCGGACGCGCTGCTGGCATCCTGCGCCGCGCCCGCGTCCTCGGTTCGGCCGAGCCCCATCGCCGGACGCGGAATGCTCAGGCCGGCCGCGATCCGTTCCAGGACCTCGTAGGCCGTGACCTGCCGGACGCCCTTGGCGATCTCTGCGGCACGGTTGGGTGAGACGCCGACGAGAGCCGCGATCTTGCCATAGGACACACCGCGGGCATGGAGAAACCGGAAGACAGCGGTCACGTCCCGCCGCTGCAGGAACTCGCCGATCGGCCGACCGTTCCAGACTCCCGAACTCCACCACTCGGGATCCACCTGCACGCCCACGACCACCCCGTCCGGACGATCAATCCATCGATCAGCAGCTCAGCGCATCAGCCCCGTGACGGCAAGTCAACATGCAAGCCGGTGCCGACGAACATCCACCACAGGATCGAGGCGCGCCCCGCCACCCGGAACCCCCACGGTGAGCCCTCACGGTGGCCAGCCCACAGTGAGAGGACACCGCGATCCAGCTCAAGCGAGTTCGACGCGCACACCACCTCGACGTCGGGGCAGCTCAGCTTGCAGGCGAAGGCCCGACGCCGCTGACACGACCGACAGCCAGCCCGGCAGAATGACCCCGAGGTGCTGGAACATTGGGACTACCTGGAGTGCCCTGACCATGTTGGGGGATACACCCCTGAGATGGCGTCACCGGTGGCGAGATCCGATGAGCGCAAGCTCGGTGATCTTGGTTGCCATGGGGAAGCCCTCGTACAGAGGGCCCCGCCCATGGTCCTCGATGAGCTGGGACAGCTCCGCGACCAGCTCGGCCTGAAGCGCAGCGGGAGTGGCCTCCCAGCTGCCCTTGATCAGATTGAAGTACGCCTCGTAAGTACGAGAACCTCCGACAGCCGCGTTGTCGAAGACGGGGAAGATTCGGGGAAGCAGAAAGTGACAGAGCTTCGACGGGAACACCGGAGACTCCGACTTCGTCGGCTTGAGCTGGGCGATCACATCGGGAAACGCCCGCACCTGACCCCAGGTCACGCCAGTAATGTCCAGATCTCTCACCGGCGCGCACGACTGGTGCCAGGTTCGGACCAGGTCCTCCCGGTACACCGTGAACCAGCGGGTCACATCGGCTTGGGAGAACGGCCGCAAAGCCTTCCACCTGGTCAACCGGGGCAGCAGCCCCGCCCACCAGTCGTCCTGGAAATCTCCATCAGGATTCTGGGCGGCCAGCACCCTGTAGTCACTGTTGTGGAAGTCGTTCGGCCAATCCGTCTCCGTCTGCCACCACCGGACACCCGAAGCGAAATGCGCCCTGTCGATCGCCAACACGCGCGCATCCTACGACCGGACCGCAAGGCGTCGACCCCAGAAAATGACGCCGACTGCCGCTTCCACTCAACGCCCACCCTCGCCCACAGCCCTCCACGCCGACCCCTTTCACAGGTACACCGCGTGACAGCCGCCGTCCCCGGTGACCTCACCGCGTCCCAACGAGCGGCGACCCGTCCAACGGCTCCCGAGCACCCGCCGAGCACCGGACCATCGGCACGGAAACGAGAAAGGCTCCGACCCGGGTGAAACCCCAGGTCAGCAACGCGGCGCCGTCTTCGAGGCGCACCATGGTGCGCGAAGATTCGGCGCCGGTTGCTGGTTGTGGTCCGGCTGTGTTCGGGCGGATGGTGGTGGGGTTCGTCGTGGTCGACCCCGAATGCTCTGTGGTGCTGATGAGCCTGTAGGTCAGCATGGTGGCGGAGGGCTTCCACGGGAACCGTGGATTGGTGCCAGTGAGCCCGTGCGTCAGACTTTCGAATCTCCCTGCCCTCCCCGCGACGGACGCTGTGGTCCGCGTGTGAGGAGGCTGGTCATGGAAGTCGTTCACGCCCGCTGTGCAGGGATGGACATCTCGAAGAAGGACGCCAAGGTGTGCGTCCGGATCGCTGGGGCTGGTCGTCGTAAGACGACCGAGACGGTCACGACCTGGGGGTCGATGACCAGCCAGATCCTCACGTTGCGTGAGCATCTGGTCGATCAGCAGGTGACGTGCGTGGTGATGGAGGCGACCAGCGACTACTGGAAGCCGTTCTACTACCTGCTCGAAGACGCCGGCTTCGAAGTCATGCTGGTCAACGCCCGGCATGTGAAGACGCTGCCAGGACGCAAGACCGATGTAGCGGACGCGACCTGGCTTGCCCAACTCGGTGCGCACGGCCTGGTGAGGGGCTCGTTCGTGCCGCCCGAGCCGATCCGCCAGTTGCGGGACCTGACCCGGACACGTGCGGCGATCACGAGGGAACGTGGCCGAGAGGTCCAGCGGCTGGAGAAACTGCTGGAGGACGCCGGGATCAAGCTGTCCGCGGTCGCGTCCGACATCCTCGGGGTGTCCGGGCGGGCGATGTTGGAGGCGTTGATCGGTGGTGACAGGGACCCGGCCGCGCTCGCGGATCTGGCCCGGCGTCGGCTCCGGTCAAAGATCCCGCAGCTGACCGAAGCGTTGAACGGCCGCTTCACCGAGCACCACGCGTTCCTCGCCCGTGTGCACCTGGACCTGATCGACCGGCATACGGCAGCGATCAACATGCTCACCGAGCGGATCGAGGTGATGATGGAGCCCTAATGAGTTCTGGGAGTGAGCCATCCGGCAAACTCCTGGTGGGTAGGTAGCCGCCGGCAGGCGAGCACTCGTGGTGCCTGGACGTGGAGTCCTGATGAAAGAGCGTGCCGCTGTCGGTCGGTGTGGAGAGTTGATCGCTGATGGGATGTCGTGCCCGCCCGGTCGCGGCGTGAGCACTGCTTCATTAGGTCGCTGATGGTTCTCCTCCTGGCTACCGAAGGTGATCGGCTCGGAAGGTGGGAGACGTGTTGCTGTTCGTGGGAGATGACTGGGCGGAGGACCACCACGACGTCGAGGTGATGGACGCGTCCGGTCGCCGGCTGGCCAAGGCCCGACTGCCGGAAGGCATGGCGGGCATGACGAGGCTGCACGCGATGATCGGTCAGGCGCTCGGTGACGACATCGATGCCGAGGACGTGTCCGGGCGGGTGAGGATCGGTATCGAAACCGATCGGGGTCCGTGGGTACAAGCGCTGGTCGCCGCCGGATACACGGTGTATCCGGTGAATCCGTTGCAGGCGGCCCGTTACCGGGAGCGCCTGGCGGTGTCCGGGGCCAAGAGCGACGCGGCGGACGCGCACATGCTGGCGGACATGGTGCGTACCGACTCGCACCAACTGCGCCCGATGGCCGGTGACAGCGCTGATGCGGAGGCGGTCAAGGTCGTCTCGCGGATGCACAAGACGCTGATCTGGGAACGTACCCGCGCCGGCCAGCGGCTGCGGCATGCGCTGCGGGAGTACTTCCCGGCCGCCCTCGCCGCGTTCGAGGACCTCGACGCCGCCGACACCCTGGAACTCCTGGCGAAGGCGCCGGACCCGGCCAGCGCCGCCCGGTTGAGCCTGGCGCAGATCAGCGCGGCCCTCAAACGGGCCCGCCGGCGTGACATTCCGGCCAAGGCGGCCGCGATCCAGACCACGCTGCGCGCCGAGCACCTCGGCCAGCCCGCCGTGGTCACCGCCGCCTACGCGGCCTCGGTCCGCGCGCTGATCGCGCTGCTGTCCACCCTCAACGAGCAGGTCAAGGTCCTGCAGGGGCAGGTGGAGGCCCATTTTGGCCGGCACCCGGACGCTGAGATCATCCTGTCCCAGCCCGGACTGGGCACGGTTCTCGGTGCCCGGGTGCTCGCTGAGTTCGGTGACGACCACGCCCGCTACGTCTCGGCGAAGGCCCGCAAGAACTACGCCGCGACCAGCCCGATCACCCGCGCGTCCGGGAAGAAGAGGACCGTCGCGGCCCGGTTCGTGCACAACGACCGGCTCATCGACGCGCTGATGACCCAGGCGTTCTCCGCGTTGAAGGCCTCCCCGGGCGCCCGCGCCTACTACGACCGGCAACGCGCCCGCGGCGCCAGCTACAACGCCGCGCTGCGCCAGCTCGCCAACCGACTCGTCGGCATCCTGCACGGATGCCTCAAAACCGGCACCCCGTACGACGAGGCAACCGCCTGGTCGCATCACCTCAACGAGGCTGCTGCTTGACATTCAAGCTCCTGGGATGTCTTTCAGGGCTTCCGTGACCTGATCCGCTCCATCCCTGGCATCGGTGTCCTCACCGCCGACGTGATCATCGCCGAGACCGGCGCCGACATGACCCGCTTCCCGACCGCCAAGCACCTGGCCTCGTGGGCCGGCACGACACCAGGCAACAACGAATCGGCGGGCAAGGTGAAGTCCAGCCGAACCCGCCCCGGCAACCCCTACCTCCAGGGAGCGCTAGGAGCCGCGGCCATGGCGTGCTCCCAGAACCCCCGGACCTATCTCGGCGCCCGGTACCGGCGTATCGCCTCACGTCGCGGACCGCAGAAGGCCAACGTAGCCATCCAACACTCCATGCTCATCGCGATCTGGCACATGGGCACCACCGGCGCCTTCTACGACGACCCCGGCGCTGACTACTTCACCCGCCTGCACCCGGACCGATCCAAGAAGCGAGCCATCCATCAACTCGAAGCCATGGGGTACCACGTCACCCTGGAAAACGCATCATGAAACTACGCAACCACCTCTGACGCGAAGGGGAATCTTCGCGTCAGAGCCTTGCTGCTGGTGCGCCGCCAGGGACTCGAACCCCGAACCCGCGGATTAAGAGTCCGCTGCTCTGCCAGTTGAGCTAGCGGCGCTCGTTGGCAACGGAGAGAACCTTAGCACGCACCTTGATCCGGGTTCCAATCCGATCCCCTCCTCACCTCTTCGGACGAGATTAACGGCCAGAACCGGGCAAAAGCCCCGGGAATCCGGTCAGTGGGGATCAGTCCCGGGCGCCGATACGGCACGATGTGCGCCAGGCACGCGAGAAACCGAGGTGGGGATGGGCAGGTTCGCGCGGACCGGGGCGATGGTGTGCGCCCTGGCTGTGACAGCGTCGCTCGCACTGACGGGCTGCGGACCCGACCCGCAGAAGCCGGCATTCGTGGGCGGCGGTCCGTCGAGGTCCCCCGAGACGGGCGTGGCGGCCCCGGTGGGCGACCGGGAGGGGGCGCCGGGGTCGAGTGGACCGGCGCAGACGGTGACGATCAGTCCGGCGGACGGGGCGACGAACCGGCCGGTGAGCACGGAGATCGCCGCCGGCACCCCGGGCGTGAAGATCACCGACGTCGCGCTCACCACGGCCGACGGCAAGCGGGTCGCGGGCGCGCCCCGTACCGACGGCTCGTCCTGGGTGCCGGCCACCCCGCTGAAGTACGGCACGAAGTACACCGCCACGGTCACCGGCACCGGCGCCGCCGGCCAGGTGACCGGCACCAGCACCTTCACCACGATGAAGAAGCCGACGTCGACCATCGGCTCCGGGCTCTACCTCTTCGACGACAAGACCTACGGCGTGGCGATGCCGGTGGTCACCGAGTTCTCCCCGGGCATCCCGAAGAAGGACCGGGCGGCGGTGCAGAAGCGGATGTTCGTGCAGACCGACCCGCCGCAGCCGGGTGCCTGGCACTGGGTGTCCAACGGCACCCAGGCCTACTACCGGGGCGCCGAGTACTGGAAGCCGGGCACGAGGCTCACCGTCCGGATCGCCCTGGAGGGCATCCCGCTGAGCAACGGGAAGTACGGCAACGTCGACCGCCGGGCCAGCGCGAAGACCGGTCGGGCCTTCGAGATGAAGGTCGCGAACGCCACCAAGCAGATGACCGTGTACGAGAACGGCCAGGTGGTCAGGACCGTGCCGGTGAGCCTGGGCAAGAAGCAGACCCCCTCCTCCAGCGGCACCCTGGTGGTGATGGAGAAGAAGGAGGCGACGGTCTTCGACACCCGGGACGACCCGGACCCGGCGAACCGCTACGTCACCGAGATCGACCTCGCGCAGCGGCTCACCTGGGGCGGCGAGTACATCCACGCGGCCCCCTGGTCGGTGCAGCACCAGGGGCGGCGCAACGTCTCGCACGGCTGCGTGAACGTCTCCATGGACAACGCCCGCTGGCTGTTCCAGCGCACCCTGGTCGGCGACCCGATCACGATCACCGGCACGGAGCGCAAGCTCACCCCGGGTAACGGCTGGACGGCGTGGAGCCTGAGCTGGGCGGAGTTCGTCAAGGGCAGCGCGCTGCCGGTACCGCACGGCGGAGAGGGTGCCACGCTGGCACTCTGACGACCGGGTCGCGTGTTTTCCTTCACGCCCCGAAACGGGTACCGGGTTCTCTGCGTCTGGTGAGAGACGATGGTTTCCGGACCACGACTGTGAGGACGACATGCGAGCTGACCAGAACCAGCTGATCCGGAGCAGGGGCGCCCGGCGCGGCCGGCGACGCGGCGGGTTCGCGGCGGCGGGGGTGCTCGCCGTCGCGCTCGCGCTGACCTCGGGCTGCACCGGCGGCGACGACGGGCCGGCGGCTCCGCCGGGCGCCAGTGAGAAGGCACCCGAGGCGGCGGTGACGATCACCACTCCGCCGGCCGACGCGAAGGACGTGCCGGCCTCGACCGGGATCGCCTTCACCGCCGAGAAGGCCCAGGAGGCCGCCGTCGAGCTGAAGGACCCGGCCGGCGCGGTCGTCGAGGGCACGCTCGCCGCCGACGGGAGGAACTGGCTGCCGTCCAAGGCCCTGGAGTACGGCACGACGTACACGGCCACCGTGACGGCGACCGGCTCGGACGGGAAGACCGCGACCGCGTCGCACTCGTTCACCACGATGGCCAAGCCGGCCAACCAGGTGCGGGTGACCAGCTTCCTCGGCGACGGCCAGGTGGTCGGGGTCGGCATGCCGCTGATCGTCAAGTTCGGCCGGGCGATCCCGGAGGACCACCGCGACGACGTGCAGCGCCGGATGACCGTCCGCTCCGACCCGCCCCAGGAGGGCGTCTGGCACTGGGTCAGCCCCACCGAGGTCCGTTACCGGCCGAAGGAGTTCTGGCAGGCGGGCACCACGGTGTCGTACACGGTGCAGGCCGGCGGTCTGCCGCTGGGTGACGGCTGGTACGGGCGGTCCGACCTGACCGTGGACGTCAAGATCGGTGCGGCGACGGTGATGACCGTCGACAACAAGACCAAGCGGATGACGGTCACCCGCGACGGCAAGGTGATCAAGACCATTCCGGTCAGCCTCGGCAAGAAGAGCACCCCGTCGTCCAGCGGGACGATGGTGGTCATCGAGAAGCTGAAGGAGACGGTCTTCGACACCTTCGACGAGCTGGGGCCGGAGGACGGCTACCGCACCGACATCGACTTCGCGCAGCGGCTCACCTGGGGCGGGGAGTTCATCCACGCCGCGCCCTGGTCGGAGGGGCAGCAGGGCCGGGTGAACGTCTCGCACGGCTGCGTGAACGTCTCCATGGCCGACGGCGCGTGGCTGTTCAACCAGACCCGGATCGGTGACCCGGTCACCGTCAGGGGCACCGAGCGCAAGCTCCAGAACGGCAACGGCTGGACGGACTGGAACATGAGCTGGCAGGAGTACGTCAAGGGCAGCGCCCTGCCGTACGAGCCGGAGGCGACGCCGTCGACGACGCCGTGAGCTGACGGTCAGCGCGTGCCGGCCGGGGCGGCCCGCAGTGCGGGCGGGCCACTCCGGTCATGCCCGGTTGAACCACTGACGGGACTGCGGGAGCAGCAGGAGCACGAGCAGGACGATGCCGGTGGCGAAGGACAGCCAGTCCCCACTGAAGATGCTCAGTACGGCCAGCGCACCACCGATGACGACCAGGATCCAGGCGATCTTGTTGCCCTTCCAGAGCCCGTACGCGATGGCGAGGTAGATCACCGCCGCGATGAGGGCGACGATGATTCCGCCCGCGCCGCCGTCGAGCCCGTCGTACATGCGCAGGACAGCTTGGAGACCGGCGAGCAGGAACACCACGGCGGCCAGGATCACGGTTATCGGTGCCTGACGAGGCGCAACTGTAGTCATGCTACGTACGGTACCGGCAGGCACCGTGGAACGCGCCCCCTGACATCCATCAACTTCGACCCGTGATGGTGGAAGCCGCCACGGTCCGAACCGGAGCGGAAAAGCAGTGAGCCCCCTCCGTGGAGGGGGCTCACTGCTTACTGGGGTGACTGATGGGATTTGAACCCACGACACCCGGGACCACAACCCGGTGCTCTGCCAACTGAGCTACAGCCACCATGCCGTCGCGCCCGGATCACCGACCCGGGCGGGCGCGCCGACCAATGATAGCCACACCCCTCCCGTCCCCGTCGAGCGGGTTCCACCCCCGGGTTCGGAACGTCGCCCTACAGCTCCGCGGCGATCGCCTTGGCGGTCTCCACGTCCGGCCCGGGCAGCGGGACGAAGAGGGTACGCCGGTAGTACTCCAGCTCCCGGATGCTCTCCCGGATGTCGGCCAGCGCCCGGTGCGCCAACCCCTTGGCCGGCTGCCCGAAGTAGACCCGGGGATACCAGCGCCGGCAGAGTTCCTTGATCGAGGAGACGTCGATCATCCGGTAGTGCAGGTGACCGTCGAGGCGGGCCATGTCCCGGGCGAGGAAGCCCCGGTCGGTGGCGATGGAGTTGCCGCAGAGCGGGGCGGTACGCGGCTCCTTCACGAAACTGGCGACGTACTCCAGCACCATGTCCTCGGCCTCGGCGAGGGTTACCGTGGAGCGACGCACCTCCTCGGTGAGGCCGGACTTCTCGTGCATGGTCCGGACGATCTCCGGCATCCCGGCCAGCTTCTCCTCGTCGGCGTGGATCACCACGTCCACGCCGTCGCCGAGCACGTTGAGGTCGGGGTCGGTGACGAGCGCGGCGACCTCGATCAGCGCGTCCCGGCCGAGGTCCAACCCGGTCATCTCACAATCGATCCAGACGAGAAGATCAGCCACCGGACCAGACTACGCGCAGCACAGACGGCCCGCGCCTGCGCACCGTCGGCCGGACCGACCGTTAGGGTTTCCCCGTGCCAGCCGAACCTGCCGCTCCGTCCGCCCTGGTCGAGGAGGACCCGGGCGGTCGCAGGGTCCGTCGGCTCCTGACCGTCCTGGCCCTGGCCGCCGTGCTGCCCGCCCTCTACCTGCCGGGACTCGTGCACGACTTCTTCGACCTGAAGATCTACATGCGGGCGATGGAGTGGTGGGCGGCGGGCAACCCGCTCTACGACTACAGCCAGCCGGACCGGGTCCAGGGTGCGCTCTACTTCACGTACCCGCCGTTCAGCGCGCTGTTGCTGCGGCCGTTCGCGGCGCTCCCGCTCGGCGCGACCATCGCGGTCTTCACGGCGCTCACCGCGGTCGGCGTGGTGGTGACGACCCGGTGGCTGGTCGGCCCCGTCATCGCCCGGCACGACCTGCCCCGCCTGTTCACGCTGACCGTGGCGGTCCTGCTCGCCTTCGCGGTGGAGAGCACCCGGGAGACCATCACCTTCGGCCAGATCAACATGTTGCTGGTGGTGCTGATCCTGGCCGACCTGCTCTTCGCCGTACCCCGGGGAAGTCGCTGGGCCGGGGTGGCGGTGGGGCTGGCGACGGCGCTCAAGCTCTTCCCGGGCATCTTCATCGTCTACCTGCTGGTGACCCGGCGGTGGCGGGCGGCGGTCGTGGCGAGCGCGACCGCGGCGGCGGCGACACTGCTGGCGGCGGCGGTCGCACCACGCGACTCGTGGCGGTTCTGGACCCACGAGCTGTGGGCCACCGACCGGGTGGGACGGACCGACTACACCGGCAACCAGTCCCTGTTCGGGCTGCTGAGCCGCTTCACCGTGCCCGAGAAGCCGGACCGGCTGGTCTGGCTGCTGCTGGTGGCGGCGGTGACCGTCTACGGCCTGTGGCGGGCGTGGCGCGCGGCGCGCGCCGGTGACGCCCTCACCGGGCTGACCCTGACCGGCCTGGTCGGCGGGCTGGTCAGCCCGATCACCTGGACCCACCACATCTACTGGTTCATCCCGGCCGTGGTGATCATGCTCGACGCCGGACTCGGCCCGGACCGCACCCGCCCCGGGGCCGACGACACCGGCCCGGCCGCGGGTCGCTCCCGGATCTCGTGGTTGGTGGTGGCGAGCGTCACCACCTACCTGGTGGTCGCCTACGGCGTGGTCTCGTTCCAGGACTGGGGGGCCGGTCCGGCCCGCACCGACGACCCGCTCGACGTGCTGACCCGCAACACCTACGTCCTGCTCTCGCTCCTGCTGCTGGTGGTGCTGCCGGTTCGACCGGCCGCCGGGGACCGGGTGACCGAGGCGGGCCCGCACGTGCCCCGCGCGCGGCCGTCCCGGTGGACCCGCTGGCGCCCGAAGGCGAAACTTGCATCAAATGGACAGAACTGACGGGTAGCCTATTTTCTGGTTAATCTGGTACCACCTACCTCAGACGTTCTCTCAGGTAGCACCGATCCCCCGGTGAAGGTGGCCCTCCGCGTCGGCAGCGCGGAGGGCCACCCGCCGTGCGGGGCCCGGGTCAGTCCGGGTCCGCGCACTCCCGGGCCGCCCCGCCGTCGGGCGACAGCGGCGGCCAGAGCAGACCGGGCGGGACGACCGGGCGGGGTTCGCGCTCCGTCCCGCACGCACCGGCGGGCAGGTCCGCCAGGGTGGCCGGGCGACCGGCCGGCACCGGTCCGACCGCGGTACGGCCGCCCGACCCCACCGCAACCAGGGTCCGCTCGGCCGGTGACGCCGGAGGCGGGCCACCGGTCGACGAACCGAGCGCGCCGAGCGAGGTCACACCGAGCCGCTGGGCGAGGATCGGCACCTGGTCCGGTTCGACCACGAAGACCACCTCCCGGGGGCGGGGCGGGCGCAACAGGAGCAGCAGAGCCAGGGCGACCAGCAGCGCCCCGCCGACGGGCACCGCCCAGCGGGCCGGGGTGAGCCAGCCGGGCCGCAGTTCGGCCCGGACGTCGAGGGCCAGCCCCGCCCGGCCGTCCGGGTGCATCAACACCAGGCTCAGCGGCCGGTCGCCGAACTCGGCGGGGCTCCACTCCAGTACGCCGATGCCCTCCCGCAGCCAGAAGGGCCGGCCGACCGGCCCGGGGGCCGGGTCGACGGGTTCGGCACGGCTGGCCGGTTCCATCCGGGCCGGCAACGCGCCCCGGGCCACCACCACGCGGGTCAGGGTGGCCCGGGGCGCGTCGCCCAGCCAGCGGTCCACCTCGGCGGTCGGGGCCAGCCCCAGGAAGGCGGGCCCCTCGGCGGTACGGGCGGTCAGCCGGAGCCGGTTCGGTCCGGCGTGGACGAACGGCACGTCCCGGCGCAGCAGGCCGGACAGGTCGGTGACGACCACGGCGTGGCCGTCGACGGCCACCGGCTCGAACCGGGCGCGGAACCCGCCGTCGGGATCGGCGTGCCGGGCGACGACCCAGAGCGCGCCGCCGGCGACGAGCGCCGGGATCCCGATGACCAGCAACAGCATTCCGGCGAGCGCCCGCGCGAACCGCATCCGTGTCGTCCTCCTCCTGAGCCGGGTACCTGGACGACCTTACCCAGACAAGTGGCGCAATCCCCGGATATCGGAATCAAGCGGACAGTGGCTCCCACGCGCCGGCCCCGTCGGGCACCCGACGGGGCCGGTCAGGGACGTACGGGTCGCGGCTCAGGCGTCCCGCACCGGCCCCCGGCGGGTACGCGCGAACGCGGCGCCACCCAGCCCCAGGCCGGCGAGGCCGGCGACCAGACCGGCGACCCCGAGCCCGGTGGCCAGCCCGGTGTCGTCCGACACCTCGTCGGCGTCGTCGTCATCGGCGTCCCGGGCCGCCGGTGCGGCCGACGGTGCCGCCGCGGCGAGGGTCAGCACCGGAGCGGGGCTCTCCGGCTCCTCGCCGCCGGCGGTCGGCTCCTCGATCCAGCGCTGCACGTTGCCGTCGGAGTAGGTCTGGAGGGCCTTGAAGACCATCCGGTCGGTCTGCGGCAGCGGCCCCAGCGACACCGGGAACTCCTGGAACTCGCCCGGCCGCACCCCGCCACCCGCGGCGGCCGTCCAGGTGAGCTTCGATACCACCTCGGAGAGCTGGCTGCCGTGCACCTCCACCGGTGGGTCGACCTTGCGCTTCTCGACTGTCACCGTCCAACCGGGCACGGGCAGTGTGGAGACCGAGCCGACCGGCGCGTTCTCCGGCAGCACCACCTCCACCTTCACGGTCGAGGCGGTGTCGCTCTCGTTCGGCACCCGGAACGCGAACCGGCCGTAGCTGCCCTGGGTGGCCTCCTTCGGGTTGACCGTGACGTGCGCCGAGGCCGGCCCGGCGAAGCCGAGGACGGCGGTGGCGACGGCGCCGAGGACGACGGCGGCAGCGGCGGCTGCGGTACGCCGGTGACGGATCATGGGACGGAACCTTCCTAACGGACGGGCACGGTGGTACTCACCGTGGCCTGGTCGATCTCTGACGTGCGTACGGTGACCCGGAGCTGCCACTCGCCCGACGCCGGCAGGTTGATCTCCCCGGTGGCGTGGTTGTCGGTCAGCGGCAGCAGGGTGATCTCGATCGGCTCGATCCCGGCCGACGGCAGCGCGACGGTGGCCCGCCACTCCACCACCGGCTGCGGGCGGTTGTCCGGCGAGTACGCGTACAGGTGCATGGAGTTGTTGCCCGGCTCGGCCGGGTCCACCTCCACCTGGAGGGAGTAGAGCGAGCTGGCCAGGGTGGTGGTGAAGAGCGTGCTGCGAGTGCTGGCGACGTCGGCTCCGGCGGTGCGGGCCGGCGTGGTCTGCACCAGCGTGGCGGTGACCCCGAGGACCACCGCGGCGACCGCCAGCTCCAGCCAGAGCGCCCGGCGCAGCGGCCTCGGCCGGGCCGCTTCCCGCCACCGGCGCACCAGGTTACGCGAGACCGCCGCCACCCCGACCACCAGCGCGAAGAGGGCGATCTTGGCGATCAGCAGCCACCCGTAGGTGGTGTCGACCAACGCGGCCGGGCTGCCCACCTCGATCAACGCGTTCACCGTGCCGGCGAGCAGGAGGGCGGCCACGGCGAGCGCCGCCCACCGCGACCAGACCGGCAGGATCGCGTCCAGCTCGTGCTCGTCGGCTCCGGGCAGCAGGAACCCGGCGAGCACCACCAGCCCGCCCAGCCACACCGCCATGCTGCCCAGATGCACGGCGTCGACGAAGATCGACAGCGGCGGCGCGGGCGAGGCCGCCGGGTGCCCGGCCAGCGGCCAGGTGAACAGCGCCGCGCCACCCAGGATGGCCAGGATCACCCGGTCCGCCCGGCCCCCGCGCCCGGCCAGCAGCGGTCGCAGCAGGAACGCCGACGCGGCGAGCAGCCCGAGCCGGACCAGGTGCGCCAGACCGAAGTCGCTGCCGAGCGCGTCCCGCAGGCCCGCGCCGTCGACGTCGAGCAGCCCTCCGCCCGTGGTGTACGGCACCTGGGCCCAGAGCCCCACCAGCGTGCCGACGGCCACCAGCCCGAACCCCGCCCAGGCGACCCGGGACGGACCGGTACGGGACAGCCGGCGCGGCCAGAACGTGCCGATCATCAGTACCGGGCCGACCAGCAACAGCAGGCCCGCGTAGGTGAGGTACTTGGCGACCTTGATCGTCAGCCCCACCACCGGGTCCGCCCGGCTGTCCGTCCCGGAATCGACCGGCGGTGTCGACGGCGCGCCGACCGAGTAGGTGAACGCTCCGGAGACCGGGTGGCTGTCTGCCGAGACGACCCGGTAGCTGACCAGGTACGTGCCGCGCGCACCGTCCGGGGCGAGCCGTACGGTCACCACCGAACCGTCGAAGGCCGGCTCACCCCGGTCGGCCCGCGACCCGTCCGGGGCGAGCACCCGGATCTTGCCGGGCACCTGCCGGACCGACTCGCTGAAGGTCAGCACCACCTCGGCCGGGGCGCTCGGCACCACGGCGGAGGCGGCCGGACTGCTGCTCACCAGCACCGCGTGCGCGCTCGCCGGACCGGCCGGGGCGAGCAGCAGCGCGACCAGGACGACCAGGAGGCCGGCACCGGCCGCCAGGCGGACGAGCGGATGCGCACGGGTGCGGCGCGAGAGGGGTGTCGGAGCAGTCATAGCGGCAATGCTCGCCGACGTGACCTGGCATCGCCGACCCAGGTCACCCCGGCCCCGCCACGGCGGGCGCCGCGAGCGGGCGGTCCACCTGGCGGGTGGTGCGGCCCAGCGCCCAGAGCAGACCGGCCTGGACCACCGCGGCCAGGTGACCGATCTCGTGCACCAGGGCGGTCGTCGAGTTGGCGATGTCCACCGCGCTGGTGCCGGCCAGGCAGACCGCCAGCACCAAGGCCACCGGCACGAACGCCTGGGCCCGTTCCGGCCGGTACGCGGCCAGCGCGAAGCCCACCGCGAGCGCCACGTCGAAGGAGGCCATCTCCCGGCTGGTGTGCGGGTCGACGGCCACGCCGAGACCGGCGAGGAGCATCGGCAGCGCGATGGCGAGCTGGGCCGCCGCGGCCACCCCCACCGCCACCCGGAGCACCTGCCGACGGGCCCGGACCGCCGCCATCGCCGCGGCCCGGGCAGCCTGCTGGTCGGCGGCCACCGCCGCCAGCACCGGGGCGGTCAGGTCGGGCACGGCCACGGCCTGCACCCGGACCAGTCGGGTCACCTGCTCGGCCCGGGCCAGCCAGCTGCGGCACCCGGCGCAGGTGGAGGTGTGCGCGTCCAGCGTGGCCGGCGGCGTGCCCGGATCCTCGCCGTCCAGCCGCGCCGACAGCGCCGCGCGTACGTCGTCGCATGTCATGGTGGGATAGTCGGTCTCCGGGTCCGATTGGTTCCCGGCGTGGCGCACGCCATGGAAGTGCCGAAGGTCTCTGTCCGCTCGGTCGTCTCCGCGTAACCTGGAGTGTCGTGATCCCCGCGCCGCTGGATGCCGCCGGGGTCGGCCGCACCGCCGACACCCCGGCCGTGCCCGCGTGGGATCCGCCGGGCAACCCGGCGGACCCCGCCGCCACCGGGCCCGACCCGGCGACCCGCTGGGCGCTCACCGCCCGCGACGGCGACCCGGTGGCCCAGGCCGCGTTCGTACGGCTCACCCAGGCCGAGGTGTGGCGCTTCGTCGCCGCCCTGATCGACCCGGACAACGCCGACGACCTCACCCAGGAGACCTACCTGCGGGCGTTCCGGGCGCTACCGGCGTTCGAGGGACGGGCCAGCGCGCGTACCTGGCTGCTCGGCATCGCCCGGCGGACCTGCGCCGACCACCTGCGCACCGTGGTCCGGCGGCGACGGCTCGACGAGCGGCTCGCCGCGCAGGCGTACACCGACCGGCCGCACCCCGACCCGGCCGGGCACCTCGGCGCCGCCGACCTGCTCCGTCGGCTCCCCGCCGACCGGCGCGAGGCGTTCGTGCTCACCCAGGTCCTCGGCCTGTCGTACGCGGAGGCGGCGGCGGTCGGCGGTGTTCCGGTGGGCACCATCCGGTCCCGGGTGGCCCGGGCCCGGGGCGACCTGCTCGAGGCGGTCGGCGACGCCCTGGGCAGTTGAGCCGGGGTCGGGGCAGTGGCACGGACCACGGAACTTCACGGTGGATCGGAGCGACCAATGACCGTGACCGCACCCCGCCCCCGGGTCGTGAGCTGGCCCCTCCTCCGTCCCTGGCTCGCCGTCGCCGCCCGGCTCGGTCTCGCCGCGGTGTGGTTCGCCGCGGGCGGCAGCAAGGTCGGCGACCTGGCCGCCTCCGGGCGGGCCGTCAACGCGTACCAGGTCATGCCGTACGACCTGGCGATGGCCGTCGGCGCGGCACTGCCCTTCGTGGAGCTGGCGCTCGGCGTCCTGTTGCTCGTCGGGCTGGCCACCCGGCTCGCCGCCGGCTTCTCGGCGGCGCTACTGGTGGTCTTCGTCGCGGGCATCGTCTCCGCCTGGACGCGGGGCCTCGCCATCGACTGCGGGTGCTTCGGTGGGGGCGGCGAACTCGCCGCCGGCCAGAGCCCCGCCTACCTCCCGGAGATCCTCCGGGACCTGGGTTTCCTGGCACTCGCCGGGTTCCTGCTGATCTGGCCCCGCACCCCCGCCTCGGTGGACGGGTGGCTGTCGGGCACACCGGCCGTGGAGGACGAGGATGAGTAGTCGCAAGGGGCAGAAGGACGCCTCCCGGGTGGTCCGCGAGCAGCTCGCCAGGGAGCGCCGCCGACGCCGCACGCTCTGGACCTCGGTGGCCGCCGTGGCGGTGCTGGTGATCGCCGGACTGATCGGCTGGAGCGTCTACGCCGCGCAGCGCTCCGACGACTTCACCGCGCCGACCGGCGCGAACGACGCGGGCACCGGCGTCGTGGCCGGCTCCGGCCCGGTCACCATCGACGTGTACGAGGACTTCATCTGCCCGGCCTGCAAGCAGTTCGAGCAGCTCAGCGGCCCGACCCTGGACACACTGATCGACCAGGGCAAGGTCCGGGTGGTGTACCACCCGGTGGCGTACCTCAACCGCTTCTCGTCCACGCAGTACTCCACCCGCTCGTCGGCTGCGTCCGGCTGCGCCGCCGAGGGTGGTCGGTACCGGCAGTACGCCAAGGCGCTCTTCGAGCGACAGCCGCCGGAGGGCGGCGCGGGGCTCAGCGACGACGACCTCGCCGACATCGCCGCCGAGGTCGGCATCGACCGGGACGGGTTCGCCTCCTGCCTGCGCGAGGGCACCTTCAAGCCATGGACCGAACACGTGACCGAGGAGGCGAGCCGGGCCGGGATCACCGGCACGCCGACCGTCCTGGTCGACGGCAAGCCGATCGAGAACCCCACCCCGGACGCCATCACCGCCGCCGTCGAGGCAGCCGCCCGGTGATCCGGTCGCTGCTGCTCCGGGCGGGAGTGCCCCTGGTCGGGGCGCTCGTCGCGCTGCTGGCCACCGCCGTCCCGGCCGCCGCGCACGGCGCGGACGCCCCGAACGGCAGCGACTACCGGGTCGGGGTGACCGGGCTGGCCCCGACCGTCGACGGCGTGGACGTCCGGACGGTGGAGGCGGGCGCGCGGCTGGAACTGCGCAACCACACCGACCGGACGGTCACCGTCCTCGGCTACTCCGGCGAGCCGTACCTCCAGGTGCGCCCCGACGGGGTGTACGAGAACGTCCGCTCCCCGGCGACGTACCTCAACCGGACCGTCGCCGGCGAGACCGCCGTGCCCGCCGACGCCGACCCGACCGCCGCGCCGTCCTGGCAGCGGGTGACGAACGAGCCGGTGGTCCGCTGGCACGACCAACGGGCGCTGTGGCGGGAGTCCAGCCCGCCGCCGCAGGTCGGCGCCGCCCCCGACCGGGAACACCGGGTACGCGACTGGGTGGTGCCGCTACGCGACGGCGAGACCGCCGTGGAGCTGCGGGGCACCCTGGACTGGGTGCCCCCGCCGGACCCGTACCCCTGGTGGGCGGCGGTGGCACTCGGCACGCTCGCGGTGGGCGCGCTCGGGCTGGCACCGGCGGGCACGGTGGCCGGCCGGCGGGCGCTGGCCGGGCTCGGCGCGCTGCTCGCCGTGGGTGGGCTGGCCGCCGTCGCGGTCGCGGTCGGCCGGGCCCTCGACGCCGGGGCCGACGGGGCCGGTGGGCTGCTCGTCGCCTTGCTGACCGGCCAGACCTGGGCCCTCATCACCGGCCTCGGCGCGGTCGCCGCCGGTGGCTGGGCGCTGACCCGGCACGCCGCCGCCGACTTCGGACTGGCCCTCGCCGGTGCCTGCCTGGCCCTGTTCGCCGGGGTGACCAACGCGGCGGTGCTCGCCCGCTCGGTGCCCCCGCTGCCCTGGCCGGCCCAACCCGTCCGGGTGGTGGTCACGCTGATCCTGGTCACCGGGGCGGGGGCCACCCTGGCCGGGGTGTTCCGGTTGCACGCCGCGAGTCGCGCGGTCGCCGAGGCGACCCGCCGCCGACCGACCGGCATCGGACACCTCCGACCCGAGCGGGCCGGTTAGGTGCCAGCCCGGACGGAGGCCGTAGGGTCTCGGGCATGACCGCGCCGCACCGTCTCAGCCCCGGCGACCCCGCGCCGGACTTCACCCTGCCGACCGACACCGGCAGCACGCTCTCCCTGGCCGACCTGCGGGGCCGCCGGGTGATCCTGTACGCCTACCCGGCCGCGATGACCCCGGGCTGCACCAAGCAGGCCTGCGACTTCCGCGACTCGCTCGCCTCCCTCCAGGCGGCCGGCTACGAGGTGGTCGGCATCTCCCCGGACAAGCCGGAGAAGCTGGCGAAGTTCCGCGAGCGCGACGCCATCACGTTCGCCCTGGTCGCCGACACCGACAAGGCGGTGCTCACCGCGTACGGGGCGTTCGGCGAGAAGCAGAGCTACGGCCGGACGGTGACCGGGGTGATCCGTTCCACCTTCGTCGTCGACGAGGACGGGAAGATCGAACGGGCGCTCTACAACGTGAAGGCCACCGGGCACGTCGCCAAGCTGCGCCGCGACCTCGGGCTGGACTGAGGAGCCACCGGCCGCCGTCCGGGCGGCCCGTCTCGACGCGGGAAACGTCGCACCGGGCCGCTACCGTCCGTACGTGGTCCGGTACCGGTACACCCCGGAGGTGCTCGCCGACGCGGCGGCGCGCGCCCGCAACGTCACCGACGTGATGCGCCTGCTGGGCGTACGGATCAGCGACGGCTCGCACGCCCACATCAGTCGTCAGCTCAAACGGTTCGGCGTCGACACCTCCCACTTCACCGGGCGTCCCCCTGGGCTGCGTGGTCCCCGCCGCCGGGTCTCCTCCACGATGCTGCTGGTCCAGCTACCGAAGGGTTCCCGCCGTACACCCGGCACCCGGCTGAAGTGGGCCCTGTGCGATATCGGCGTCCCGGAACGGTGCGAGGAGTGCGACGTCGGCACGACGTGGCGGGGCGGGCCGCTCACCCTGCACGTCGACCACATCAACGGTGACTTCCTCGACAACCGCCCGCCGAACCTGCGCCTGTTGTGCCCGAACTGCCACAGCCAGACCGCCACGTACGCCGGCCGCAACCGCCGGTCCGCTCTGGCGCCGGCGAGCGCCGGGCAGCCGCCGACCGGCCGCGAGCCGGACCGGATCGCCCACCCTCGGCCGCTCGATCCGCGGCATGTCGAGGCGCTGGTCCGGCAGGTGGCGGCCGGCGCGATGACCGCGGTGGAGGCCGGGCGGCGCATTGGCTGTCACCGCAACCACGTCTACCGGCTCCGCCACCGCCTGGAGCAGACCGGCACGACGGCGCCACGGCCACGCGTTCCTCACGGGTCCGTCGTCGACCACGCGCTCGTGGTCCGGTACGCGCTGGCGAACCCCGACCTGGGTCCGCGAAAACTCGCCGACCTGATCCGAGCCGCCACCGACGGACGGGAGAGGCCCAGTCACGGAACGGTGTCCAACGTCCTGCGGGCCGCCGGGCTCCACACGGCACGAGCGCGACGCACTAGACTCTCTGGGCAGGCGGGAGTGGTGTAACTAGGCAGCCACGCAGGATTTAGGTTCCTGTGCCTTCGGGCGTAGGGGTTCGAGTCCCCTCTCCCGCACGAGAACCGGCGACATGGCTGCCCGTGCCAGCGCAGGCACGGGCAGCCATGTCGATCGGCCACCGAGTGTCGCCCCACGGGGATCAGGACGTCGGATCGACCCGCACCGGATCGCCGACGCCGACCACGCCGGTCGACAAGGGGACGAGGTGAAGTCCGAACAGGATCTTTCGGTCGACACGGCGGTGCCGGACCAGGGTCCGCAACGGTTCGTGTCCGCGTACCCCGGTCTCCTGGTCGGTGGTGGTCACCACGCAGCGCGCGCACGTCCCGGCGGCGCGGAAGGTGGTCGCGCCGATCCGCAGGGTCCGACCGGCCCAGCCGTCCTCGGCCCAGGCCGGTGCGCCCTCGACCACCACGTTGGGCCGGAAGCGGGTCATCGGCACGGGCGCCGAGCCCGCCTCGGCCAGCCAGCCGTTCAGCGCTTCGAGCGACGCGGTGACGGTCAGCAGCAGCGGGTAGACGTCGGCGAAGCTGACCTGGTCGCCGGTGTCGTGGGCGCGCTCCCCCCGAGCGATGTGCCGGGTGGGTTGGGCGAGCCAGGTCAGCCGGACCGGCCTGCCGAGCACGGCGGTGAGCCAGGCGTCGGCCGCCGGGCCGGCGGGGAGGGCATCGACCGGCAGTTTCCGGTGCCGGAAGGTACGGACCGTGACCGGGGCGACACCGACCGGTTCCGGCACCTCCAGGTCGGGGCGGCCGGGGCCGCGTAGCACCAGCCCGCCGGGCCGGGTGACCGGCCGCAGGGTGGCCAGCACCGGGTGCTCCCGCTGGGTCACCCCGGTGCCGTCGGCGTCGACGATCATCCAGCGACGGTCACCGGCCAGGCCGCAGGGGTCGACCCGGGCCGTGTCGTGGTCGAGCCGGTGGCACCCCTTGACCGGGTACGTGTGGACGGACGCCAACCTCACCAGGCGACGCCGATTCCGTCACCGGGGTACCAGTGGTTGATCGGGGTCTCCCGGTAGGCGAGGAAACGCCGGCCGGTGCGCTCGGCGTGGTCGGCGAGGACGTGGGTGACGGTGACGTTGTCGGTGAGCAGCATGGCGCCCGACGCCAGCTTCGGCTCGACCGCGTCGAACTCCCGCTTCTCGTGGGCCTTGCTGTGGTCGCTGTCGTGCAGGAAGAGGTCGACCGGGCGGTCCAGCGCGTTGATGGAGGCGATCGAGTCACCGACGACCAAGTCGACCACGTCGGACCAGGGCGCGGTGCGGGCGAGGTAGCCGGCCTCGGGGTTGATGTCGAGGGAGGTGAGCCGGCCGGGGTGTCCCTCGGCGGCGTTGCGCAGGAGGGCTGCGGCGAGGACGCAGCTGCCGAGGCCCTTGTCCACGCCGGTCTCGACGACGTGCTGCGGGCGGCGGGCCCGGACGATGGCGTACCAGCCGACGCGGCGGGCGTAGCGGACCTGGCGGTCGGCGAGGCCGCGTCGAGCGGTGCCCTGGGTGGTCTGCTCGATGTGCCGGCGCAGGTTCTCGTCGCCCTCGATCTCCTGGATGTACGCCCGGATCCGCTTGACCGGGGTGTCGCAGACGACGCTGACGAACCAGGCGAGGTGACTCTTGCTCAGCCAGGTGAGGTCGTACGTGTAGTTGTGGTGCTCCCGGGAGGTCATCAGCCATCGGGCGGAGACCTTCAGCAGCTTGGTGTCGTGCCGGGCGACCCGGACCAGCCGCTTGGGGAAGGCGGCCACCGGAGCGAGCGGGGTGCGGGCGATGGCCCGACGAAGCTTGGTTGCGTCCACGGAAGGGTTTTACCACCCGTACCGGGGGGCGGGCGCCACCACGAGTTTCCCGCTTCCGGTCCGGACGGGCCGCGCAGGACCGCCGCCGAGGGGCAGGCACGGCGGCCGGAAGGGCCGTCACCTGGGGTCCGGGGTTCGGCGGCGGTGCGCCGGCGGCTGTCGGTGGTTCTCGTGGACGTCGGGTTCCCAACGGAGATGATCCGGACGTCAGTCACCCTGGTTGCCGGTCACTGCCGCCCGCCGCGAAGGGATGCTGGCCAGCACCGCTGCCCCCAGCAGCAGGGCGGGAAGGAGGAACCAGAGGCCGATGCCGAGGCCGAGCAGGAGGCCCCACGCCAGCATCACCAGGGCCCCGGCCGTCGTCGTGACGGCGACAGCATGGCCGACCAGGTCTGCGACCAGGGGACATGCGGCCGCCACTACCGGCACACCCAGCAGGTAGCTGGCGGACGCGCCACTGTCCGAGACCGTGAACGGCAGCAGCGCAGCGGCGATCCCGATGGTGGCGGCGAACGCCAGCAGTCTCAACACCCGACCGACGGCCCGAGGTGCGGCACGGTGCCTGCTCAGGTACATGAGCGCTGCCACGGCGATGAACAGCGCAAGAACTCCGCCAACTATCGCGGCTATGGTCATTTCGGTGGCTCCTCTGTCGCGGCGATGTCAGCGAGCCGGGTCTCGTACACCTCGACCGGCCACTTCTTCCGCAACGAGTCGGCGAGCCGGCGCAGGTGCTCCTCCTGACGATACGTGGCCATCGCCGACTTCACCTTGTAGGCCAGCACCGCGTCCCAGTTCATCTGCTTGAACGAGATGCGCTCGACGCGGACCACCCACCACCGGTTGTTCTGCGGGTCCGCGGACAGTCCGACTCCCCCGGCCGCGCCGACCGCGAAGGCCGCGCGCGAGATCATCGGATCGGCGCCCTCACCATGGTTGTCGATGGTGGCCGTGCCGCTGTCCTTCGCACCGCCCTCACGCACCAGTCCCTGAAACGTCGTCTGATCGGTATCAGCCGCACGCTCCAGAGCCGTTCTGGCCTGCGCAGGATCAGCGAACTCACCCCAGGCCACCTCGGCCTGTGCCACGTTTCCGAACAGGCTGCGGTGTTCCTGGTACCAGGCGAGGGCTTCCCCGTCGGTAATGCTCTCGGCGGCGAGGCCAGCAGCACCGCGCTGCTCCTGAGTGATCAGTTTGGCGATCTGTTCGGCCCTGGTCGACCCGCGCAGGCCCCGGCGAGCGGCTTCCCGCACCAGCAGCTCGTCCCGGATCGCCAGCTCCAGTGCCTCCGGCCACGGACCGGCGTAGCCGCCTGCCACCACCACCGCAGGCAGGGGACTGTCGGGAATCAGCGCCCGAACCTGCTCGACGGTGACGGGTTCGCCTCCCACGGTGGCCAGAGCGTTCGGCGGCGGGTCCACGGAACGGTCCGTGGACCCGCAACCGGTCGCCACCAGTGCGAGCGCGACGATCGACACGGTGAAAAGAAGTCGTTTCATCGTCCGAGAGGATCTGGCTCTAGCCGCACTGGTTCGTCGACCACAGGAAGTCGTCGTCGGCTTCCCAGTACTCGTCACCGCACTCGCTGTCCCAGGGGTCCGTCGATCCACCATGGACCCGACCGCAGCGATCGTGGTCAGCACAGTCGTAGGTGTAGCCGGTGATGATGAAGCACCCACCACCGCACTTGCCCATGCAGTCGTACGAGGCTGGGCCGACATAGACGGTCTCACCCAGGAAGCAGTGGCTGTCCGCATCGTGCAGCACCAGTTCGTTCACGTTGCATCCGGTGTACCAGATTCCGTCCTCGTTGCTTTCCTGGCAGGCGGCGATCACCGCCCTGCGCTCCGCGCTGTCCTTCACGGTGGCGAAGAGGCCCTCCTTGAGGCACGACTCCACCTTGGCGGCGCCTTCCGGAAGCTTCCGGTCACCGTATCGCTCCGCCGGGCGGGGCACGGCCTGGGTTCCGATCCTGGTGCCCGGGGGCGCCTCGGCAAGAAGCATGGCGAGGCGGATGGTCAGGTCCCGGTGCAACGAGATCGGTGCTTTCGTGGCACTGGCCGGTTCGACCCACTCCGACTCGAGGGCCTTGGCGAAGGCGTCGAGCGCCAGGTTCTCGTCCGGTTGCAACGCGGCGCCTTCTCCGGACCACTGGGCGGAGCCGCTCGCGATGTCCTTGCTGGCCGTGAACTTCTTCCCGCCGACGGAGAGCGTCACCTCCGTCGACACGGCACTCTCGGCCGAGGCCGCGAACTCGATCACCGTGGCCGAGCGGGCGAAGGTGCCGGTGTCGTGGCTGGCCGACGATGCGGTGATGCGGAAGTCGTTGCTGGCCAGCGGTTCCGCCACCGGCGCCGCGGAGGCTGCCGACGTGACCGGCGGCGTCACCAGGAGGAGCGCGGCGCCAACAACCAAGATCTTGGAGAGACGAAGAGGTGAGGAGATCCGACGCTTCATGCATTCCCCCATCGAAGTCCCGTGGGGTACGCATCAAAAGTGATCGCTCCCGAGGTTTCCGAACGAAGCGACCGCCGCGATGGCACCCGGATTGCCATTGGCGATAACGATCGTCGTTAATATATGTAACAGCTGTCAATGCCTGCCGTAAAGATCTTAAATGCGCGCCGACCCCTATCCACCGGGGGCGACTTCCGCCCCACCGGCCAGCACGCTCGCCGGAAGGCGCGCGAACCACCGCGCGCACCAGGCCACCGCCCGCCGCCCCGGACCCCACATCGGCCCGAACGCATTCCCCCGGAGGCCGGACTGTCCATTTACGGCAGGTTCCACCAATCAGCCGGAAAGACCGACCCAGTCGTTGGGTAGCAACTAACGACATAGTCATCCTTGAATGCGCAAGTGCTTTCCCGCCGGCCTGCGACCCCACGCTCGCCCAAGCCCCGGTCGCCGACCGGAAGGCACTCGCGGGGTGCCACCCCGGTCCTACCACGGCCGGTGGCGACAGCCCACGAGACCGGCACCGACTCCCGCCCCCTCGCCGCGTCACCGACCTGACCGACCACTCCCCGACGCCCCGGCCTTGCCTACTGAAAGTTCTCATGCATAGGGTCATGGTATGAATGGAACGGCCGCCATCGCGGCTGCGCCGAGCGACCGGCTGCTGGATCTGTTCCACGGCGCCCGGCTCACCCCGATGCAGCGCCGGATCGCGCACTGCCTGGTGCAGCACGCCGGCTCGGTGGCCTACCTCTCCGCCGCCGAGGTCGCCGAGCTGGCCGGGGTCAGCCAACCGTCGGTGACCCGCTTCGCCGTCGCGCTCGGCCACGACGGCTGTCCGGCGCTGCGCCGCCGACTGCGCGAGCTGACCGGCGCCGGTGGCACCGACCTGGTCTTCGACCTGCACACCGCCCCGATGGCCCTGGCCATGGTGGTGCTCCAGGCGATCTGCGACGCCGCGCCGACCGACACGCAGGCGCGGCTGGAGGCGTTCGAGGCGTCCGCCGCCCGCCGACAGTTGTTCCTCGGGTGAGAGGAGATCCGACGATGTACCAGCCCGCCCGTGCCGCTCGCGGCACCGAGCGCAGTGCGCGGGGGTGGCCGCAGGAGGCCGCCCTGCGGATGCTGATGAACAACCTCGACCCCGAGGTCGCCGAGCGTCCCGAGGACCTGGTGGTCTACGGCGGCACCGGGAAGGCCGCGCGGGACTGGCCGTCGTACCACGCGCTGGTGCGGACCCTGACCGACCTGCGGGACGACGAGACGATGCTGGTGCAGTCCGGTCGGCCGGTCGGCGTGCTGCGCACGCACGAGTGGGCGCCGCGGGTGCTGCTGGCCAACTCCAACCTGGTCGGCGACTGGGCCACCTGGCCCGAGTTCCGCCGTCTGGAGCAACTCGGCCTGACCATGTACGGGCAGATGACCGCCGGTTCGTGGATCTACATCGGCACCCAGGGGATCCTCCAGGGCACCTACGAGACGTTCGCCGCGGTCGCCGCGAAACTCGCCGGTGCGCGCGACGGCGGACAGCCGGCCGGGGACGGTTCGCTGGCCGGGACGCTGACCCTCACCGCCGGCTGCGGCGGGATGGGCGGAGCGCAGCCCCTCGCGGTCACCATGAACGGTGGAGTCTGCCTGATCGTCGACGTGGACCGGTCCCGGCTGGACCGCCGGGTGCACGACCGCTACCTGGACGAGGTCGCCGACTCCCTGGACGACGCGGTCGAGCGGGTGCTCGCCGCGAAGCGGGAGCGGCGGGCGCTCTCCGTCGGGGTGGTCGGCAACGCGGCCACCGTCTTCCCGGAACTGCTGCGCCGAGGCGTCGACATCGACATCGTCACCGACCAGACCAGCGCGCACGACCCGCTGTCGTACCTGCCGGAGGGGGTGGAGCTGGCTGACGCCCGGGAGTACGCGGCGGCGAAGCCGGCCGAGTTCACCGACCGGGCCCGCGCCTCGATGGCGAAGCACGTCGAGGCGATGGTCGGGTTCCTCGACGCCGGGGCGGAGGTCTTCGACTACGGCAACTCGATCCGGGGCGAGGCGCGCCTCGGTGGGTACGAGCGGGCGTTCGACTTCCCCGGCTTCGTGCCCGCGTACATCCGGCCGCTGTTCTGCGAGGGCAAGGGGCCGTTCCGGTGGGCCGCCCTCTCCGGCGACCCGGCCGACATCGCCGCCACCGACCGGGCGATCCTCGATCTGTTCCCGGAGAACGAGTCCCTGGCCCGGTGGATCCGGATGGCCGGGGAGCGGGTCGCCTTCCAGGGCCTGCCGGCCCGGATCTGTTGGCTCGGTTACGGCGAGCGGGACCGCGCCGGTGTCCGGTTCAACGAGATGGTCGCCTCCGGTGAACTCTCCGCCCCGGTGGTCATCGGTCGCGACCACCTCGACTGCGGCAGCGTCGCCAGCCCGTACCGGGAGACCGAGGCGATGGCCGACGGCTCCGACGCGATCGCCGACTGGCCGCTGCTCAACGCGCTGGTCAACACCGCCAGCGGGGCATCCTGGGTGTCCATCCACCACGGCGGCGGGGTCGGCATCGGCCGCAGCATCCACGCCGGTCAGGTCTGCGTGGCCGACGGCAGCGCGCTGGCCGGGCAGAAGATCGAGCGGGTGCTCACCAACGACCCGGCGATGGGCGTCATCCGGCACGTCGACGCCGGCTACGACCACGCCCACGAGGTGGCGACCCGTACCGGGGTGCGCGTTCCCATGGCCGAGCGGTAGGAGGGGCCCCTTGTTCACCAAAAACGCCCTGCAGGGGACCCCTGCTACCACCACCACCCGCTTCCGCGACCTGTGGGACGAGATCGCGCCGATCGGGCGGGACGCGCGCACCGGCGGCTACCTGCGGTACGCGTTCGGTGAGCCGGAGCGCCGGCTGCGGGAGTGGTTCCGGACGCAGGCCGAGCGGCGGGGCATGCCGGTCACCGGGGACGGCAACGGCAACCTCTTCGCCCGCTGGGGTGACCCGGACGCCACCGACGCGGTGCTCACCGGAAGCCACTTCGACTCGGTTCCGCAGGGCGGGGCGTACGACGGGCCGCTCGGCATCGTCAGCGCCTTCCTCGCCGTGGACGAGCTGCGCGCCGCGGGCGTCGCCCCGGACCGACCGATCGTGGTCGGCGCGTTCGTCGAGGAGGAGGGGGCCCGGTTCGGCGTACCGTGCCTGGGGTCGCGGCTGCTCACCGGGGCGCTCACGCCCGAGCGCGCGGCCGGGCTGCGCGACACCGACGGGGTCGCCTTCGCCGAGGCGCTCGGTGACCGGCCGGCGGGGGCCCGTCCGGACCTGCTGGCCGGGTTCGCCGCCTTCCTCGAGCTGCACGTGGAGCAGGGACGGGCGCTGGTCGACCTGGACGCGCCCGTCGCGGTGGCGACGGCCATCTGGCCGCACGGCCGCTGGCGGTTCGACATCACCGGCGAGCCGAACCACGCCGGGACGACCCGGATGGCCGACCGCCGCGACCCGATGCTCACCTACGCGTTCACCGTCCTCGCCGCGAACAAGGAGGCCCGGTTGCGCGGCGCGCATGCGACCGTCGGTCGGATCAGCGTCGAGCCGAACGCCACCAACGCCGTCCCGAGCCGGGTGACCGGCTGGCTGGACGCGCGGGCCGCCGAGGAGGGCACACTCGCCGAGCTGGTCGAGGCGGTCCGCGCCAAGGCCGTCGAGCGGGCCCGCCGGGACGGCACCGAGGTGAGCGTGACCGAGGAGTCGGCGACCCCGCTGGTGGGCTTCGACGCGAGCCTGGGCGGGCGGCTGGCGACGCTGCTCGACGCGCCGACCCTGCCCACGGCGGCGGGTCACGACGCCGGGGTGCTCGCCGGGCACCTGCCGACGGCGATGCTCTTCGTACGCAACCCGACGGGGGTGTCGCACTCCCCCGCCGAGTCGGCGACCGACGCCGACTGCGCCGCCGGAGTGACCGCCCTGGCCCGTGTGCTGGCGGAGCTGGCCGCTGATCCCGCCCCGGTCGGCCGCCCCCGCGGGGCGGCGGCATGACCGCCACCCGCTGGCTCGCCGAGTACGCCTGGCTGCCCGACGATCCCGAACCCACCGCCGACGTACTGATCGAGACCGTCGGGGGCCGGATCACCGCGGTCACCCCGCTGGCCGACCGAGCCACACCCGCCGCCGGGGTCGAGGTGCTGGCCGACGCGGTACGCCTGCCCGGACTGACCCTGCCCGGACTGGCGAACGCCCACTCGCACGCGTTCCACCGGGCGCTGCGCGGACGCACGCACGGCGGGCGGGGCGACTTCTGGACCTGGCGCGACCTGATGTACACGGTCGCCGACCGCCTCGATCCGGACACCTACCTCGCCCTCGCCCGGGCCGTGTACGCCGAGCTGGCGCTGGCCGGCGTCACCTGCGTCGGCGAGTTCCACTACCTGCA
The DNA here is from genome assembly GCF_900091415.1 of Micromonospora inyonensis. NCBI lineage: Bacteria > Bacillati > Actinomycetota > Actinomycetes > Micromonosporales > Micromonosporaceae > Micromonospora > Micromonospora inyonensis. The sequence goes on along the minus strand of NZ_FMHU01000001.1, from coordinate 3,006,769 downwards.
CCACCGTCCGGACGGCGGCCGGTACGCCGACCCGAACGCGATGGGCGCGGCGCTGGTCGAGGCCGCCGCGCAGGCCGGCATCCGGATCACCCTGCTGGACACCTGCTATCTGACCGCGACGGTGGACGGCCGCCCGCTGACCGGCCCGCAACGCCGCTTCGGCGACGGGGACGCGGCCCGCTGGGCGGACCGGGTCGAGGCGTTCGCTCCGGCCGGCGACCACTCCCGGGTCGGCGCGGCGGTGCACTCGGTCCGTGCCGTCCCCGCCGACCAGCTCGACGCGGTCGCCGGGTGGGCGCGGCGGCACGACGCGCCGCTGCACGTGCACCTCTCCGAGCAGCCCGCCGAGAACGACGCCTGCCGGGCGGTGCACGGACGCACCCCGGCCCGCCTGCTCGCCGACCACGGAGTACTCGGCCCGACCACCACCGCCGTCCACGCCACCCATCTGACCAGCGCCGACGTGGGTCTGCTCGGAGGGAGCGGCACCGGGGTCTGCCTCTGCCCGACCACCGAGCGGGACCTCGCCGACGGCATCGGTCCGGCCCGCCGGATGGCCGAGGCGGGCAGTCCGCTCAGCCTCGGCAGCGACAGCCACGCCGTGGCCGACCTCTTCGAGGAGGCCCGCGCGGTGGAGCTGGACGAGCGGCTGCGCACCCGGCAGCGCGGCCACTTCGCCCCGGCCGCGTTGCGCGACGCGGCGACCGTGACCGGGCACGCCGCGCTGGGCTGGGCCGACGCCGGCCGGATCGCCCCGGGGGACCGGGCCGACCTGGTCACCGTTCGGCTGGACAGCGCGCGGACGGCCGGCGTACCCCCGGTGGGGGTGTTCTTCGCGGCGACCGCGGCCGACGTCACCCAGGTCGTGGTGGACGGCCGGGTGGTGGTCCGCGACGGACGGCACGCGACGGTCGACGTACCCGCCGAACTGGTCGCCACGATCCAGGCGGTGATCAGCAGGTGAGCAGCCTGCTGATCGACAACATCGGGGAGCTGGTCACCAACGTGGCCGGCACGGGGGAGGGCGGCCGGCTCGGCATCCGCCGCGACGCGGCCATCCTGGTCGAGGAGGACCGCGTCGCCTGGCTCGGCCCGGCCCGGTACGCCCCGGCCGCCACCCGGCGGATCGACGCCGACGGCGCGGCGGTGCTCCCCGGCTTCGTGGACAGTCACGCCCACCTGGTCTTCGCCGGGGACCGGGCCGCCGAGTTCGCCGCCCGGATGGCCGGGCAGCCGTACACCGGGGGCGGGATCCGGACCACGGTGGCGGCGAGCGGGGCGCGTTCGACGCCGACCACGCTCGGGCGATCCTCACCTGTGGACAGGCCGCCGGCCTCGGGGTACGGCTGCACGCCAACCAGCTCGGCCCCGGCCCGGGGGTGCAGCTCGCGGTGGAACTCGGCGCGGCCAGTGCCGACCACTGCACCCACCTGGACGCCGCCGACGTGGACGCGCTGGCCGGATCGGCCACGGTGGCCACGCTGCTGCCCGGCGCGGAGTTCTCCACCCGGTCGCCGTACCCGGACGCACGCCGGCTGCTCGACGCCCGGGTCACCGTGGCGTTGGCCACCGACTGCAACCCCGGCTCGTCGTACACGTCGTCGATGCCGTTCTGCCTCGCGCTCGCCGTACGCGAGATGGGCATGACCCCGGCGGAGGCGGTCTGGGCCGCGACCGCCGGTGGCGCGCGGGCGCTGCGCCGCGACGACGTGGGGGTGCTCGCCCCCGGGGCCCGGGCCGACCTGATGATCCTCGACGCCCCTTCCCACCTGCACCTGGCCTACCGGCCAGGGGTGCCCCTCATCCGCCAGGTTCTGCACAACGGAGTCCCGCTATGAACGCCCAACGCGCCTGCCGCACCGACTTCCGCCCCGCCGACACCCCTAGCGGGGTGACATCGTGAGCGTGGTGACCGTCCAGCCCACCGGGGTCTCCCCCGCCGACGTGCTCGCCGTGGCCCGGGGCACCGTGGAGGTCGTCCTCGACCCGTCCACCGTGGACGCGATGACGACCAGTCGCGCGATCGTGGACGGCATCGTGGCCTCCGGCCGCCCGGTCTACGGGGTCTCGACCGGGTTCGGCGCGCTGGCCAACACGTTCGTCGCCCCGGAGCGCCGGGCCGAACTCCAGCACGCGCTGATCCGTTCGCACGCCGCCGGGGTCGGTGCGCCGATGCCCCGCGAGGTGGTACGGGCGATGATGCTGCTGCGGGTACGCTCGCTCGCCCTCGGCCGCTCCGGGGTCCGCCCGCTGGTCGCCGAGGCCATGGTCGACCTGCTCAACCACGACGTCACGCCGTGGGTGCCCGAGCACGGTTCGCTCGGCGCCTCCGGTGACCTCGCGCCGCTGGCGCACTGCGCACTGGTGCTGCTCGGCGAGGGGTGGGTGCTCGGCCCGGCCGGCGAGCAGGTCCCCGCCGCCGACGCGCTGCGCCGGGCCGGACTGGCCCCGGTGTCGCTGGCCGCCAAGGAGGGGCTGGCGCTGATCAACGGCACCGACGGGATGCTCGGCATGCTGCTGCTGGCCATCCACGACGCCGCGCACCTGTTCACCATGGCCGACGTGACCGCCGCGCTGGCCATCGAGGCGATGCTCGGCTCGGAGCGGCCGTTCCTGCCCGAGCTGCACGCCATCCGCCCGCATCCGGGGCAGGCGACCTCGGCGGCGAACATCCACCGGCTGCTCCAGAATTCGGCGGTGATGGACTCGCACCGGGACGACCTGGCCCACGCGGTGCAGGACGCGTACTCGATGCGCTGTGCGCCGCAGGTGGCCGGCGCGGCCCGGGACACCCTCGCCTTCGTCGAGCAGGTCGCCGCCCGGGAGTTGGTGTCGGTGGTGGACAACCCGGTGGTGTTGCCGGATGGCCGGGTCGAGTCGACCGGCAACTTCCACGGCGCGCCGCTCGGCTTCGCCGCCGACTTCCTCGCCATCGCCGCGTCCGAGGTGGGCGCGATCGCCGAGCGGCGGGTGGACCGGCTGCTCGACGTGACCCGCTCCCGGGACCTGCCGGCGTTCCTCTCGCCCGACGCCGGGGTGAACTCGGGACTCATGATCGCCCAGTACACGGCGGCCGGGATCGTCGCCGAGAACCGCCGGCTGGCCGCCCCCGCCTCGGTGGACTCGCTGCCGACCAGCGGCATGCAGGAGGACCACGTCTCGATGGGCTGGGCGGCGACCAAGAAGCTGCGCACGGTGCTGGACAACCTGACCAGCCTGCTCGCCGTGGAACTGCTCGCGGCGGTACGCGGGCTGCAACTGCGCGCCCCGCTCACCCCGTCCCCGGCCGGTCGGGCGGCGGTGGCGGCCCTGGGCGAGGCGGCCGGGGAACCCGGTCCGGACGTCTTCCTCGCCCCGGTGATGGAGGTCGCGCGGGAGGTCGTCCGGAGCCCGCAGCTGCGCGCCGCCATCGAGCGGGAGGTGGGGAGGCTGGGTTGAGGCGTGGGGTGGTTGGCGGTTCCGTGTGATGGTTGCAGGGGACCCTTCCTCATCGAAATGCGGTAGCAGGGGGCCCCTGCAACCACCTCGGCGCCGTGCAACCAACCCGGCCGCCTGCAACCACCTCGGCGCGCTGCCGTCGCCTCAGTGGGTGCCGAGCAGTGCGACGCCGAGCAGCACGGGCACCGCGCCCACGGTCGACAGGAGTATCGCGTCGCGGGCCAGCACCACCCCCCGGCCGTAGCGGACCGCGTAGACGAAGACGTTCTGGGCCGTGGGCAGGGCGGCGGTGATCGTGCAGGCCAGCACGACCGGCTGCGGCAGCCCCAACACGAACCGGGCCACCAGGTACGCCACCACCGGCTGCACCACCGTCTTGAGGACCACGGCGAGCCGGACGTCCCGGCCGGTCTCCCCCGAGCCGGGTGCCGGGGCGCCGTGCAGCGACAGCCCGTACGCCAGCAGCGCGGCGGGCACCGCCATCGCCGCGACGAGTTCCACCGGCCGCAGCACCGGTTCCGGTGGCAGCCAACCGGTCAGCGCGCAGGTCACGCCGAGCGCACAGGCCACGGTGACCGGGTTCGCCAGCGGCTGCACCAGCACCCGGGCCAGCGATCGCCGGGTGCCGGTCGCCGTCTCCAGCACGGCGAAGGCGATCGGTGTCATCACCACAAGCTGGAACATCATCACCGGTACGACCACCGAGGCGTCCCCGAGGACGTAGACGGCGATCGGGATGCCGATGTTGGCCGCGTTGACGTACGACGAGGCGAGCGCCCCGACGGTGACCTCCGCCGCGGGCCGGCGCCACCACAGTCCGGCGACGACCGCGAACACGGCCACCACCACGGCGGTGCCCACCACCGTGACGGCCAGGGCGGAGGAGACGACCGCCAGCACGTCGGAGCGGGCCGTGGTCAGGAACAGCAGCGCCGGGGTGGCCACGAAGAACGCCACCCGGGACAGCACGGTCGACGCGTCCGGCCCGAGGGTGCCGCGCCGGCCGAGCAACCAGCCGACCGCGACGACGGCCACGATGACGGCGAATCCCGTCAGGACACCCGGCACGTCGTCCCTCTTCCTCCCGTCGGCCCGGTCCCGCCGCCCACGGCGCGCACCGAGGGTGCGCGCCGGGCTGACGATTCAGGGCGCCAGCGGGAGCGGCGGGGTGGCCGGTGTCGGCAGGTCAGGCGGCGGCGGCAGGTCAGCACACCGGTGGCGGGCCAGGTTGGCGAGGGGTCAGGACGCCGGCGGGAGCACCTTGGCGATCAGCTTGGCCAGGTCCCGCAGGGCCTTGCCGCGGTGGCTGACCGCGTCCTTCTCCTCCGGGGTCAGCTCGGCGTTGGTCCGGGTCTGCCCGTCCCCAGGAAGATCGGGTCGTAGCCGAACCCGCCCTCACCACGCGGCGCACGCAGCAGCCGGCCGGTCTGGCGACCGTCGACCAGGTGCTCCTTGCCGCCGGGCAGCACCAGCGCCACGGTGCAGACGAAGGCTGCGCCCCGGTGCTCGTCCGCCAGGTCGGCGATCTGGTCGAGGACCAGTTGCAGGTTGGTCAGGTCGTTGCCATGCCGGCCGGCCCAGCGGGCGCTGAGCACCCCGGGCATGCCGTTGAGGGCGTCCACCGCCAGGCCGGAGTCGTCGGCGACGGTGGGCAGGCCGGTACGGCGACAGCCCTCCCGCGCCTTGATCAGCGCGTTCTCGCCGAAGGTGAGGCCGGTCTCCGGCAGCTCGGGGTAGTCCTCGACGTCGTCGAGGCCGAGCAACGCGATCCGGTGCGCGCCGAGCGCCCCGTCGAGGATCCGCTGGAGTTCGACCAGCTTCTTCCGGTTACGGGTCGCTAGCAGGACCTTGTTCACGCTGGATCACCTTTCGTCACCGTCTGCGGGGCCCGACGGCCCACTCCTCGCGCGTTCACCGGCCGAGGGCTTCACGCTGGGCCCCGGCCAGCTGGTCGCACCCGGCCACGGCCAGGTCGAGCAGGGCGTCGAGCTGCTTGCGCGCGAAGACCCCGGACTCCCCCGTTCCCTGCACCTCGACGAAGTCGCCGGTGCCGGTGCACACCACGTTCATGTCGACCTCGGCGGTCACGTCCTCGTCGTAGGCGAGGTCGAGGCGGGGCTCACCGTCGATGATGCCGACGCTCACCGCGGCCACCGACCGGTGCATCACCTTCTCCGGCTTGCCGGCGAGCGCCTTACGCCCGGCGAGCCAGGTGACGGCGTCGTGCAGGGCGACGTACGCGCCGGTGATCGCGGCCGTGCGGGTGCCCCCGTCGGCCTGGAGGACGTCGCAGTCGAGCACGATCGAGTTCTCGCCGAGGGCCTTCAGGTCGACGCAGGCGCGCAGGCTCCGGCCGATGAGCCGGGAGATCTCGTGGGTCCGCCCGCCGACGCGGCCCTTGACGCTCTCCCGGTCCGAGCGGGTGTGGGTGGCCCGGGGCAGCATCGCGTACTCGGCGGTCACCCAGCCGAGCCCGGAACCCTTCCGCCAGCGGGGCACCCCCTCGGTCACGCTGGCCGTGCAGAGCACCCGGGTGTTCCCGAACTCCACCAGCACCGAACCCTCCGGGTGGGTGCTCCAGCCCCGGGTCAGGGTCACCGGTCGAAGTTGGTCGGGCTGCCGTCCGTCAGGTCGCGCCATGCAGGCACTCTATGCGGTGCCGTGATCGGACTCTCCCGGGGTGTCCCGCCGCCGCGACCGCGTCTGGTCAGATCTCGTAGCGGGAGCCGGGACGGACGACGTCCAACGGGCCGGTGTACGCGGCGCTGGCCGCCTCGACCGTCTGCGCCTCGCTGCCCCAGGCGGTGACCAGGTGGGTGAGCAGGAGCCGGCCGACGCTGGCCTTGGTCGCCGCCTCGCCCGCCTCCCGGCCGGTCAGGTGCAGGTCCGGCGGGTTCTCCACGCCGTCGAGATAGCTGGCCTCGCAGAGAAAGACGTCGGCGTCCTGGGCGAGCCGCAGCAGGGGCTCGCAGGGTGCAGTGTCCGAGGAGTAGCAGAGGACGCGCCCGTCGTGCTCCAGCCGGACCCCGTACGTCTCGACGGGGTGGTTGACCCGGTCGACGGTGACGCTGAACGGACCGATCGGGAAGGTGCCCGGCTCCAGCGCGTAGAACTGGTAGACGTCCTCCACACCCCCCTCCTCCTGGTGCCCGTAGACGGCGTTCAGCCGGTCCGGGGCGCCAGCCGGGGCGTACACCGGCAGCGGCGGGTACGGGCCGTCCGGGGCGTACCGGCGGACGACCACGTAGGAGGCGGCGTCGAGGATGTGGTCGCAGTGCAGGTGGGACAGGATGATCGCGTCCGGGGCGTGCAGTCCGGCGTAACGTTGGAGCGCGGAGAGCGAACCGGTGCCGAAGTCCAGCAGCAACCGGAAACCCTCGGCTTCCACGAGGTACGCCGAACAGGCGGACTCAGGGCCGGGAAAGCTGCCCGCGCAGCCCAGCACGGTCAATCTCATGCGGTCGCCCCGTCGCCACTGCCGGTAGTCAACCCCTCGAGACTCGCCCCGTCGATGATCTCTACCGACGCGTACGCCACGCTGCGCAGCCTACGCCGGTGACGGCGGTGGCAAGAATGATCTGATGGAAGTTGTCGCGAACGTGACACCCCTCCATGTCTTCCCCGTCCACTCCGTCACGGTTACCGGAGCGGACCGTTGCACACGGTGAAACCCGCCGACCGTCGGCGGGGGGTGAAGACGGGGGCGGAACAGATCGTGCTGACCGAGACGGAGGACGCCGGCCACCCGCCACGGACCACACCGGACCCGGTCCGGCGGTCCGATGCGGAGGCCGGGACGGCTCCGAGCCGGGTTCCGGTCGCCGTCGCGGTCCCGGCCGGTGGCCGCACCGCTCCGCCCCGGGCGGTGCCGGGCGGACGACACCGGGCGCCCCGGCGGGCGTGGTCGGCCGGCAGCGTCCGGCTCCTGGTGATCTACGGCTGGGCCACCGGCCTGGGGGCGGTGGCCCTCGCCTCGGGAGTACGAGGTCTGGTGCTGGTGCTGGCCGGGACCGCCCCGCAGTGGTACCAGCCGACCGTGGCCGCCCTGGGCTTCGGCGGGATCGCCCTGGGCGGCGTCGCCCTGCACGGTCCTGCCCGCCCGGGGCTGCGGTGGGCCGCCCTCGGACTGGCGAACCTGGCCGTCGGGGTGAGCGCCGGGCTCACCGCCAGCCTGCCCTGAGCCGACCGCCAGCGCAGTGCCACCGCGGGGGCCGGTGCGGGGCAGCGGGCCCCCGGCCCGAGCGGTCAGGCCCAGAGTTGCCCGTCGAGCGCCTCCTCGGCATCGGCCAGGGTGCCGCCGTACGCGCCGGTGGAGAGGTACTTCCAGCCACCGTCGCAGACCACGAAGGCCACGTCGGCACGACGGCCGTCCCGGACCGCCTCGTGCGCCACGGCGAGGGCGGCGTGCAGGATCGCCCCGGTGGAGAAGCCGGCGAAGATCCCCTCCACCTCCACCAGCTGCCGGGTACGCAGCACCGCGTCCCGGGTGCCGACGGAGAAACGCCGGGACAGCACCGTCGCGTCGTACAGCTCCGGGACGTAGCCCTCGTCGATGTTGCGCAGGCCGTAGACCAGCTCGCCGTAGCGGGGTTCCGCCGCGACGATCTGGATGCCCTCGACCTTCTCCCGCAGGTAACGCCCGGTGCCCATGAGCGTGCCGGTGGTGCCGAGACCCGCCACGAAGTGGGTGATCGTGGGGAGGTCGTGCAGCAGTTCCGGCCCGGTGGTCTCGTAGTGCGCCCGGGCGTTGGCCTCGTTGCCGTACTGGTAGAGCATCACCCAGTCGGGGTGCTCGGCAGCGATCTGCTTGGCCGTGGTCACCGCCTGGTTCGAGCCGCCGGCGGCCGGCGAGAAGATGATCTCCGCGCCGTACATCCGGAGGAGCTGGACCCGCTCGGTCGAGACGTTCTCCGGCATCACGCAGACCAGCCGGTACCCCCGCAGCTTCGCCACCATGGCCAGCGAGATGCCGGTGTTGCCGCTGGTCGGCTCAAGGATGGTGTCCCCCGGGCGGAGCCGGCCGGCGCTTTCGGCCGCCCGGACCATGAACAGCGCCGCCCGGTCCTTGATGCTGCCGGTCGGGTTCCGGTCCTCCAGTTTCGCCCAGAGCCGCACCGGCGGTGCCCCGTCGGGCACCGTCGGCGACAGTCGCGGCAGCCCGACCAGGGGCGTACCACCGCAGGCGTCGAGGAGGCTGTCGTACCGCGCCACCTCCGACGGCCTCAGCGGAGGGCGACGGAGGCGCGGCGGACGCTGCCGTGCCCGCTCATCGCCGCCATGGCGGCGAAGCCCAGCGCGCCACCGGCCACGGCCGGCAGGATCGTCACCGTGTCGCCGTCGGCGAGCTTGGCGTCGAGCGCGCCGAGGAAGCGGACGTCCTCGTCGTTGACGTAGACGTTGACGAAGCGGTGCAGCGTGCCGGTCTCGGTGACCAGCCGGGCGCGCAGCCCGCCGTGCCGGGAGTCGAGATCGGTGAGCAGGTCGGCCAGGGTGTCCCCGGCGCCCTCGACGACCTTCGCGCCGCCGGTGTAGCTGCGCAGGATGGTGGGGATGCGAACCTCGATGGCCATGATGTCGTAACTCCTCGTTCGGGTGTGCCTACGGTGACGGAGGTGCGGGTGTGCCGGACGCTGGACTTGTCAGCGGCCGGAACACTCGTAGTCGACCGTCGCCGGGCTCTGCCCGAACATGTAGGACTGGACGGCGTGCGGGTCCACGGCGGCATCCACGATCCGAACCGGCTCCTCGGTCACCACGCCGTCCACGATCCGGAAGGAGCGAATCTCCTCCGTGTCGGGGTCGCGGGTGGAGACGAGCAGGTAGTGCGCTCCCGGCTCACCGGCGAAGGACACGTCCGTGCGGGACGGGTACGCCTCGGTCGCGGTGTGCGAGTGGTAGATGACGACCGGCTCCTCGTCGCGGTCGTCCATCTCGCGCCAGACCCGCAACTGCTCCATCGAGTCGAACTCGTAGAACGTCATCGAGCGGGCGGCGTTGTCCATCGGGATGTGCCGGGTCGGGGTGTCACTGCCGGCGGGGCCGGCGACGACGCCGCACGCCTCGTCCGGGTGGTCCCGGCGAGCGTGGGCGACGATCGCGTCGACGATCGACCGGTCGATACTCAGCACGAGTCCCAGCCTAGCGCCTGGGAAGACCGGACCGAAGGTGGCAGCCGTCACCCTCACCCGCGCGGACCGGCCCGGTTTCCCCCACGCCCCGGCCGGGGACGCTGTCGGAGAGGTGGCGGGGACGCCGGGCATCCTGTCCGGTGGGCGGAACGACCCGTCCGGCTGGTGGGAACCGGCCAGGAGCGAGAACGAGGGGGCGACCATGCAGTACCGCCGAATCGGTTCGGTCGAGGTGAGCGCGATCGGACTCGGCGCGATGCCGATGTCGGTGACCGGGCGCCCGGACACCGACCGCGCCGTCCGGACCATCCACGCCGCGCTCGACGCGGGCGTGACGTTCATCGACACCGCCGACGCGTACGTGCTGGGGGCGGAGGACGTCGGACACAACGAGTCGCTGATCGCCCACGCGCTGGCCGCGTACGGCGGGGACACCACCGCAGTGCTGGTCGCCACCAAGGGCGGGCACACCCGTCCCGGCGGCCACGCGTGGGCGCTGGACGGCTCGCCCGAGCACCTCCGGGCGGCCTGCGAGGCGTCGCTCACCCGGCTCGGGGTGGACGCGATCGGGCTCTACCAGTTCCACCGGCCCGACCCCGAGGTCCCGTACGCCGACTCGATCGGCGCGCTGCGGGAGCTGGCCGACGCCGGCAAGATCCGGATGGCCGGCATCTCGAACGCCGACCCGGACCAGATCCGGCAGGCCCGGGAGATCCTCGGTGACCACCTGGTCTCGGTGCAGAACCAGTTCTCCCCGGCCTACCGCGACAGCGAACCGGAGCTGCGACTCTGCGCCGAACTCGGCCTGGCCTTCCTGCCCTGGTCGCCCCTGGGCGGTATCGGAAGGGCCGGCGGGCTCGGCGACCGGTTCGCCGCGTTCGCCCGGATCGCCGGGGAACGCGGGGTGAGCCCGCAGCAGGTCTGCCTGGCCTGGCAACTCGCCCTCGACCCTGTGGTCGTGCCGATTCCCGGCGCGAGCCGGCCGGAGACGATCCGCGACTCGGCCGCCGCCGCGGACCTGGTCCTCGACCAGCGGGAGATCGCCACGCTGCACGCCGCCGGCTGAGGTGCCGGCTGAGGTGCTTGTGGTTGCAGGGGACCCCTGCTCGACAAAAAGCGGTAGGAGGGGTCCCCTGCAACCACGCAGGGCGGGAGGAGCCGACCACGCAGGGCGGGAGACGGTCAGTCGATCAGGGCGTTGAGCAACGACTCCTGGAGGTAGCCGAGGTACGCGTAGACCGAGAGCTGGAACACCCGGGTCGAGGACGGGTCCGCGGCGACGGCGTCGTCGAGTTCCTCGCCGAGATCCGTCCCCTCCTTGACGCCGAGCCGGACCCCCATCGCCAGGCGGGCGTCGTTGAGCGCCCGCAACCACGCCTCGGCAGCCTCGGCGTCGAGGCGCACCTCGCCGCCCTCGTCCCCCGGAAGGGCGGCGAGGATCGCGCCGGCCTGGTCGATCTTGGCGGTCTTGAGGTCGCCCTCGGTGTACCGGCGGACCTCCGCGGCGCTGGCCGGGTCGTCGGCGTAGACGTCGGGGAAGAGCCGCCCCACCACCGGGTCGTCGTGGTCAAAGCCGTCGGTGAGCAGGCCGACCACCTCGGAGGCGACCTTGCGCAGTACCCGGACCTCGTCCACGGCGAAGGTGGCGACGTACCGGCCGCCCCGGCGACGGAACATGCTCACGAACGGTCCACCGTCGCCCAGAGCCCGTACGCGTGCAGCTGCGACGCGTCGTGCTCCATCCGTTCCCGCGCGCCGGTGGAGACCACGGCACGGCCCTTGTGGTGCACATCCAACATCAGTTGCTCGGCCCTCTCCCGGCTGTATCCGAAGAGCTTCTGGAAGACCCAGGTCACGTACGTCATCAGGTTGACCGGGTCGTCCCACACGATCGTCACCCATGGCCGGTCCGAGACCGGCACCTCTTCGGTGCCCGGCGTCTCGACCGGTGCCACCTGTGGAGCCGCCATGCCACCCATCGTGCCACCGGAATCCCGATTGCGATGAACCGGAACGCCGGGCGGATCCGGATCGGTGCCCGGATCCCCCTTCTCCGGTCCCTTCCGGGAGGCGGCCTGCGACCGAGGATCCGCCGCCTCGGCCCTGCGTCGTCCCGGCACGATCCGTCGACCGGTCAAGCGAGCAGGATGCCGTGGTCGACGGCCTCGGCGAACACCGCGCCCAGCGCCCGCCGGACCGCGTCGAGCCGGTGGGACACCTCGCGCTGCAACTCCCGGTCGAGCTCGCGCAGCACGTGCTGGAGCCAGGACCGCGCGCCGCCCGGGTCGGTGCTGCCAGGCCCCCAGAAGTGCAGGAAGCAACCGCCGGCGAGGGCCACCGCGACCGGCGGCAGGACGGCGGTACGTGGCGCGCCGGGGTACGCGTCGAGCGCGGCGAGCGCGCCGGCCCCGGTCACGTCGGCGATGTCGCCGGCACTGGTGACCAGGAGCACCCGTTCCAGGCTCCGGACCGCCCGCGACCCGGCCAGACCGGTTTGCACGGCGGCGCAGATCCGCCGGTGGGTCGCGTCCTGCGGTGGCCTGCCGAGGACCAGGGTGCCGGTGTCGCGCACCAACCGGTCCACCGCCTGGTCGCACTGCACGGTCGCGAGCTGGGACAGGGCGTGCACCTCCCGGTCGAGCACGCGCGGCAGTCCGGCGCAGCCCGCCCCGAAGACGATCTCCTGCACCACGCGCAGGTGGATGTGGGCCAGCTCGATGGCGAGGTGCTGGCGGATCCGCTGGGCGTGCGCGCGGACCTGCCGGTCGAGCCGGTCGGCCCAGTCCCGGGCGTGCGCGCCCGGCACCACCGGCACGGTACGGTGCGGGCCGGCCGGCGGCGCGGTGGCGAGCCGGCGCGGCCCCTCCCCGGCCGCCCAGGCGACCACGGCCCGGCGGAGTGCCCCGACCCCACCGGGGCGGGACGGGAACCAGGGCGCGACGGCCAGCTCCGGAACGACCGCGAGCAGGGCCGCCCGCTGTTTCCGCACGGCCGACCCGACCGGGTCGACGGGCGGCGTCCCGCCGGCGGAAGGCGTCCCCGTACCGTCCGCCGGAGCCGTGGCCGCCGGGGCCACGCCCCCGTGCCACCCCGTCGTTCCCGGGGTGACCACGAAGAAGACGGCCAGATCCGCCCGGGCTGCCCCGCCGAGCAGGTCCAGCTCCGCCGCGGTGAACACCTGGTCGGCGGAGATCACCACGAGCAGCGCGCCGCCCCGGCCGGCGACCTCACACAGCACCCGGCTCCCGGCGATGCCCAACGCGTCGGTGTCCGGCGCACCCACCAGCGCCACGTGTCGCAGCAGCGGTGCGGGCGGTGCAGCTCGACCCGGCGCGGCGGCCGGGGGAACGCCGGTCCGGCCGCCGGCACGTCGATCGTGAGGGCGTGTGGCTGCCGGTAGCCGGGCACGAAGGCGGCCCGGGTGGTCTCCGGGGCGTACCGGGCCACCAGGTAGCTGTCGTCGGGCATCGGCACGGTCGTCGGCGGCACGTCCAACAGCGCGGCGAGCACGTCCCGCCGGGCCGCCCCGGCCGGACCGGTGGCGATCACGGCCAGCGGCTCGTCCGGCGCCACCCGGACGCCCTCCGCCGGCTCCGTGCCCCGCTGTGGTGTCGAGGCGTCCATGGCGTCCGGGTCCACCGGGGCGTCGAGGGCGTCCGCCGGACGGTGGTCGCCGTCGGCGGCGTCAGCCTCCGCACAGCCCGTCCCGTTGTCGCCCCGCCGAGGACGTGACGTCATCGCGGACTGCCTCCCTGGCGAGTCGGGCCGGCGGGCCGCGCCGGCAGCGTGGAGTGTTCGGCCGACGCAGCCGAACGCCGGAAGACTACGGGCGGAAACCGTCCCGGAACGGAGAGTTCCGATACTCAGCGGTAACGAGAAGCCTACTCAACTTCGGTGCGTGACGGGCTGCACGCACAGCGAATCCGATGGATATGCTGCCCCGATGAGTCGGTGGGAGTTCATCGGCCGGTCAGCGGATCTGGGCCGTCTGCTCTCCGCGGTGACCGGGGGCGAGGGGCGGGGCCTCTTCCTGAGTGGAACGGCCGGCATCGGCAAGAGCCGGCTCCTGCGGGAGGGGATCACGGCACTACCTACCGACCGGTACGCGATCTGGATGGTGGCGGCCAGCGCCACCACCGCCACCATCCCGTTCGGCGGGCTGGTGCAGGTCCTGCCGACCGAGCAGCCCCGGGGGCTCTCCCCCGCCGGTGTCCTGCGGTGGGCGGTGGACGCGTTGCGGCAGCAGGCCGCCGGGCGGCCGATCGTGCTGGCGGTGGACGACGCACACCTGCTGGACCCGCCCTCGGCCGCGCTGGTGCACCTGATCGCCCGGCTGGACAACGCCACGGTGCTGGGGACGCTGCGCAACGGCGAGCAGGTGCCGTTGCCGATCCGCGCACTCTGGACCGACGACCTGGTCGACCACGCCGAACTGGCCCCGCTCGACCTGGCCGACACCACCGGGCTGCTCGCCGCCATCCTCGGCAGGCCGGTGGAGTCCTGCTCGGCGGACCGGCTCTGGCGGCTCTCCGGCGGCAACCCGCTGCTGCTGCGGGAGCTGGTGCTCGCCGCGCTGGGCAGCGGCGAGCTGCACGAGACGTACGGCATCTGGCGATGGACCGGTCGCCTGGAGCTGGCCCCCAGCCTCACCGACCTGATCGGCGTCCGGATCGGTCAGCTCACCCCGGAGGTCCGCACGGTGGTCGAGCTGGCCGCCTTCGGCGAGCCGCTCGGGCTGGAACTGCTCACCCGGGCCGCCGATCCGGCCGCCGTGGAGACCGCCGAGGAACGGGGACTGATCTCGGTGGTCCGCGACGACCGGCGGCTCGACGTCCGGCTGGCGCACCCACTCTACGGGGAGGTGATGCGCCGGCGGTGCCCGGTCAGCCGGACCCGGCGGTTGCAGGCACAGCTCGCCGACCTGATCGAGGCGGCGGGCAAGCGTCGTCGGGACGACGTGCTGCGGGTGGCGGTGTGGCGGCTCGACTCCGGCACCGGGCAGGATTCCGCGCTGCTGCTCGGCGCGGCCGTCCAGGCCTTCGCCCGGTACGACGTGCCGCTGGCGACCCGACTGGCCCGCGCGGCGCTGGAGGCCGACGGCGGGTACGCCGCAGCCGAGCTGCTGGCCACCATCCTGATGTTCGCCGACCGGCCGGAGGAGGCGCTCGACGTGCTCGACGCGGTCGCCGGCCAGCTCGACGCCGACGACCGGTACAGCCGGTGGCTGACCGTCCGGGGCATGGTCAGCTACTGGGGACTGCGGCAGGAGTCCACGGTGGAGGAGATGGCGGTGCGGGCGGCGGAGCTGACCGACATCGCCGACCAGACCCGGGTCCGCGCGTTCGAGGCGATCATGCGGCTGCACCGGCTCGACCTGGCCGCCGCCCAGCTGCTGAGCTGCGCGGTGCTGGACCGTCCGGCCGCCGGGGTGGCGTCCCGCGAGCTGGCCCGGTGCACGATCGCCCACCTCCAGGCCGCCCAGGGCCGGCTGGTGCTCAGCGCGGCGGCGATCACGGCGGTCGAGGCGGAGGCCGCCCAGTGGCGGGGTGACATGCCGTACCTGCAACTGGCGCTGGAGCTGGCGCGGGGCACCCGGCTGATGCTCGCCGGGGAACTCGCCGGCATCGACGCCATCGTGGTCGACGAGTTCGCCGACCTGGCCGGGGCGGGCGACTTCCGGTTGGGCACCGGCTACCTGGGCATCCTCCAGGCGTACGCGGCCCGGCTGCGCGGGCGCAGCGCCGAGGCGCTGAAGACCAGCCTCGGGGCCTGCGCGGTGTTGACCAGCAGTCGGGTCTACGCCGGCCTCGCCCACGCCGAGCGGGCGCAGGCGGCGGCGCTGCGCGGCGACGCCGTCGGAGCGGCCGAGGCGATGGCGGACGCCGACCGCACCCACTCACCCGGGATGGCGGTGCTCTACCCGTGGCTGGAACAGGCGCGTGGCGCGGTGCTCGCGGTCACCGGCGACCTGGCCGGCGCGGTGAAGCACCTCGCCGAGCTGGCCGACCGGCTGCGGGCGGACGGCTTCGCCGGGCACGAGGTGCTGGTCCTGCACGATCTGGTGCGGCTGGACGAGGCGACCCTCCCGGTCGGCCCGCGCTGCTCCGACGGGCACCGGCGGACGGTCGCGCAGCGGCTGACCGAGCTTACCGAGCAGGTGGACGGGGTGCTGCCACCGCTGCTGGCCCGGCACGCGCGGGCCGTGGCCAGCGGGTCCCCGGACGATCTGCTGGCCGTCGCCGACGAGTTCGCCGACCACGAGCTGAACGTCTTCGCCGCGGAGGCGGCGGCACTGGCGCTGCACCGCCTGCGCCGGCAGCGGGCGGCGACCTCCGGCGCCGCCCACGACCGCCTCGGCGACCTGCTGGGCCGCTGCGACCAGCTCCGGACGCCGGCGCTGCGGCTCGGTCAGCCCGCGCTGACCGACCGGGAGTGGCAGATCGCCAGCCTCGCCGCCGACGGCGTGGCGAGCCGCCGGATCGCCGAGCAGCTCTTCCTCTCCCCCCGCACGGTGGAGAACCATCTCCAGCGGATCTACGGCAAGCTGGGTATCGCCGGGCGGCCTGAGCTGCGGGCCGCGCTGCGCTGCATCCCGGGCCACGGGGACGGCGCTTCGCACTGAACTCTAGGCTGGGGTCGTGAGCACCCTTCGCCCCGCGCTGCTGACCGACCACTACGAGCTGACCATGGTCAGCGCCGCCCTGCGGGACGGCACCGCCGACCGGCGCTGTGTCTTCGAGGTGTTCGGTCGGCGGCTGCCGACCGGCCGCCGGTACGGGGTGGTCGCCGGCACCGCCCGGCTGATCGAGCTGATCCGCGACTTCCGCTTCGACGAGGCGGAGGTGGACTTCCTCCGCCGGACCGGGGTGGTCGACGACGCGGCGGCCGACTGGCTGTCCCGCTACCGTTTCACCGGGGACGTCGACGGGTACGCCGAGGGCGAGCTGTTCTTCCCCGGTTCGCCCGTGCTCACCGTCTCGGGCGGCTTCGCCGAGTGCGTGGTGCTGGAGACGCTGGTGCTGTCGGTGCTCAACCACGACTGCGCGGTGGCCGCCGCGGCGGCCCGGATGGTCACCGCCGCCCGGGGCCGGACGCTGATCGAGATGGGTTCCCGGCGGGCGCACGAGGAGGCGGCGGTGGCCGCCGCGCGGGCCGCGTACCTGGCCGGTTTCGCGTTCACCTCGAACCTGGCCGCCGGGCAGCGGTACGGCATCCCCACCGCCGGCACCGCGGCGCACGCGTTCACCCTGCTGCACGACGACGAGCGGGCCGCGTTCGCCTCGCAGGTCGCCACGCTGGGCAGGGACACCACGCTGCTGGTGGACACGTACGACATCAGGCAGGGCATCCGCAACGCGATCGAGGTCGCCGGGCCGGAGCTGCGGGCGGTCCGGATCGACTCCGGGGACCTGGCGGTGATCGCCCAGCGCGCCCGGGAACTGCTCGACTCGCTCGGCGCCACCGAGACCAAGATCATCGTCTCGGGTGACCTCGACGAGTACGCCATCGCCGCACTCGCCGCCGAGCCGGTCGACATGTACGGCGCGGGCACCGCCGTGGTCACCGGCTCCGGCGCGCCCACCGCCGGACTGGTCTACAAACTGGTCGAGGTCGACGGCCGTCCGGTGGTGAAGCGCTCCGAGCACAAGGCCACCATCGGCGGACGCAAGATCGCCGTCCGGCGGCACAAGCCCACCGGCACCGCCACCGAGGAGGTCATCGTGCCGCAGGGCGTGCCCGACCACCTCCCGCACGACCGGCTGCTCCAGCGGTCGTACCTGGTCGACGGCGAGCCGGTCGACCTGCCCCGGCTGGACGAGTCGCGGGAGCACCTGCGGCAGTGCCTGATCTCGATCCCCTGGGAGGGGTTGAAGCTCTCCGCCGGGGACCCGGCGGTGCCCGTCACCGTCGTACCCGCCGGCTGACCGGAAAGGAACGCTCCGATGGCCAACGCGCTGATCATCGTGGACGTACAGAACGACTTCTGCGAGGGCGGCTCGCTCGCCGTGGCGGGCGGGGCCGGCGTGGCGGCCGGGATCTCCCGGCTGCTCGCCACGGCACCCGAACGCTGGGACCACGTGGTCGCCACGAAGGACTACCACGTCGACCCGGGCGCGCACTTCGGGAACCCGCCCGACTTCGTCGACTCCTGGCCCCGGCACTGCGTCGTGGGTACCCCCGGATCGGAGTTCCATCCCGAGCTGGACACCACGCGGGTCGAGGCGGTCTTCCACAAGGGCGAGCACGCCGCCGCGTACTCGGGTTTCGAGGGGCACGCCGCCGACGGCGAGTGCCTGGCCGACTGGCTGCGCCGGCACGACGTGGACCGGGTCGACCTGGTCGGCATCGCCACCGACCACTGCGTCCGGGCCACCGCGCTGGACGCCGCCCGGGAGGGCTTCCGTACCACCGTGCTGCTGGAGCTGACCGCCGCCGTCGCGCCGGCCACCACCGACGTGGCGTTGCGGGCCATGGAGGGGGCCGGGGTCACCCTGCACGGCGAGCCCGTGATGCCGACCGCATGAGCCGTTGACCGGTGGCTCCCGTCGTACCCCCCGCCGAGGATGGTCGGCGGAGGTGCCCACCGTCATGAATCTCACGCCCTACCGGGACGCCCTCGCGGTGCCCGGGATCCGGTCGCTGCTGCTCGTGGCGGTGCTGGCCCGCATCCCGCACACCGCGGCGGGCATCGCTCTCACCTTCTACGTGCTGCTCGACCTCGACCGGGGGTACGGCGCCGCCGCCCTGGTCGGCGCCGCCCTGACCGTCGGCGCGGCCCTCGGCGCACCGTTGCTGGGCCGGCTGATCGACCGGCGGGGCCTGACCATGGTCCTGGTCCTCACCACAGCCGGCGAGGCGCTGTTCTGGACGAGCGCTCCACAACTGACGTACGCGCTGCTGCTGCCCGCGGCGTTCCTGGCCGGGCTGCTCGCCCTGCCGCTCTCCTCGGTGATCCGGCAGTGCATCGCCGCGCTGGTGCCGCCGGACCACCGCCGTCCGGCGTACGCGCTGGACTCGATGTCGGTGGAGTTGTCGTTCATGGTGGGCCCGGCACTGGGCGTGGCGCTGGCCACCGCCATCGCGCCCCGGGTCACCCTCTGGGCGGTGGGTGGTGGCATCGTCGCCGCCGGGATCGCGCTGATGGTGCTGAACCCTCCGGTGCGCACCGCCGAGGAGGCAATTGCCGGCCCGGCCCGGCGGACCCCCCGGCGGGAGTGGCTCAGCCCGCGCCTGCTCGCCGTACTCGCCGTCAGCACGGCGTGCACGCTGGTGCTCGGCGGCACCGACGTGGCGGTGGTGGCCGCGCTGCGCGACGACGGCGAGGTCGGCTGGACCGGTGCGGTGCTGGCCCTCTGGGCGGTGGCTTCCCTGGTCGGCGGGTTCGCCTACGGCGCGGTCAGCCGGCCGGTGTCGCCGCTGGCCCTGATGGCCGCGCTGGCCCTCTGCACCGTGCCGATCGGCCTGGCCGGGGGCCACTGGTGGCTGCTCGGCCTGGCCCTGCTCCCCGCCGGTCTGCTCTGCGCGCCGACGCTGGCCGCCACCGCCGACGCGGTGAGCCGCCTCGCCCCCGGTCCGGTCCGGGGCGAGGCGATGGGGCTGCACGCCTCGGCGATCACCGTCGGCGTCGCCTTCGGGGCCCCGCTGGCCGGCGCGATCATCGACCGCACCACCCCGGCGTGGGGCTTCGCCGGCATCGGCCTGATCGGCGTCCTGGTCGCGCTCGTCGTCCTCCCGGCCGAGCTGCGCCACCGACGTCGGCTGCCGGACACCGCGGAACCCGTCGAACTGACCAACGCCCCCCGCTGAACCCGCAGGCCACCGGCACTTTGGGCCGCCACCGGCCTGGGTGCTTTGATGGGGGCGTGGCGAATCCGGTGATCCTCACCATCGACGACGACCCGGCCGTCTCCCGTGCCGTGGCCCGGGACATACGACGGCGTTACGGCGACCGCTACCGGGTGGTCCGCGCCGGTTCCGGCCCGAGCGCCCTGGAGACGTTGCGCGAACTCAAGCTCCGGGGGGAACAGGTGGCGGTGCTGGTCGCCGACTACCGGATGCCCGAGATGACCGGCATCGAGTTCCTCGAGGCCGCGATGGACCTCTTCCCCGCCGCCCGTCGGGTGCTGCTCACCGCATACGCCGACACCGACGCGGCGATCGACGCGATCAACCTGGTCGACCTCGACCACTATCTGCTCAAGCCGTGGCACCCCCCGGAGGAGAAGCTCTACCCGGTGGTGGACACCCTCCTCGACGCCTGGGCGGCCACCCCGGAGGCCGCCGCCGCCGAGCTCCGGGTGGTCGGGCACCGCTGGTCCGCGCCGTCCTTCGCCGTCCGGGACTTCCTCGCCCGCAACCTCGTCCCGTACCGCTGGCTGCTCGCCGACGACCCGGAGGGCGCGCGGCTGCTCAACGCGGCCGGCGCGACGGCCGAGGACGTGCCGGTGGTCATCGCCCCGGACGGCCGGCACCTGTTCCACCCCACCGAGGCCGACCTGGCCACGCTGGTGGGCCTCCGGGTGGCCCCCACCGAGGAGTTCTACGACCTGGTCGTCGTCGGCGGGGGCCCGGCCGGGCTGGGCGCGGCGGTCTACGGCGCGTCCGAGGGGCTGCGCACGGTGCTGGTCGAACGGCGGGCCACCGGCGGGCAGGCCGGGCAGAGCAGCCGGATCGAGAACTACCTCGGGTTCCCGGAGGGGGTGTCCGGCGCGCAGCTCACCGACCGGGCCCGCCGGCAGGCGTTGAAGTTCGGCGCCGAGCTGCTCACCACCCGGGACGTGACCGGGCTGACCGACGCCGGCTCGGCCCGACTGCTCACGTTCGGCGACGGCAGCACGATCGCCGCGCACGCGGTGGTGCTCGCTACCGGCGTGTCGTACCGGGTGCTCGACGCGCCCGGCCTGGCCGAGCTGACCGGCCGGGGGGTTTTCTACGGCTCGACCGCCACCGAGGCGCCGAGCTGCGTCGACCAGGAGGTCTACATCGTCGGCGGGGCGAACTCCGCCGGGCAGGCGGCGGTGCACTTCTCCCGGTACGCCACCCGCGTGCACCTGCTGATCCGGGGGGCCGACCTGACCGCCTCGATGTCCCGGTACCTGATCGACCAGCTCGACCGGAACGACCGGGTGGTGGTGCACCCGCACACCGTGGTCGCCGCCGGGTCGGGCGTGGAGCACCTGGAGCGGCTCACCCTGGCCGACAGCCGCACCGGTGAGACCCGTGAGGTGGACGCCTCCTGGCTGTTCATCTTCATCGGCGCCCAGCCCCGCACCGACTGGCTGGACGGTGTCCTGGTCCGCGACGAGCGCGGCTTCGTGGTGACCGGCCCGGACCTGGTCGCCGGTGGGCGCCGACCGCCGGGCTGGCCGCTCGCGCGGGACCCGTACCACCTGGAGACCAGCCTGCCCGGGGTCTTCGCCGCCGGGGACGTCCGGGCCGAGTCGGTCAAGCGGGTCGCCTCGGCGGTCGGTGAGGGCGCGATGGCCGTCTCACTGGTGCACCGCTACCTGGAGTCCCAATGAGCACACCCGTCGGCGGGGTGGGCGACCCCGGGCCCGCACCGGGTGACGGTGCCCGCCCCACCGTCGCGCAGCTGCGCACGCTCTTCCTCTTCGAGTCGCTCGACGAGGGGCAGCTTGACTGGTTGGCCGAGCACGGACGGGTGGAGACCCGCCGCGCCGGTACCGCCGTCTACACCGAGGGCGAGCCGGCGACCTGCTTCTACGTCCTGCTCGACGGCACGGTGACGATGACCCGGCGGGTACGCGGCGACGAGGTCGAGGTCATCCGCACCGCCCAGCGCGGGGTCTACGGCGGGGCGACGCAGGCGTACCTGGGCGACCAGGTGCCGCAGGTCTACATCAACTCGCTGCGGGCGGTCGGGGAGGCCACCTTCCTGGTGCTGCCCGCCGAGACCTTCGCGCACGCCGTCCGGTCCTGGTTCCCGATGGCGATGCACCTGCTGGAAGGGCTCTTCATCGGCATGCAGCAGACCCAGGTCCGGGTCGGGGAACGGGAACGGCTGCTGGCGTTGGGGGCGCTCTCCGCGGGTCTCACGCACGAGCTGAACAATCCGGCCGGGGCCGCCGTCCGGGCCACCGCGGTGCTGCGCGAACGCGTCGCGGGTATCCGGCACGAGCTGGCGACGATCGCCGACGGCCGGCTCGACGGTGACGCCCTGCACCGGCTGGTGGCGTTGCAGGAGGAGGCCGTCCGGCGGGTCGCCGACGCGGCGACGCTGTCGCCGCTGGCGGTCAGCGACGCCGAGGACGCCCTGGTCGACTGGTTGGACGAGCGCGACGTCGCCGCCGGTTGGGAACTCGCCGGCACGCTGGTCGCCGGTGGGGTGGACGGCGCGTGGCTGGACCGGGTCGAGGCGGTCGTGGGGCCGGGGAACCTGGAACCCGCCCTGCGCTGGCTGACCCACACGATCGACACCGAGCAGTTGCTCCGGGAGATCGACGAGGCGGTCACCCGGATCTCCGGCCTGGTCGGCGCGGCGAAGCAGTACTCCCAGCTGGACCGGGCGCCGTACCAGGTGGTGGACGTGCACGAGCTGCTGGACGCGACCCTGGTGATGCTCCGGGGGAAGATCCCGCCGGGCGTCCGGCTGGTCCGGGAGTACGACCGCGCCCTGCCGCCGGTGCCGGCGTACGCCGCCGAGCTGAACCAGGTCTGGACGAACCTCATCGTCAACGCGCTCGACGCGATGGGCGACACCGGCACGCTCACCGTCGCCACCGGCCGGGACGGCGACGCGCTGGCGGTGGCGGTCGGCGACACCGGTCCGGGCATCCCGGCGGACGTCCGGCCCCGGATCTTCGAGCCGTTCTTCACCACCAAGCCGGTCGGCGAGGGGACCGGCCTGGGGCTGGACATCTCGTACCGGATCGTGGTCCACAAGCACCGCGGGGACATCCGGGTGGATTCGGTACCCGGCTCGACCACCTTCCGGGTGCTGCTGCCGTTCGCCACCGCCCCGGCCGCACCCGCCCCCACCGACTGATCGGCGGCTCAGCCGAGCCCCGGACGCCCCGGCGCGGGGGCGGACCTCGTCGCCCTCGGCATCGGGCCGTCGCCGCGTTAGCATTCGGCCAATGCAGCAGCTCCTGGCCTCCGAAGCGGGCGGCGGACCACCGGCGTTCCTCGTCGAGGTCGTCGCGTTGATGCTCGCCGCGGCGGTGATCGGCTACCTGTCCACCAGGCTGCGGATCGTGCCGATCGTCGGGTTCCTGCTGGCCGGGGTGGCCATCGGTCCGCACGCCCTCGGGCTGGTCCGCAGCCAGCAGGCCGTCGACGTGGCGGCCGAGGTCGGGGTGATCCTGCTCCTGTTCACCATCGGCATCGAGTTCTCGCTGGGTCGGCTGGCCGCGATGTGGCGGCTGATCGTGATCGGCGGTGGCCTCCAGGTGCTGCTGACCGTCGGCGTCGCCGTCGGGGCGCTCGCCCTGTTCGGGGTGTCCTGGCAGGTGGGGGTCTTCACCGGGTTCCTGGTCTCGCTCTCCTCGACCGCGATCGTGCTGCGGCTGCTGGCCAGCCGAGGCGAGACGCAGAGCGCCACCGGGCGCACCGCGCTGGCGTACCTGATCTTCCAGGACCTGGCCATCGTGGTGATGGTGCTGGTCGTGCCGATGCTGGGCGACGGGGGCGGCTCCGCGCTGAACATCGCGACGGCCCTCGGTACGGCGGTGGCGGTCGTCGCCCTGGTGCTGGTGGTCGCCCGCTGGGTGATGCCCCGACTGCTGGAGACGGTCGCCCGGGCCTGCTCGCCCGAGGTGTTCCTGCTGGCGGTGATCGCGATCTGCTTCGGCACCGCGTACCTGACCAGCCTGGCCGGGGTGAGCGTGTCGCTCGGGGCGTTCCTCGCCGGCATGGTGGTCAGCGAGAGCCGGCACTCCGAACACGCGCTCGGCGAAATCCTGCCGTTGCAGATCCTCTTCTCGGCGACCTTCTTCGTCTCCGTCGGCATGCTGCTCGACCTGGGCTTCCTCGCCACCAACCTGCCCCTGGTGCTGGCCGCCGTGCTCGGCGTCGTGCTGGTCAAGGGGCTCGCCACCGCCGTGTCGGCCGTGGTGCTCCGGGTCCGGCCGGCGGTCGTGGTGGCGCTGTCCCTGCTGATCGTGCAGGTCGGCGAATTCTCCTTCGTCCTGGAACGGGTGGGACGCGAGGCCGGTCTCACCCCGGCCGGGCTCGGCGAGGACGGCACCCAGGCGTTCATCGCGGCCACCGTGCTGCTGATGGTCGCCACCCCGTGGCTGGGCAGCGGGGGCCGCCGGCTCGGCATGGCGGTCGAGCGCCACGTCGGACCCGACCCGGCCCGGCTCGCGCCCGCCGAGGTCCCCGACGCCGCTTCCGGCCCGCAGGGCCACGTGGTGATCAGCGGGTACGGCGCGGCCACCCGCGCCCTCGCCGCCGAACTGGCCGCCGCCGGTGTCCCGCTGGTCGTCGTCACCCTCAACCCGGACGGGGCCGCCGAGGCGGAGGCCGACGGGCACCGGGTGCTCCGGGGCGACTCGACCCGGCGGCACATCCTCGACCAGGCGGGCGTGGCGGCGGCCCGGGTGGTGGTGATCCCGGAGGACGAGCCGGAGGACGCGCGCCGGATCGCCTCGGTGGTCCGTACCCTGTCGCCCGAGGCTCGGATCGTGGTCCGTTTCGACACCGCCACCGACCTCGCGGAGCTGGTCACCGCCGGCATCGACACGGTCGTCCGGAACGACCGGGCCGGCCACACCGCGCTGGGTCGGACCGTGCTGGACGCGCTGCCGGGTGCCGCCGACCGGTTCGTCGCCGCCGAGGCGCGGCGACCGGGCCGTACCCGGGTCGACGTGGACCGGATCGTCATGTTCCGCCCCGACCCGGAAACAGCCTGCCCGCACACCAGCATGATCCAGCCGGTGCTGCCGTCCGCCACCGGCTGCGAGGACTGCCTGCGCGCCGGCACCTCCTGGGTGCACCTGCGCACCTGCCTCACCTGCGGGCACGTCGGCTGTTGCGATTCCTCACCCGAGCGGCACGCTTCCCGGCACCAGCAGGACCGCGACCATCCGATCATGGCCTCGGCCGAACCGGGCGAGGAGTGGGCTTACTGCTACCTCGACGAAACGCTGCTCCCGCCGGCTGCGATCCGGGGGTGAGGTGGTAGCAGGGGTCCCCTGTTACCGCTTTCTGTCGAGGAGGGGGCACCCGACACGGCAGCGCGTAGCCGACACGGCAGCGCGCGGCAGTGCACACCCGACACGGCAAGGCGCGCTGAGAAGGCGGCACCGCCATGGCGCACAACGCGACGGGCGCCGCACCCCGGTCGGGGTGCGGCGCCCGTCGTACGTGCCGTGCGTGGGCTCGCCGGTCAGTTCTTCCGGTCGAGGTCGCTGGCGGTGTCCTCCTGGTAGGTGGCGCCACCGTCGGACTCGCTGGTCAGCGGCTTGGCACCACCCTCGGGGGGCCCGGCCAGCGACTGGCCGGCGGCCAGCTCGGGGAACTTTTCGTCGAACGCCGGCCGCTCGGAGCGGATCCGGGGCATCCGGTCGAAGTTCCGCAGCGGCGGCGGGCAGCTCGTCGCCCACTCCAGCGAGTTGCCGTGGCCCCACGGGTCGTTCACCTCGACCACCGGACCGGTCTTGTACGACTTCCAGCAGTTGTAGATGAACGGCAGGGTCGAGATACCGGTGATGAACGCACCGATGGTCGAGATCATGTTCAGCGTGGTGAAGCCGTCGCTGGGCAGGTAGTCGGCGTACCGCCGGGGCATGCCCTCGTTGCCGAGCCAGTGCTGCACCAGGAAGGTGGTGTGGAAGCCGATCGTCGTCAGCCAGAAGTGCACCTTGCCGAGGCGCTCGTCGAGCATCCGGCCGAACATCTTCGGGAACCAGAAGTAGATGCCGCCGAAGACCGCGAACACGATCGTGCCGAAGAGCACGTAGTGGAAGTGGGCCACCACGAAGTACGAGTCGTGCAGGTGGAAGTCGAGCGGCGGGCTGGCCAGCAGCACACCGGTCAGACCACCGAAGAGGAAGGTGACCAGGAAGCCGAGCGCGAAGAGCATCGGCGTCTCGAAGCTGACCTGGCCCCGCCACATGGTGCCGATCCAGTTGAAGAACTTCATACCGGTCGGCACGGCGATCAGGAAGCTCAGGAAGCTGAAGAACGGCAGGAGCACCTGACCGGTGGCGAACATGTGGTGCGCCCACACGCTCATCGACAGGCCGGCGATGGCGATCGTCGCGCCGACCAGTCCCTTGTAGCCGAAGATCGGCTTACGGGAGAAGACCGGGATGATCTCGGTGATGATGCCGAAGAACGGCAGCGCGATGATGTACACCTCGGGGTGGCCGAAGAACCAGAAGAGGTGCTGCCACAGCATCGGTCCGCCGGTGTCGGGGCTGAACACGTGCGCACCGAGGATGCGGTCGGCGGCGAGCGCGAAGAGCGCGGCGGCGAGCAGCGGGAAGACCAGGATCACCAGGAGGCTGGTGACCAGCATGTTCCAGGTGAAGATCGGCATCCGGAACATGGTCATCCCGGGGGCGCGCAGGGTCAGGATCGTGGTGATCAGGTTGACCGCGCCGAGGATGGAGCCGAGACCGGAGATGGCCAGGCCGACCACCCACATGTTGGCCCCGATGCCCGGGGAGTGCGCCTCGGTGCTCAGCGGCGTGTACGCCGTCCAGCCGAAGTCGGCCGCGCCGCCGGGGGTCAGGAAGCCGGCCAGGGCCATCGTCCCGCCGAACAGGAAGAGCCAGTAGGCGAAGCTGTTCAGCCGGGGGAACGAGACGTCCGGGGCACCGATCTGCAGCGGCACCACGTAGTTCGCGAAGGCGAACACGATCGGCGTCGCGAAGAAGAGCAGCATCACCGTGCCGTGCATGGTGAAGAGCTGGTTGTACTGCTCCGGCGAGAGGAACTGCATGCCGGGACGGGCCAGCTCGGCGCGAAGGATCAGGGCCATCAGGCCACCGATCATGAAGAACACGAAAGCGGTGACCATGTACATGATCCCGATCTGCTTCGCGTCCGTGGTACGCAGCATCCGCGCGATGGCCGAGCCCTTCACCGGCTCTCGGACCGGCCAGGGCCGGGTCACGACCGGCTTGGGTGCGACGGTGGTCACGAGTGGCCTCCGGTTCTCGTTCGTCCCCCTCGGCACGCGCTGGTAATTGCGAGCCGTAGTCCGAAGGAAGGATAGTCCCCGGCAGGTCGACACGCCGCGCCGGGTGGTCGGACACGCCCTGCAGCCGTCGGCTGGTCGGGGCTCACAGCGGATCGACCAACAGCCGGTAGTGCTCCTGGAAGATGCGCCCGCCCCGCCCGCGCAGCAGTGGGTCGCGCAGCGCCGGGGGGACGTCCCGGGTCCGGTCGCGGTCGCGGGTGCGGTCCCGCACCCACTTGGTACGCGGCCGGCGGCGGCTCTCGTACGCCACCAGCGCCGACTCCACGCTGCCGGCGGCGTGCAGCGACTCGGCGAGCACCACCGCGTCCTCCAGTGCCATCGCCGCCCCCTGGGCCAGCGTCGGCGCGGTGGCGTGCGCGGCGTCGCCGACCAGCACCACCCGCCCCCGGGACCACCGACCCAGCTCGACCTCGTCGGTGGGCCCGACGTGCACCCGGTCCAGGGCGTCGAGCACCCGGGGCACCGGACCGCCGTAGGAGCCGAACACCTCGCGCAGCCGGGCCAGCGGGTCGGCCGGCGGCGTGGTGCCGACCTCGTCGGCGTAGCAGTAGAGCCGTCCCCCGCCGACCGGCATGACCACGAACCCGGCGCGCTGGCCGAGCAGGGCGGTCCACTCGGCCACCGGTGGCCCGCCCCGGACCATCCCCCGGTAGACGATCTGACCGGCCGGACGGGCCGGACCGCCGAGCGCGGCGAGCGTGCGCACGCCGGACCGGGGGCCGTCCGCACCGATCACCAGGTCGTACTCGGTGACGGTGCCGTCTCCGAAGGTGACGGTGACCGCGTCGGCCGCGAGGTCGAGGGTGCGCACCTCGGCCCCGTGGTGGACCGCCCCGCCGGCCCCGGTGAGCAGGACGCGGTGCAGGTCGCTGCGGGGCAGGGCCCGGCACTCGCCGACCCCGGCCCAGAGCCGGTTCAGGTCGACCTCGCAGAGTTCACTGCCGGCGGCGTCGAGGAACCGCTGCCGGTGGATCACCTGCCCGAGTGGACGGACGGGCAGGTCGAGGTCGAGCCGGCGCAGTGCGCGGGCGGCGTTACCGGGGAGGTAGAGGCCACTGTCCGGCGGTTCCGTGACGGTCCGTCGCTCGGTGACGTCCGGGCGGTATCCCGCCATTCGCAGGGCCCGGGCCGCCGCGAGCCCGGCGATGCCCGCGCCGACGACGAGAATGCGCAGGGGGGATCCACCCATGCTGGTGTACGCCTCCGAGGGGAGCGGCACGCGTTGAAGGCAAGAGACTACTCCCCGCAACCGACCCATGGAAGATCCGATCGGATGGCGCGGGATCTCCCCTTCGACCGAGGGGTGGACCCAGGGCGCACGAACCGGAGCGGTCCAGTTGACCCAGAACGGCAGCACGGTGACCGCGCGGAACCTCAGCTACAACGGCACCGTCTCCCCCGGCGCCCCGGTCACCTTCGGCCACCATGCGTCGATGAGCGACAGCTACTCCGCGCCGAACGGCTTCACCCTCAACGGCACCACCTGCACCCGTATCTGACGTACCCGGCGCTCCGGCGGCAGGACCGGTGGGACGGACCCCGGCGAGCGGACCGACCGGCGCGGAACGCCGACCTAGACGATGAAGTCGGTCGGTGCGTTACGCCTGTCGCCGGGGTCCCCCGGGCCGCCCAGGGCGTCGATCGTGCTCCGCTCCTCGGGCGTCAGCGCGAAGTCGAAGATGTCGGCGTTGGCCCGGATCCGGGCCGGCGTGACCGACTTGGGGATGACCACGATCCCGTGGTCGACGTGCCAGCGCAGCACCACCTGGGCCGCGGTGACGCCGTGCGCCTCGGCGACCCCGGTCAGCACCGGGTCGGTGAGGTCGGTGGTCTTGAACGGGCTGTACCCCTCCAGCACGACCCCGCGTTCCCGGTGCTCGGCGTGCCGCCGGGCGTCGTACAGCATCGGACCCCAGCGGATCTGGTTGACCGCCGGGGCCTCCGCCGTCGCCTGGATCAACTCGTCGAGCTGCGCGGTCGAGTAGTTGCTCACCCCGGCGGCACGGGTCAGGCCGTCGTCGCGCGCCTTGAGTACCTGCCGCCACATCCGCACGCTGTCGCCCGGAGCGGCCGGGGGCCAGTGGATCAACCACAGGTCGACGTGGCCGGTGTCGAGGGCGGCCAGGCTGGCCTCCAGGACGTGCCGTTCGCGCCCCACCCCGTCCGAGGGGATCTTGGTGGTGACGAAGACGTCGTCCCGGTGCAGCCCGCTGTCCCGGATCGCCCGTCCCACCTCCTTTTCGTTGCCGTACATGGTGGCGGTGTCGACGTGCCGGTAGCCGGCGGCGAGGGCGGTCCGCACGGCGTCGTAGGCGGACTGGCCGGACGCCTGCCAGGTGCCGAAGCCGAGCAACGGCATCCGGACGCCGCGGGGCAGGACGACGGCGGGTTGGTCCGACGGGCTCATACCGGTCCGCGTACCCACCTGCTCCGGTCCCATGCCGCTGCGGAGGCGTCCGGATTCGCGGACAATGTCCCCATGGCCGACCGGCTGCGCGAGTACCGGTGCAAACGCGACGCCGGACGGACCCCGGAGCCGGTGCCGCGACGCTCGCCCAGGGGGCCGGACCCGGGCGACGGGCGGAGCCGGTTCGTGATCCAGCAGCACCATGCCCGCAGCCTGCACTGGGACCTGCGCCTGGAGCGCGACGGCGTGCTGGTCTCCTGGGCCGTGCCGCGTGGGCTGCCCCGCGAGCCCGGCCGCAACCATCTGGCCGTGCACACCGAGGACCACCCGATCGAGTACCTCGACTTCCACGGCGAGATCCCGGCCGGCGAGTACGGCGGCGGTCGGATGACCATCCACGACCGGGGCACGTACCGGTGCGAGAAGTGGCGCGACGACGAGGTGGTCGTCCGACTGTCCGGTGAACGCACCGCCGGCCGGTACGTGCTCTTCGCCACCGGCGGCACGGACCGCGACTGGATGGTCCGGCGTACCGACCCGGCGCCGGAGGGCTGGGTGAGCATGCCGGACCGGATCGCGCCGATGCGCCCGACGGCCGCCGGACAGCTGCCGGCCGACGGGGCCGCCTGGGGGTACGAGCTGCGCTGGGACGGGGTACGCGCGCTGGCGTACGTCTCCGGCGGCCGGCTGCGGCTGCTCGCCCCGACGGACGCCGACGGGGAGCCCGACGTCACGGCGGCGTACCCCTGGCTGCGGGACATGGCCGAGGCGCTGGCCCCGACCGAGGTGGTGCTGGACGGGATCCTGGTCGACATCGACGCCGCCGGTCGGGTGCGTCCGCCCCGTCCGGCGCGGGCCGGACGCGTCGACCCCGCCGGCCAGTACCTCGTCGTCGACCTGCTCTGGCTCGACGGGGTGTCCAGCGTGGACGTTCCGTACGCGCAGCGCCGGGAGCTGCTGGACGGGCTCGCCCTGGGCGGACCGCACTGGCAGACCACGCCATGGTTCCCCGGTGCGGGCGCGGAGACCCTGGCCACCGCCCGAACGCAGGGGCTGCCGGGCGTGCTGGCGAAGCGGTTGGACACGACGTACGAGCCCGGCCGGCGCAGCCCGCACTGGCTGAGCGTCGACGCACACTGAAGCTCCGCGCTGCCTGCCGGGTCAGTCGCCCCCCGGTTCGGTCAGCTCCCAGGCGGCGTTGATCAGGCCGATGTGCGAGAGCGCCTGCGGGAAGTTGCCGAGCATCCCACCGGTGACCGGGTCGACCTGCTCGGCAAGGAGCCCGAGGTCGTTGGCGTGCCCGGCCACCCGGGTGAAGAGCGCCTCGGCCCGCTCCCGCTCGCCGGCCAGGACGAGGCACTGCACCAGCCAGAACGAGCAGAGCAGGAACCCGCCCGGGTCGGCCGACCAGCGCCGGACCAGCCCGTCCGGAGTAGCCAGGTCCCGCTCCACCGCCGCGATGGTGGCCCGCATCCGGGGATCGGTGGCGGGCAGGAAACCCACCACCGGCAGGTAGAGCGCGGAGGCGTCGAGTTCGTCGGAGCCGAACGCGCCGGTGTACGCGCCGATCCGCTCGTTCCAGCCCCGCTCCAGGACCGTCGCGCGGATCTCGTCGCGCACCGCCCGCCAACGCACCGGGTCGGCCCGGTCCCCGAGCTGGGGGGCCAGCTCCACCGCGAGCCGCATGGTCACCCAGCAGAGCGCCTTGGAGGAGACGTGGTGGCGCTCGTCCTCCCGGGTCTCCCACATTCCCCGGTCCGGCAGCCGCCAGGTCGCGGCCACCTGCTCGGTCAGACCGACCACCGTCTCCCGCAGCTCGTCGTCGAGCCGCTCACCGAGGTACTCGTGCAGCCGCCAGACCGCCGAGACCACCTCGCCGGGCACGTCCAGCTGACGCTGCCGCCAGGCGTCGTTGCCCAGCCGCACCGGCCGGCTGTCGGCGTACCCGCGCAGGTGGGTTATCTCGTGCTCGGCCAGGCCACGCTCCCCCTCGAGGCCGAAGAGCACCGGCACCGGATCGTCGCCGAGCTGGCCGATCGACCGGGACGCCCAGGCGAAGAGGCGGGACGCCTCGTCCGGGCAGGCCGCCACCCAGAGGGCGTGCAGGGTCATCGCGAAGTCGCGCAGCCACGAGTAGCGGTAGTCGTAGTTGCGGTCTCCCCCGAGCCGCTCGGGCAGGGAGGTGGTGAGGGCGGCGGCGACCGCGCCGCTGCGGGTGTACGTCAACCCCTGGAGCACCGTCGCGCTGTGCCGTACCAGCCCGGCGTGGCGGCCCTGGTAACGGTGCGACTCCCGGAACGCCTGCCAGGCGAGGACCGTGTCGGCGAGCGCGTCGACCGGGTCGAGGCGAGCGGGGACCCCGCCGTACGCCGGGGCGTACGCCAGGTCGAAGCCGAGGCGGTCGCCGGCGGAGACCGCGAAGTCCGCCCGGACCCGGTCCCGTTCGACGTGCAGTGGTGGGCCACCCCGCAGTGCCAGGGCGACCGGGCCGGCCTCGGCCCGTACCGTGCCGTCCGGCAGCTTCCGCAGATGCGGCGTGAGCAGCCCGTACTCGGGCCGGGGGGTGAAGTCGAGGCGCATCGGGACCCGCCCGCTGAGCCCCTCGACGACCCGGAGCAGCACCGCCGGGGAATTGTGCCCCAGCTGGTGCGCCCGGGCACCGGGCTCGGCGGCGAGCGCGTCGGTGACCGCGACGCTCCCCTCGGGCGTGTGGTGCACGGTCCGCAGCACCAGGGTGTCGGGCAGGTACGCCCGCTCCACCCGGCCGGTGCCGACCGGGGCGATCCGCCACCGGCCCGCCGCGTCGTCGAGGATCCGCCCGAACACGGCGGGCGAGTCGAACCGGTCGGGGCACCACCAGTCGACCGAACCGTCCCGGCCGACCAGTGCGCCGGAACGGCAGTCGGAGAGGAATCCGTAGTCGGAGATCGCCGGCCGGTCCACCTGCCCGGCGTACCCCGATCCGCCCTGTTCAGACCCTTGGTCCGCCGCCTCCGGAGCGCGCGGGGGCTACTGGGCCGTGGTCGGCGGCTCGTCCTTGCCGGCGGCCTCCATCTCGTCGGCCTCCTCCTTGGTCCGGTGCACGACCTGGTCGGCGTGCTCGGGCGGGCCGTAGACGGTGTACAGCACCAGCGGGTTCGGGCCGGTGTTGACGAAGTTGTGCTTCGTGCCGGCCGGTACGACCACCAGGTCGCCCTGGTTCACGGCCTTCGTCTCGTCCGCGACCCGGGCCTCGCCGGTGCCGCTGACGAAGGTCAGGATCTGGTCGGTGTCCTCGTGGACCTCCTCGCCGATCTCCCCACCCGGCGGGATCGTCATGATCACCAGCTGGGTCTGCTGTCCGGTCCACAGGACCCGACGGAAGTCGGGGCTCCGCTCGGCGACGGTCGCGATCGTGTAGTGCTCCATGTCCTGCCCATACCCGGTGCCGACCCTGGTCACGCCGCCACCTGGACAATGGAGGACTTTTCCACAGCGGTCAGGTTTGCGGCCTCCCGGAAGGGGCATCATGCAAGCTGACCGACGCGGCACGCCGGAGGTCGGTCGAGCCAGGTCCCCGCTGGCGTACCGCCGCAGGCTGCGACGGTGGGAGACGGCCAGAGCGCGGCGACGTGACGACCCCGCAGCGGGGTTCGGAACGGCGCCGCGCGCTCATGTCCGGCGTCGGCTGCCGGCCCTCCGCCAGCCCCTGCTGACACCACACGCACCGCGCCGCCCACACCACGAGACCACCGACCCCACCTCGGCCGTCGGGACGAGAGTCGGATACCCGCCTGCGGCGACCCGGCACGCGATTGTCCGCACCGAACCCGCAGACCCCACAATGGAGGGCCGGTCACCGGTGCGGCAGCGGGAGGAACGAGCTTGAGTCAGGAGACTGAGCCGAGCGCGGCGACGACGACCGCCCCGTCGAGCACCCGATCGCGACAACTCCGGCTGGTGGCGTTGACGGTCGTGCTGACCGTACTGGCGGTGGCCCTGGTCCCCGTCGTGCTCGACACCGGGCCCCCGACCCGCGACGAGCTCATGGAGCGGGCCGGGATGAAGGGCAAGCGGGAGCTGCTCATCGGGGTCAAGGACGACCAGCCCGGCATCGCGTTGCAGCTGCCCGGGGGCGGCTGGCGGGGCTTCGACATCGACATCGCCTACATGATCGCCAGCTATCTGGACTTCGACCGCAGCAAGGTGGTGCTGCTGCCGATCGAGAGCGAGGATCGGGCCCGGCGACAGGCCCCCTACAACAACCGGTTCGTCACCGTCGACATGGTGATCGCCTCGTACAGCGTCACCGACGAACGGACCCGGGAGGGCGCCACCTTCTCCGCGCCGTACCTGCACACCGAACAGTCGGTGGTCACCCTGGCGGACGAGCCCGGCCCGGTCAGCAGCCTGGAGGACCTGCGCGGGCGGCGGGTGTGCACGCTGACCACCTCGACCTCGCAGAACCGGCTGCGCGACGTGGGCGCCGAGGCGTACGGCCGGAACAAGATCAGCGAGTGCGTCCAGGAGTTGTACGACGGGCGCACCGACGCGGTCACCACCGACGCGGCGATCCTGGCCGGCTTCGTGACCTCCAGCCAGGACCGGGACGCCTTCCCCACCACCCTGAAGAACGTCAAGCCCCTGCGGCACTGGGACATCGGCTCGTCACCACAGGAGCGGTGGGGCGTCAACACCGGCCCCAACACGGCCCTGCGTGACCTGGTCGACCTCGCTCTGCACGCGTCCGCCAAGGACGACGAGGACAAGGTCTGGGAGGAGGCGTACGACGACAACCTCCGCTGGCAGCAGCCGTTCAACCGGCCGCAGTCGGTCGCCGAGGAGCAGCAGCCCGAGCCGAGGAAGGTGGAGGTACGGCAGTGGCCGTGGGAGAGGTTCGCGCTACCGCTGCCGGGTCACCCCGGACCGCCGGTGGCCCCGGTACGGACGGCCGCCCGCGCCGGACGGCAGGGGCGCGGCAGGCGCAGCAGTGGCTGCTGACGCTCGTCCCGGCGTTCCCCGTCCTGCTGCTGGTGCTGCGGCTGTGGCAGCTCAGCCGGCAGGACAGTTCGACGATGCTGCTGCTGGTGCAGTACGTCAGCCCACTCGGGCTGCTCAGTGCCCTGCTCATCGCGCTGGTCTGGGCGGTGCCGCTGGGCGTGCTGGTGGTCGGGGTGCTCGGCCGGCTGCTGCGGCTGAGCGCGCCGGAGCAGTTCGACCCGGAGCGCTCGCTGCTCGCCTCCGGCACGGCCCGTACCCCGGGCTGGGTCCTCACCGCCGCGGTGTCGCTGGCCGCGCTCACCTGGCAGCTGCGGTTCCTCCCGGCCCTGCTGATGCTCGCCCTCTGGCTGCTCGCCCTGCGCACCCGGTACCTCTACCCTGACCGCCCGCTGCGGATCATGCTGGTCGGCGTGGGGCTGCCGGTGGCGGCGGCCGTGGTGGCGTACGCCGTGCTGGGGCCGGCCATCTGGGCGGCGGTCCGCGCGGACGAGTGGAGCACCGTGGCCCTCCTGGCCGTACCACCGGCCGCCGCCGGCGTGCTGACCGGCCCGCTCCCCCGCCGGGCCGCCCCGGCCCTGACCCACGGGCTGGCGTACACCGTCGCCGCGGCGCTTCCGCTGGTGATGGGGGCGGTGTTCCTGCGGGTGCCCGTCCTGCCCACCGCCGCGATCGAGGTCGCGTCGACGGAGACCGGCCCGGCGGCCGGCGTCGTGCTCGGACACCTGATCACGGTGACCGACACCTCGACGGTCGTACTCGACCGGGGCGGCGTGATCCGGTTCCTGCCCAACAGCCGGGTCCGGACGCAGACCCTCTGCTCCGGGGCCGCCCGGGTCCCGTTTAGCGTGGTCAGCGTGCACGGCTGGCCGGTGGAGGAGACCGCCCTGGACTGGATGATGCCCCGCCGACCGGTCACCCCGCCGGACCAGCGCTGTTCCGGCCGACTGGGCCCCCGATCCTGACCGGCACGTCCGGGTCGTCGCCTGCTCCGCCGAACTGACCGGGGACATCGCGCGGCGCGACCGGTACCGTCGGGCACACGACCTGCTCCGGACCGGCCCGGCCGGGGCGGTCCACGGGTAGGGCGACGAGGTGCGCCGTGCCCTCGACGACCGGTCCGGCGACGAGTCCGACGGGGGGTCCGCCCGATGTTCTGCACCCGTACCCCGGACTGCACCGGCACGGTCGACGAGACCGGTTTCTGCGACCGGTGCGGGCTGGCCCCCCGCCGCGCCGACCGGTCGCCCCGGCGCGGGTCCGGGACGACGCCGCCGGCCGCTGGCGAGACCTGGACGGTGGCCGATCTGGTTCCGCTCCCCGTGCTGGAGTTCCCGACCGACGAGCGGGTCCTGCGCGACCCGGTGGTCCCCGAGCACCAGCGGTTCTGTGCCCGCTGCGGCGGCCCGGTCGGGCGGGGTGGGAAGGACCGTCTGGACCACGGCTTCTGCGTCCGCTGCCAGACACCCTTCGCCTTCGTGCCCGACCTGGAGCGCGGCGACCGGGTCGCCGACCAGTACGAGGTCGTCGGCTACCTGGCCCGGGGCGGCCTCGGCCAGGTGTACCTCGCCAGGGACACCCATCTGGACGACAACCCGGTCGCGCTCAAACGGCTGATCAACAAGACCGACCGGCACGCGCTGGCGGTGGAGGTCGCCGAGCGGCGCTACCTGACCACACTCGACCATCCCACCATCGTCCGGATCTTCAACTTCGTCACCGCCCCGGACCGGCTCTTCGGGGGGCAGGCCAGCTACCTCGTCATGGAGTACCTCAACGGGATGTCCCTGGCCGAACTCTGCCGGGCCGCCCATGACCCGGCCCGGCCGGACATCTCGCTGCCGCTGGAGCACATCCTCGCGTACGCTCACGAGATCCTGACCGCGCTGGACTACCTGCACCGCCGTGGGTTGCTCTACACCGACCTGCACCCCGGCAACGTGATCCGCACCGCCGACCGGATCAAGCTGATCGACCTCGGTGGGGTACGCCGGGTCGACGACCGGTCCAGCCCGCTGGTGGGCACCCCGCTGTACCGGGTCAGCGACCGGGAGGTGGAGACGCACGGCGCCACGGTCCGCTCCGACCTGTATTCGGTCGGGGTGCTGCTGGCAGAGCTGAGCCGTGGTCTCGTCCCCGGGCCGGGGGCCCCGGCCGCCGAGGTCGGGGTGGAGTCGTTCCTCCGGCTGGTGCGGCGGGCACGGCACGCCGAGCCGGAACGCCGCTTCGCCTCCGCGACCGAGATGTCGGAGCAGATCCGGGGAGTGCTGCACGAGCTGCTGCCGACCCGGTCGGTGCACGAGCAGCCCGCGTCCTCCACCGTGTTCTCGCCCACCCCCACGCTCTTCGACGCGGGTCTCGGCGCCGTGCCGCCGCTGGCGCACTGGACCAGGCCGGGGGCCAGCATCCTGCGCGCGCACGGCCAGCCCGCTCCGGCTGCCGTGGCCACCGGTCTGCCGGTGCCCCGTCCCGCGTCCGGCGACCCGGCGGCCGAGTTCCTCACCACGGTCGGGGCGCTCGACCCGGAGAGCCTGCTGGACGGCCTCGACGCCTTCGACACCCCCTCCGTCGAGATCGAACTCGCCCGGTGCCGGGCCCGGCTGGAGCTGGGCGACCCGCCCCGCGCCTGGGACGCGCTCACCGCCGCCGAACGGCAGCTCGGCGACGACGCCTCGGTCGACTGGCGGATGACCTGGCACCACGCGTTGCTCGCGCTCACCCAGGGCGACGTCTCCCGGGCCGGCGACCTCTTCGACCAGGTGTACGGGGAACTCCCCGGGGAGATCGCGCCGAAGCTGGCCCTCGCCTACTGCGCCGAGCACACCGGTCACGCCGGCCGGGCGACCCGCTACTACGAGGCGGTGTGGCGACGGGACCGCTTGACGGCGAGCGCCGCGTTCGGTCTGGCCCGGCTCCGGTTGGCCGGGCGGGACCGGACCGGGGCGGTGGCCGCCCTCGACGGCGTCCCCCGCTTCTCCCGGCACCACGACACCGCCCGGATCGCCGCCGTCCGGGCGCTCACCACCTGGCTCGGTGACGAGCCACCCGACGCGGCGTCGCTGAACGCGGCGGTCGGACGTCTCGCGGAGCTACGGCTCGACGGCGGCAGCCCGCACGGCGAGGCCCGCGACCGGCTGACCACGACCGTTCTCGAGGCGGCGCTGGAACGGATCCTGGCTACCGGACCGGACGGGCTGGACGGTGGCGGGACGTTCGGGGAACCGCCCTCGGAGACCGCCCTGCGGCGGCGGCTCGCCCGGTCCTTCCGCGGCCTCGCCCGGCAGCAGGCCCGCAACCGCAACGACCACGGCGTGCTGCTCGACCGGGCGAACACCGTCCGTCCCCTGACCCTGCTGTGACGCGTGAGGAGTGATTCGGTGTCGACCGTCCCCCTCGGCTTCGACCTGCACCTGGAGTACGACCACCTCCTCTCCCCCGCCGACCGCGAGCTGCACGGGATCCTCACCGTCACGGCACGCGCCCGGGACCGGCGGCCGGCGGCCGGGACGGACCGGCCGCGGCTCGCTCTGGTCGACGGATCGGAGTCGACGGCCCGCCCGCCGACCGGGATGCCCGTCGCCCCGACGGCCGCCGCGATCGTGGTGCCGCAGGTCCGGCTACGGATCAGGACCGTCGCCCCGAACCGGGTGCTGTTCTGCCGGCAGGTCCACCCGACGGTGCGGGACCTGACCGGCGTACCGGTCGACGACCGGACGGTGGACCACCCGACCGGCTCGTGGGGTGAGGAACGCCGGGAGTACCACCTCTGCCTGGCCGTGGACGGCACGGACCGGCCCCGGGACGAGGACCTGTTGGCGGCCCGGATCGACCTGATGGTGGCGGACACCGCGCAGACGCCCCCGGTGGCCGCGCTGGTGCGCTGGACGGACGACCCGACCCTGCCCGGTCAGGTCGACCCCCGAACCGCGTACGACACCGGTCGCAAGGATCGGAGCCGCGAGGTCGTCGACGACGGCGAGGGCCACGACAGCGACGACCTCTCGGCCGCCGGCCCGCTGGGGCGGGCGGTCAGGCTGGCCGCCGTGGCCGGTGACACCCGCCGGCTCGGGGAGCTGGGACTGCTGGTCGACGCCGAGGATCCTGCGCCGGGGCAGGTGCCGGGGCGGGCCGACCCGTCCCGGCCGGAGCCGGTCGGTTGGTCGTACCCCCGGCACGACGGCCCGCCTCCGGCGGAGCCGGGAGCGACCGGCGGCGCCGTCCGGACCTGCCGGTGCGGCCGCGGGTCACCACCGGGCGCCCGGTACTGCGAACGGTGCGGGACGGAGTTCGACGTGCCGGGACCGGTGCCGGCGTGAGCGCGGCCACCTTGACCAGCACCACCCGGCGGGATCTGCGGCGCCACCGGCGGGCCCTGCTGGTCGCGACGGCGGTCGCGCTGGCGGGCTGCCTCTCGGTCTTCCTCGTCGTGCACCGGACCGCCGACGCGGTTGCCCGGCAGTCCGTGCCGTCGGTCCTGGCCGTCTACGACACCCAGGTCGCCCTCCGGGCCGCGCACGGCGCGGCGCTGGCCGGTTTCTCCGACGGCACCCGACTCCTCGGCGGCCCCGGCGAGGAGTACCAGAACCGGATCGCCGCCGCCGGACAGCACCTCGCCGAGGTCGCCGAGCGGAATGCGGCCGGTGAGACGGGCAGCGGCGACATCCAGGTGGTCGAGGCGCTCCTGGTCACCTACACCGGCCTGATCGCCCGGGCCGACGTGCACTTCCGGCAGGACCGGGACAGCGCCCTCGGCACCGCCTCGCTCTGGGACGCCGCCAGCCTCCTGGAGGAACTCCTGCTCCGGCTGGACCGGCTCCGGGAGGCCCAGCTGAGGGCCCTGGACGACCAGGTCGGTCGGGTGTGGACCAGTCCGGCCGCGGCCGGGGTCTGGCTACTGCCGGTGCTCGTCCTGGTCGGGTTGCTGGTACGGGCCCAGCGGTTCCTGCGCCGACGGTTCCGCCGCCGGCTGAACGCCCCCCTGCTGCTGGCGACCCTCTTCGTGGTGCTGATGGGCGTCGCCACCTCGTCGAGCCTCTGGTCCGCCGGGCAGCTCACCGCCGCCCGGGAGTCGATCAGCGAGGTCGACGGGCACCGCCGGGAGCAGCTGGCCCTGCTGGCGGCCGGGGACACCGACCGCCTCACCGACCGGCTCGAGGCGGCCTGCGGAGGGCGGGACGGGTGCCCGCGCACCATCGACCTGGTCACCGCGGCCGGCGGCGCTCCGCCGGACGGCGACACGCAACCGGCGGGGCCGAAGGGGGGCACGGAACCGGCTGGGCCGAAGGGTCGCGCCGAACCGGCGGCGACCACCGCCGACCCGGCCGGCGACGCACGGACCAACGGCGACGTCGCCATCGACCGGGCCACCCGGGCGGCCAACAGTTTCGGCGGCGAGATCGTCCTGTCCGTCGCGGCGCTCTGTGCCGCGGTGGCCGTACTGCTCGGCTTCCAGCCGCGCCTGGATGAATACCGGTACCACGAACGATGAGACGCCGAATCGGTCTGCTGCTGCTCCCGGCCCTGTTCGCCGTCGGGGGCGTCGTCGCCTGCGCGGACGCGACCCCGACCGGACGGGTCACGGTCATCGCCTCCTGGTCGGAGGCGCCCGCGGACGACGGGGGAAAACCCCCGGACACCGAGGCCGCCGCCTTCGTCGCGGTGCTCGACGAGTTCGAGCGCAGGACCGGCATCACGGTCGACTACCGGGGCACCCGGGACGTCAGCCAGGTGCTCCGCTCCGGGGTCGACCGGGGCTCCCCGCCCGACGTGGCGGTGCTGCCCCGGCTCAACGACCTCCAGACGTACGTGCCCAGCCGCAAGCTGCACTCGTTGGACGACGTGCTCGGCGGGGACCGGCGGACGGATCTGGAGCCACAGCTGGTCACCCTCGGCGGACGGGTCTACGGGCTCTCCGTCAACGTGATCCCCAAGAGCCTGGTCTGGTACGCGCCCGACCGGCACCCCACCCTGGCCCGGCGTCCGCCGGCCACCTGGGAGGAGCTGGTGGCGTTCAGCGGCGGACGGCGCACCCCGTGGTGCCTGGGCATGGGCGCGCCACCGCTGTCCGGCTGGCCGGGCACGGATTGGATCGAGGACCTCTTCCTGCACCGGTGGGGGGCGGCGACATACCAGGCGTGGACGGCTGGCGACCTGCCGTGGGACTCGCCGCAGATGCGCGAGGTCTGGCAGGCGTGGGGCGAGGTGACCCGGGCCGGCCGGAGCACCCCGAACGCCCTGCTCACCGGCTTCAACGTCGCCGGTCTCGGCATGTTCGCCGAACGGCCGGAGTGCCATCTGGACCACCAGGGCTCCTACATCGTCCGCGACTACCGGCGACAGGCCCCGGACCGGTTCGACTTCTTCCCGTTCCCGCCGTTCGCGGCGCGTGGGGGCACCGCCACGACCACCGAGATCGCCGAGGACGTGGTGGGGATGTTCCAGGACACTCCGGAGGCCCGCGAGTTGATCCGTTTTCTCGCCGGGGAACGGGCGCGACAGGTCTGGCGGGAGGCCAGCGGTGGCCTGTCCTTCACCCTGAACCGGGGCACCGATCCGGCGAGCTACCCGGATGCGGTGTCCCGCCGGATCGCCGGGACCCTGACCCGGGGCACCCTCTGCCGGGATGCGTCGGACCTGATGCCGGCGGCGATGACCGCCGCGTTCCACCGGGCCGTCCTGCACCACCTCGACGACCCCCGGGACCTGGCGACCCTGCTCCGCGAACTCGACACCGTGCGGGACCGGATCCCGGACGAGGAATGGCTGGACCTGCCCTGCCTGAGCCGATAGACCATGGGCCGGGCGCGATGCCACCGGTTGACCGGCAGATCAGCCGAACGGCGCTGTGAGACATGGTCATCGCTCGATACATTGGAGGCCCGTGCGGCCCGGACGCGGCCACGGCGGCCGTGGAACGCATCTGGCGGCGTACCGGACTGATGCCGGAACAGTGCGACCTGCTGCTCGACGCGGGCGAGGTCTGTTGCATGGCGGATCTGCGCGCGGCCGAGCCGCGGGTGCGCCGGTTGGTCGACTGGGCCCGCCGGCACGCCTGGCGATCGGTGACGGTGGCGGCCGGGGCGATGCCTCCCGCCCTGCCCGGACTCCCCGACGGCGAGCCGGTCCGGTTGACGCGCTGGGACTGACGGCTCTGGCAGAACCTCACCGGGCTCGGCGTCGGCTACGCCGACTACGGCATCCGCACCGCCACCCCCGGCCCGCCCGAGCGGCTGCCCGGCATGCGGTACACCGCCGACGGGGCCTGGTGGATCTACCAGTGGTCCCGCCGGGGCGGACGGGGGGACGACCGGGTCGCCGAGTTGTGCCGGGCGGTGGTCGCCGCGCCGCACTGGCCGAGGGCCGGGGCCGGCTTCTCCTGGGGCGACCACGAGATCCTGCGCCGTGCGCGGGGCGCCGCCGGGGCCGGTTCGGCGACCAGCTGGGCGGCCTGGGGGACCTCGCACCACCTGGCCCACGTGCTGGCCGCGCTCCGGCAGCCGGCCGGACCACCCCCGTCGTCTGCGAACGATCGCCGGGGGGAGCGCCCCGACGGCCACCGGCCACGCGGACCGCGCCACGGCGGACGACCGGCCTGGCCGTCGCGGGGCGGCGAGTCCGGGCGGACCGGCTGACGGCGCCCGGCGGCGACCCGGTCCTCACCGGCCGCCGGGCGGAGCCGGCCCGGTGGTCAGTGGGGCGCCGGGCAGCGTCGCCCGGTGGTCAGTGGGCCGGCTTCTCGGTGAAACCGAACTGCACCACCCCCTCCTCGTCGACGCTGGCGTCGACGGAGGTGTCGTTGAGCAGTTCGGCGGCGTCGGAGTCGAGGAAGATCCGGGCACCGTCGGTGTCCACCACCTGGTCGTCCCGGGCCGGCTGCCCGACCAGTTCGACGGCGAGCGAGCCAGCGTCCAGGTCGGCCGTGATGCGCAGCCCACCGGCGTCGGAGACGTCCTGCTGCGCGGCGAGGTCACGGATCACGAGTACGGCGTTGTCGGTCATGGTGAGCATGGCGGATCTCCTCACTGGTGGTCGGGTGGTCGCCGGTGGCCGGCGATCGGTCCCGTCGGACCAGCGCCGGTCGCGGGGCCCCGGTCACACCACCCGGCGGCACGTCCGGACACGGGGCCGCCAGGAACGGGCCCCTCCGGTACGCGGGCGGCCCGGAGCACGGGCCCGCCACTCGCTACAAACAGGGCAACTCGTACCGCCCCCTCCGGCCAACGGTGCCCGCTGCCGAGAGATCCGTCAAGCGGACTCCGGTCATCCGCGCGGTCCGGGCCAATACGTCCCGGACGTGCCGGTCACCGCCGGACTGCGAAGGTCCATCCGGTAGGCGGGGCCGCACCCGGCACGGCACAAATCTTCGCGCTCGGAGCTGTGCTGAAAAGAACCTCCATAACAGCATCGACGGATGCAACGTCGTCGCTACCCTCGGGCCCTCGCGCTGGTCGCTCTCGCCACCGCCCTCGCCACCGCGACCACCAGTGCCGCGCCCACGGCCACCGCCGAGTCCCCCGCCCCCGCCGAGACCCGGCTCAGCGCCACCATCGACGCGATCCTCGCCGACGCCCGACTGGACGGCGCGCAGGCGGGCGTGGTGGTCGCCGACGCGACCACGGGGGACACCATCTACCAACGCAACGGGGATCGCCGGCTGATCCCGGCATCCAACACCAAACTCCTCACCTCGGCCGCCGCCATGGAGCTGCTCGGTGCGGGGCACCGGTTCACCACCGACGTCCTGCACACCGGCGCCCGACGCGGCACCGTCCTCACCGGGGACCTCCACCTGCGCGGCGGTGGCGACCCCACCATGCTCGCCGCCGACTACGACGCGCTCGCCGCCCGGGTCGCGGCGGCCGGCATCCGGGTGGTCGGCGGCAACCTGGTCGCCGACGACACCCGCTACGACGCCACCCGACTCGGCCCGGACTGGACCTGGGACGACGAGCCCTACTACTACGCGGCCCAGGTCTCCGCGCTGACCGTCGCCCCGGACACCGACTACGACGCGGGCACGGTGATCGTCACCGCGACACCCGGGGCGGGTGCCGGGGAACGTCCGCAGATCAGCCTCACCCCGCCGAACGGGTACGTGCGGATCGACAACCGCGCCACCACCGTTGCCACCGGTACGACGAACGTCTCCTTCGACCACGAGCACGGCACCAACACCGTCGTGGTGACCGGCCAGGTCGCCGTCGGCGCCGCCCCGACCAGCGACTGGGTGACGGTCTGGGAACCCACCGGGTACGCCGCCGACGTGTTCCGCACGGCGCTGCGCCGGCAGGGCGTACAGGTGCTGGGGCGGACCGTGCTCGGACGGGCGACCCCAGCCAGCGCGACCGGCATCGCCCGTCACGACTCGATGCCGCTGTCCGAGCTGATGGTGCCGTTCCTGAAGCTCTTGAGGTGACCCTTAACACGCATCGACAAACAGCCTCTGGCCAGCGAAAACGCTCAGGCAACCTGGCTCCACGTGTCGTCCACCTCGACGCGGAACGGCTTCGACCACACCCGCACCCGCGAGATCAGCTTCCGCAACGCATCTCGCCGCGCCTGCACCGGCAGCGTCGGCCACTCCTCGATCAGACCGTGATAGGCGGCTGGCTCAACCCGGCGGATCGGCTGAACCTCCCGCTGCACCTCGTCAAGTTCGGCGGCCAGCCGGTCGCGAACACCTTGAATCTCGTCGGCGGCAGCCTTGTAGGCGTGCTCGGGGACAAGCTGCCTAGCCCGGTCAACGGTTAGTTGGGTGAGCGCCTTGTCCTGCTCGGTGATCTGTCTGCGCAGATTCTTAGCGCGGTCTTCGGCGACGTCCCAGCGCCGTTGCTGGGCTTGCGCCGTGCGGGTAGCTGCGTCCAGGTCACCGATGAACTGCGTGAGCCACGCGAACACGTCAGCTTCCACGTCCGCGATCTTCACCATGCCGTTGCGGCAGCCCCGCTCGCTGCGTGACTTGCACCGGTACCACATGGTGCCGCGCCGGTCGGGGCGGGCGGTGAGGGCAGTCAAGCATTCCCCGCACTTGACCAGGCCGACCAGCACGTGCGGAGAGGCTTTCGACCTGGACGGCATGACCGACCGGGTCTCCCTCGCTGCTAGGTAGTCCGCCCATTCCTTGCTGGTGATCACGGGATCGTGGACGCCTTGTAGAAGCTGGCCTCGGTGCACGAAGAACCCGGCCCCGAAGCCCGTGTCGAGCATGAGCTGCACGGCTTGGTAGCGGAACGGGCAGCCGTAGGTGGTTTGATGTCCGTGGTCGTTCAGCCAGCGGGCTATGGCGGTGAAACCTTGGGACCTCTTCCGGCGGGTCCTCATGTTCGGACGGAAGCTCGGTGTCACCGGTGTCGCTCACGGCGGTGACGGCACTATCGCAAGCTGCGGTGGCTGCCCCGTGATCCGGAGCCTTCTTGCCGCAGGTGTGCCGCTGGTTTACAAGCCGGCAACGCACACCTTCCCGGCGCGTGCAACCAGTAACGCGACAATGACCG
Source organism: Micromonospora inyonensis (assembly GCF_900091415.1). NCBI lineage: Bacteria > Bacillati > Actinomycetota > Actinomycetes > Micromonosporales > Micromonosporaceae > Micromonospora > Micromonospora inyonensis. The sequence continues at coordinate 2,962,156 of NZ_FMHU01000001.1, read as the reverse complement.
GTCGTTGAGGTGACTCGCAGCGGACGGCAGGATCACTCGGTGACCGACTCCGCCGAGTGGCAGACACTCTTCCCCAGCGTTCCTGACCGTCCCTGCGGGCAGCGGCCCGGCAGCAGCCCCTCCCAGCATCCCCGACCGACAGGAGTCAGGTTGGAGATAAACGCTTTACGCCGTCGACTACGGCGTGCGTGCTCCTAGCGGAAGCATGAAGGCTATGGATATGCGTCCGTTCCTCGACGCCCTGGCCGCAGCATGGGACAGCTGCCCGCCGTGCACCACGCACCACTGCCGGGCGGTGGCGGCAGACCCGGCGCTTACGGTGCACGTTGTGGGAGTGGCCCTGTGCGGGCTTGGCCACGACCTGGCCACCGCCCGTCAACTCCTCTGCAAGCTCGACCCGGACGGCGCTGCTATCGCCCTGACGATCCGAAACAGCGGGCTGCTGCCGGCCGTTGAGATCGCCACGGAGATGGGGCCAGATCGGCGGGAGAGCGCCGCTAGGATCGCTATGAACGCCATCGTCTCGGCAGGCTGGTACGACGTACCGGTGTCGAACTTCGTTCCCCCGGTTAACCGGCCATCGACAGATCACCTCCGCGACGACGAGATGCTGGCAACCTTGCGCAGCGACGGCTACCTGCCATACGGGCACTGACAGGGTTCGGAGGGGTCGGGCTCGCCACATGCGCCCGGCCCCTTCCGTCTCAGTCGCAGTAGTTTGGCCCCGGACCTGGTGGCGAACCACCGGGCCGGGGCCATCGCAATTCACACGCGCGTCAGGAGACAACCCGCCGCTTCCGGCTCGGCGTCCGCTCCGCGCTGCGCTTGCGGTTCTCCTTGCGTGGCTTACAGCCAGAGGACGTCAGCTGCGACACCCGCTGCGGGGAGATCCCGAGCAAACTACCGGCGTCCCGCACCGTGTAGCCCTGCTCCAGCAGCGTCTTCGCCGCGTCCACCGTCGCCTTCTCCGCTGACCTCTCGGCCTCCACCAGCCTGGCCCGCGCCTGACGTGCTGCCGCCACCTCGGCTGAAATCTCGGGCCGAACCTCAACCTCGAAGCTGCGCGGCGACACGTCGAGCATCAGCGCGATGGCTTCACGGGCCATGGCCTCCACCTGGTCGAGCCTGCGCGCCTGCGAGTGAACACCTCGAAGCTCGGGCACACTAATCGACCACCAGTTCCCTGAGCGCACGCATACGGCGGTGTACTTCGTCATCGGCGGTAGTCCCTTCTACCTGAGGCCGAGGTCGCGCAGGATGCCCCGCGCGGTCAGTTCGTTGATCTCCTTGTGTCGGGGTATGACGACTTGCTGCGAGCCGTACCGGTAGATGGTGTGGTTGCCACCTTCCCGCACGAAGTCAAAGCTGATGCCGGCGTTGGCGGCGGCTTTGCTGAGCTTCGTGAGGAGGTCCGCCCGCTTCATGCCCTCAAGTCTAGTTCGGTAGACGAGTTCAGTCTAGCAAGGTGGACGCGTGTTTGGGCAGGTCAACCGGTAGGAACGCCGGGCGATGTTGGCGGCAGCAGACCGGCGGCGCGGGCACGAGCCAACCTCTCAACGGCCGACCTCCTCATTCCTGACGCGGCCGGTGTGGGCGGTGGCAGCATGCGCGCCCGCTCCCTGGGTGTCAGGGTTGGGTGAGACCAGCGGTTCAGAGCAAGTAGCCCTCCCGGGGCGAGGATGGATCTTCTCTCGATGACGATTTCCAGCGCGCAACTGTCCGTCGGGCACGATGGGGCCATGACCAGTGAAGGACCTCGCGCAGATCGGCCACGGCGGCGTCGGTCGTTCACGGTGGCGGAGAAGCTGCGGCTGCTCGCCGGATACGAGCAGGCCGTCGCCGAGGGGGACGGCAACGGCTACCTTCGCCGTAACGGCTTGTACTCGTCGCTGATGAGTGAGTGGCGTCGCGCCCGTGACGCCGGCCTGCTCGAGGGCAAGAAGCCCGGTCAGAGCGTCGGCCGCCCGAGTGGGGACCAGGCCGAGATCGCCCGGCTGCGCCGGGAGTTGGAGCTGGCGAACCGGAAGATCGCCCGGACCGAGGCCGCGTTGGACATCATGGGAAAAGTTCCTCTGCTGCTCTTTGAGCGGGCCCGTTCCGGGTTGAAAATGATCATGGCCGCTCGCTGACGCCGTGTGCGCTTGGTCTTCGAGGCCGTGGAAAAGTCGGGTGTGGGGAGCTGCGTCATGGGCCCTTCAATGTTGCTTCGAGCACGCGGATCAGCTTCGCTTTCGACTCCAGCAGCTCCCGCGGGTGGCCGCCCTGTGACCGTTCGGGTGGAAGGACTGGCGTGCTGGAATCGAGTCAGGACAACGAGGAGATCATCGAGCGGATCGCGGCGCTCGATATCGGCAAGGCCGAGCTGGTGTGTTGCGTTCGGATCCCAGGTCAAGGGCCTGGGGGTCGGCGGCGGCAGGAGGTGTCGACCTACTCCACGATGACCCGGTCGTTGCTGACGATGGCCGACCGGCTCCGGGAACTGGGCGTCACCCGGGTCGTGATGGAGTCGACCTCGGACTACTGGAAACCCGTGTTCTACCTGCTCGAAGCAGCCGGCGTTGACACGTGGCTGGTCAATGCCAAGGACGTCAAGCATCTACCCGGACGTCCGAAAACCGACCGGCTCGACGCGGTCTGGCTGTGCAAGGTCGCCGAACGGCAGATGATCCGGCCGAGTTTCATACCGCCGGCGCCGATCCGTGAGCTGCGGGGCTTGACCCGGTATCGGGTCGATCTAATCGCTGCCCGAACCGCCGAACGTAGCCGGGTCGAGAAGCTGCTGGAGGACGCCCAGATCAAGTTGAGCGTGGTGGCCAGCGACATCTTCGGAACCTCCGGGCGGGACATGATGGCCGCGCTGATCGCCGGGCAGCGCGACCCGAAGGTGTTGGCGCAGATGGCCCGCAGCCGGTTACGCAAGAAGATCACCCAGCTGGAGGACGCGTTCGTCGGGCGTTTCAGCGAGCATCACGGGTTCCTGCTCGCCAGGATGCTGGCCCGCGTCGACGCGATCACCGCGGACATCGCCGAGGTGAACCAACGAATCGAGCAGCAGATGAGTCCCTTCGGTGAGTCCGCGCGTCGTCTGGACGAGATTCCCGGCGTCGGTCCGGCCACCGCTCACGTGATCATCGCCGAGGTCGGCGTCGACATGAGCAGGTTCCCCACCCCCGCTCACCTCGCCTCGTGGGCGCGCTTCGCTCCAGGGGTCAAGGAATCGGCGGGTAAGAGCAAAGGCTCCGGTTCCACCGGCCACGGCAACTCCTACCTGGCCAGAGTCCTGGGTGAGGCCGCCGTCGCCGCCGGTAAGACCGACACCTTCCTCGGCGAACGCTATCGACGTATCGCCCGACGCTGCGGCAACAGACGCGCTATCGTCGCCGTCGGCCGATCCATCCTGACCATCGTCTGGCACCTGCTCCGCGACCCGGTTACCCGCTTCAACGACATCGGCTCCGACTTCTACGACACCCGCGTCAACCCCGAACGCCGCAAACGCAACCACATCCGCCAACTCGAAGCCCTCGGCTACACCGTCACCCTCGCCCCAGCCGCCTGACCGACCCAGATCAAGAACCCGTCCCGGCTCCGCCGGGACGCTGCCGCCTGCCCACTCACCGTCCATTTTCGGATCAGCACACGCGCTCTTGGCCGAGATCTCCGAGAGCGCGGACACCGACACCACGCCGACCAAGCCCTGACCGATGCCCACACGGCGTTGCTGGCCGCGCAGACGTCGACGCGTGCAGCGGCCCGGCTGACCGGGATCGCCCGCAGCACCGCGCACCGACGCTCCCGCACCCCGGTGACGTACGCACCCACGCCTCGGCCGGTGCCGGCGAACCGACTGTCCGACGCCGAACGCGCCCGGATCCTGTCCGTGCTCGACAGCGACCGGTTCGTCGACACCACCCCGACCGAGGCATTCGCGACGCTGCTCGACGAAGGCGTCTACCTGGCGTCGATCTCCACCCTCTACCGCATCCTGCGCACCAACAATCAGGTCGTCGACCGGCGCCGCCAGGCCCGACACCCCACCCGGGCCCGCCCGGAGCTG